>CAMCZO010000063.1 GCA_945887955.1 Chitinophaga pinensis | reverse complement strand
TTTATTCTCTCCAGTCGAATCACTTACTATTCTTTGTTTACCAATCTTTTCAATGAACGTCTTTAATATCTTTCTAGTATCTAATTATAACAATTTTATGCTATTATTAATACCCTATATCGCAACTTGAACGTGGCCCCTATCTCCTTTTTCTCTTTCCTTTTGTCTTTTAGGGGTGGCAAAAGTACATATCCTTTTCTTATTCTCCAAATATATTTTTATTTATTTTAAAGAAAAATTGGAAAAAGAATAGAGGTGAAAATTTTTTAAAGGGTTTTCTAAATTAAATTATTACTTTTGTATTAAACAAAGATCTTTTAGTTTATTTTTAAAAAAAAGACTTCGAAAATTATTCAATCGATTTGCTTGTAAAAATTTGATTATAAATTGCTCAAGCCTCAATTTAACAGTATATTTAAGTTTTTAATACTATGGAATATAATACACAATTAGACAAACTAATCATTCCTGAATATGGAAGAAATATTCAAGGTATGATTGAGTATTGCTGCACTATTAAAGATAGAGAAGAACGTAACTTATGCGCAAAAGCTATTATTCAGGTAATGGGACAACTTAATCCTCCACTTAGAGATGTGGCAGATTTTAATCATAAATTATGGGATCACTTATACATTATATCTCAATTTAAATTAGATGTTGACGGGCCTTATAGCATGCCAAATGCAGAAACCTTTAAAGAAAAACCAAAAGTATTAGAATATCCAAAAGGGAGAATTAAATATAAACATTACGGCAAAACTATTGAAGAAATCATAAAAAAAGCTAAAGAGTTTCCTTTAGGTGCAGAAAGAAATGAGTTAACAAGACAGATAGCGAATCATTTAAAAAAATCTTATTATAACTGGAACAAGGATAGTATTACAGACGAAGTAATTCTGAAAAATCTGAATGAACTTTCTGCTGGCGAACTAAAAGTTGAAGGAGACGCTCCACTTAGCTCTCATCAGGATTTACGGAGCAATCCAAATAAAAAGTTTTTTCACAAAAACAACAAGCACAAAAATAATCATCATAAACATAAAAACGCAAGAAAATTTTAATTCTTTCTTATGGCAATTTTTGAAGTACACGGTGGGCATAAATTAAAAGGTGAAATTATACCTCAAGGTGCCAAAAATGAAGCGCTACAGGTTATTTGCGCGGTACTTTTAACTAAAGAAAAAGTTACCATTAGCAATTTACCAAACATTGTAGATATTATAAAACTGATTGAATTACTTTCTGAATTGGGAGTAAAGGTTGAAAAAAATGGTCCAGAAGAATATACTTTTCAGGCTGATGATGTAAATATTGATTATTTAATTTCTCCTGAATTTAAGAAAAAAGGAGGTAGTTTAAGAGGGAGTATGATGATTGTAGGCCCAATGCTAACCAGATTTGGCAAAGCTTTTATGCCTAAACCAGGCGGAGATAAAATTGGAAGGCGCCGAGTAGACACCCATTTTATTGGCTTTGAAGCATTAGGTGCTAAATTTAATTATAAAAGTGAATTAGAGTTATTTGAAGTAGAAGGAGCTCATTTAAAAGGCGCGTACATGTTATTAGACGAAGCGTCGGTAACCGGCACTGCAAACATTTTAATGGCCGCTTCTTTAGCAGAAGGTGTTACTACTATTTACAATGCAGCTTGCGAACCATATCTGCAGCAACTTTGTAAAATGCTCAATAATATGGGCGCTAAAATAACTGGAATAGGGTCTAATTTACTCCAAATTGAAGGCGTTAAAGAATTAAAAGGGACAAGCCATCGTTTATTACCAGACATGATTGAAATTGGGTCTTTTATTGGGATGGCAGCCGTTACTCAATCTGAAATAACTATTAAAAATGTGAGTTACGATAACCTCGGTATTATTCCTACTATATTTGGAAGACTTGGTATTAAATTAGAAAGGCGAGGTGATGATATTTTTATTCCAGAACAAGAAAGTTACGAGGTAGATACTTTTATTGATGGCTCCATCTTAACAATTAGTGATGCTATTTGGCCGGGATTTACTCCTGACTTAATTAGTATTGCTTTAGTAACAGCAATTCAAGCAAAAGGAAATGTTTTAATTCATCAAAAAATGTTTGAGAGCAGGCTTTTTTTCGTTGATAAATTAATTGATATGGGTGCCAAAATTATTTTATGCGACCCTCATCGTGCATCAATCATGGGTATGGATAGAAAAATTCAATTAAAAGGAATTCAAATGGCTAGTCCTGATATTAGAGCTGGTGTTGCTTTATTAATAGCTGCTATGAGTGCAAACGGCAAAAGTGTAATTTTTAATATCAATCAAATTGATAGAGGATATCAGCATATTGACACCCGTTTAAATGCAATTGGTGCTCAAATTATTCGAAAAAATTCATGAAAAATAAATATTTATTAATTCTATTACTTGTTTGTTTATTTATTTTTTCTTTTTACTTCACTAATGTAAGTAACAACAAAAATGAGGGCACTTTAAAATTTGATGTTATTGGTCTAAACTTAGGAAACACAGCCCCAGAACTTGTTTTTAAAAATCCAAATGGAGTTTTAATTAAATTATCTTCGCTTAGAGGAAAGTTGGTTTTAATTGATTTTTGGGCAAGTTGGTGCGGTCCATGCCGACGTGAAAATCCAAATATTGTATCTGCTTATAATCATTTTAAAAATAAAACATTTATAAACGGAAAGGGATTTGATATTTATAGTGTTTCGCTAGATGGAAATGTTGATGCTTGGAAAAAAGCAATAGAAAAAGACGGCTTAGATTGGAATAACCACGTGAGCGATTTGTTTGGTTGGAACAGTGAAGCTGCTGTTAAATATAATATAGAAAGTATACCAACTAATTATTTAATTAATGAGAAAGGCATTATTATTAATAGAAATTTGAGAGGTGAAGATTTAATAAAAACCCTTGAAAAACTTGTTAAATAACATTTCTTTTATAATTATTCTTGATAAGTGAATAAAAAAAATTATCAAATTTTTATGAATTTTAAAGTCAAAATCAGAAAAATATTTTATAAATATAACTGACAATTTATCTTTAATGAATTTATGGCAAACTAATTGATTTAATTATTTTAAGAAAATATATTAATCGCTCAAAACCCATGCAAAATAAAGAAAACAACCCTTCTGAAGAAAATATAGAGGGCTTTACTAATACCGAAATGGCTGACAATACGACTGAAAAAACCGAAAATACTGACGAAACAACTATTTTAAACAAAACAAAAGAATTAGAAGAAAAAGTAGTTGAAATAAATGATAAATATCTTCGATTGTATTCTGAATTTGATAATTACAGAAAACGAAGTTTAAAAGAAAAATCAGATTTTATTAAAACTGCGGCCGAAGATGTTTTTAAAAGTATTTTGCCCGTTATTGATGATCTTGATCGTGCTATCAAATCAAATGAAGACATTGAAGATTCTAAAATTATAAAAGAAGGGATACAACTTATTTACAATAAACTAAAAAACAACACCCTTCAAAAAGGATTGGTTTCTTTTGACAGCATAGGATTAGCTTTTGATGCAGATAAGATGGAAGCCATCACTCATATTCCAGCAACCAGCGATGAACAAAAAGGGATTGTGATTGATGAAACCGAAAAGGGATATAAACTTGGTGACAAAGTAATTCGCTTTGCAAAGGTAATTGTTGCTCAATAAAAATAATTATGGCTAAAAGAGATTATTACGAAATATTAGGGCTTTCTAAAAATACCAGCGACGAAGAAATAAAAAAAGCCTATCGCAAATTAGCAATTAAATATCATCCTGATAAAAATCCTGAAGATAAAGGTGCTGAAGAAAAATTTAAAGAAGCTGCAGAAGCTTATGAAGTTTTAAGCAACTCTGAAAAACGTCAGCGATATAATCAATATGGACATGCAGGGCTTGGTGGTGCTGCTGGTGGTGGCTTTGGTGGTAGTGGTGGAATGAATATGGATGACATATTTAGTCAATTTGGTGACATTTTTGGAGGCGCATTTGGTGGTGGTGGTGGAAGAAGTAGTGGAAGAAGGGTAAATAGAGGGACTAATTTAAGAGTTAAAGTAAAATTAAATTTACAAGATATAGCCAATGGTGTTGAGAAAAAAATTAAAGTAAACAAACACGTTAGTTGCAAAACTTGTAGTGGTAGTGGTGCAAAAAATGGACATTACGACACCTGCAAAACATGTAATGGAACTGGAGCAATTACCCGTGTGCAACAAACTATTTTAGGCGCTATGCAAACTCAAAGCGCATGTGTATCATGTGGTGGCGAAGGGCGAATTATTAAAGACAGATGCAATACCTGCCGAGGTGATGGAATTGTTAGGGAAGAAGAAGTTATTAATATAAATATTCCCGGTGGTGTTGCCGATGGCATGCAATTAAGTATGAGTGGCAAAGGAAATGCTGCAGCAAGAGGTGGGATTAATGGTGATTTATTAATTGTAATTGAAGAAGAAGAACATCCGTTTTTAAAACGCGAAGGCAATCATTTGATTTATTATTTAAATATTGGTTTTCCTGATGCCGCTATTGGTACAACTGTTGAAATACCTACTGTAGATGCAAAAGCAAAAATAAAAATAGAGCCTGGAACTCAAAGTGGAAAAGTATTAAGATTAAAAGGTAAAGGATTACCCGATGTTAACTCTTATGGTAAAGGTGATTTATTAGTTGAAATTAGTATTTATACCCCTACTCTTTTAAGTCCCGAAGAAAAAAAGATTTTAGAGCAATTAAAAGAATCTAAAAACTTTGAACCAAATCCTAGTAAAAAAGAAAAAGGTTTTTTTGATAGAATGAAAGACTATTTTGATTAATTGTATTTTCGTTTTTTTTTAAACAGAAAATGAATTTGAATTTAATTATACTAAAAAGTAAAGATTGGTTTGACGATTTACAAAATCACTTATGGAAATTTAGCCTTAACTTAATAGCCATATTATTAATTTAAGTATCCAACTATCTATACCAAACTTTTCACAGATCCCTATTTTCAAATCTGTATTCCTGTTAATCTATATTAAATTTATTTTTTTCTTGATGAATTAAAGTGAATACAAAATTTAATATCCAAAGAAAGTCATAAATTCTTGTGCACTAATTTTATTTTTTTTTACATATACTTTAAAATAGAAAAGGGCCATCATTTCTGATGGCCCTAACATTCTCATTTGATCGTCTTTATCTCACGGTCGGATGAATTCCCCAACGCAAGTAAAAAAACTATTTATTTGTTTACAATCACCTTTTGATTGATAGAACTATTATTTCCTTTACCAACTATGAAGTAAATTCCATTTGCAACATTTGATATGTTTGCTTGATGATTATTAGTTTCATTTAAAGTAATTACTTTTACAACCTGCCCCAATTGATTAATTAAATCTAAACTAATAGTTTCAGTAGACTTTATTGTAAATTCTCCATTATTTGGATTAGGGTAAACAGATATATTAGTTTGAATTAATCCATTTTTATCTATTGATGTGCAGAAATTTACCGTTAATAATACTGAAGCGGTATTACTATTACAATTATTAGAAACTCCATTAACAGTGTAATAAGAAGTAACTGTAGGAGAAACTGTAATTGAAGGTGTTGTTGCACCATTACTCCATAAATAGGTTGAAGCACCGCTTACGCTAATTGAAGTGGATTCTCCTTTGCAAAAAGAAGCTTTATTAGAAACTGCTGTAATAACAGGACTAGGATTAACAGTTACAGCAACAGTACCTGAAATAGGACAATAATTTGAAGTAATTGCATTTACAGTATAAACAGCTGAAGATGTTGGAGAAACAACCGGACTTTGAAAAGGTAAAGTAGTATTATTTCCTGTCCAAGTATAATTCATAGCTCCACTTGCAGATAAAGTAGCAGAAGATCCACTACAGATAGCAGCAGCAGGCGATAAAGAAATACTTGTTGGATAAACATAAACAATTGCAGTAGCTACATTAGTACAACCTGTTACGGTATTTGTACCGGTTACAGTATAAACAGATGTAGAAGAAGGGGATGGAAATGCCACACCATTAATTACACCACTTGACCAAGTATATGTATTTGCACCACCTCCGTTTAAAATTACAGGTGTTGATGGACAAACAGAATAATTGATATTTGCTGCTGCTGTTACATTAGGAACATTAACACTAATTGTAATAGCAGAATAAGCTTGACAATTTGCAGAACTTGTTCCAGCAACAGAATATGTAGTAGTAACCGAAGGGCTAACAACAATAGAATTAGTTGTGAGACCACCAGTCCAAGTAATACCACTAACTGCATTTGTAATTAAAGTTACCGAGCTACCAACACAAATAGGATTAGCAGAAGAAGAAACAGAGATATTACACATTAATGTTATATATACATAACCAGCTCCAAGATTTGTTCCTAAATCAGCAGTGTTTGTCATACCGGGAGCCTGAAAACTTCCTCCACCGCCACCTGCACCTGTACCATATAAGTTTTGAGTAGAACCTCCTCCTCCAGAATATCCACCGCCGCCACCGCCGCCGCCTGAGTTACCATGAGTTGCAGCGCCACCGCCAAAACCTCCATTTGTATTATTACAAGTAGAGCCTCCCATTGAACCATTTCCGAATGAAAATCCACCAGTGCCTGAACAAGCAGATGCATTTGTACCATTTGAATTAAAGCCAGCTCCACCGCCACCCCAACCAGAGTTAGATCCACTTCCACCTGCGCCTCCAACTCCACCTGGGCCAGTTCCATCAGAAGCAGCTTGACCATTGTTACCATAATTACCATCAGAAGTAGCAACAGCTCCTGTAAGAGGAACATGATAACCACCACCACCTCCAGCAATCAAAATTGGAGTAACTCCACTAACCACATAAGAACCTCCTCCGCCTCCAGCAGAAGTATTAACCATTTCACCTCTTTGTCCAACTACAATTCTTAATACTTGACCTGCTGATAAAAAGGTTTCACCTTGAAGTACTCTTCTTCTACATCCAAAAGAGGAAGTAATACCTCCGCCAGATGCACCAGCAGCAATAATTTGATAAGGACCTGAAACCGGTACTGTAAACTCTTGAATACCCTGAGTAACAATATTAACTAATCCATTTAAATTAGTTGTAGCATAAGCTGTATTAATTTGACCTTGATTTGGTCCTAAACGGCCTAAAACTCCAGCAGAAGAAAATGAATAAGTCACTTGCTGTGCCTGGGTTAAAATCGAAGATAAAACGATTGCTAAAAATAAGCAAAGCTTAGTTGCATTAATTTTAATTACATTAATGTTTCTTTTTAAATAGTAGTTTTTTTTCATAATTGATAAATTAAATTATATAAAGAATTTTCTAAATTTAATTATTTTTTTTTAAAAAACAAAAAAATAACAATTATTTAATGTTTTTGTTAAAATTTTAAATATATCATCAATTTCGTCCTAAACGTTTTTTCTATTAAAAGCTATTGATTTTATTGAATAAAGTATAAAATATACGTTAATTTCTATAAAGAACCCCTTTATTATATTTTGTGGAGGATCATTATGTTTTCAAAGAGTATATCAAGCAAATCATGTAGAATGATTTTTACAAATTGTAAATTTCTCAAATAGTATTGCAAGGCCATATATTTGTTTATTAATAAGTTGAATCATTGAATAGTCAAATCATCCCGAGCAGCTACTATTTATAATCGATTAAATGACATTCTTTTCCATTAAAAAATGTTGTATTTGATCCCATAATAAAAATGTTTTTTCAATCATAACATATCCATTATTTTTATAAAAAGAAACCGCATTTTCTCGAGCTTGTAATTGAATTTTATTTAATTTTAATTCTTTTGCTTTTTCCTCTAAATAAGTTATAATTAATTTACCAAGGCCTTTTCCTTGATAATTTTGATCAACTGCCATAAAACGTATTTGACCGATTTTATTTTCATTTTCTTGTAATCTACCGCAGGCAATAACAACACCTTTATTATTTTGGATAAACGCATTTATAGATTTTTCTTCTAATTGATCTGTTGCAGAATCAATTGTTTGTGACCAAGGCTTTCGAAGAACCTCGTAACGTAATTTCAAAATGGAATTCAATTGTTGATTAGTAGTAGCTATTTTAACAGAATACATTAGTTTATAAATTTAAAAGCAATACTTGAAACTGTATTAAGATTTTGATTGTTGTATTCGAATTTCCGAACCATTGCCTTTGCTTCGGGTAATTCAAAAACCTCTTTTAAATTTCGAATTTTACCAATTGGAATTTCTTTTTCTAAACACAATTTATATAATTCTTTATAATTTAATTCACGTATATAATTATACAACTCTGCATATAGTTGATTTCGATTTTTAACCCTTAATTGATTGGTAGAATATTTAGAATCATTTGCTAATGAAGAATACTGAATTAAATCGCATAAATGTTTGAACTGTTTATTATTACCAATAGCAAAAGTAATTAAGTGCTTATCTTTTGTTTCAAAAAGTTCGCCATAAGGTGCTATGTTTGGATGAATACTCCCCATTGATTTGGGTAATTCTTTTGCAATTAACCAATTTGTAGCTTGATTAGCTAGAGAAGCAACAGCACTATCAAAAAGAGACACTGCAATGTGTGAACCCATTTTTGTTTTATATCGATGAATTAAAGCAATTAAAATGGCTTCCTTTAACTGGTGAGCGGCTATTAAATCAATCAAGGCAACTGGCATTTTAACAGGCTGGCTATTTTCTTCGCCATTCATAAACATAAAGCCACTTTCTGCTTGTAAAATTAAGTCGTATGCAGTTCGTGGAGAGTTTATTCCGAAACCATTAATTGAAGCCATAATTAATGTTGGATTTATTGCCTTAAGTGTTGTATAATCTAGTTTTAGTTTTTTATCGTCTCCAAATTTAAAATTAGTAATTACAATATCGGCATCAGTAATAATTGTATAAAATTTTTGAAGTTGAGATTTTATGGTAATGTCTAAATAAATAATTTCTTTTTTTGAATTTACACTCCAAAAATATGCGCTAGTAGAATCATTACTTCTTTCTGATTTTAGTTTCCAACTCCGGGTAACATCGCCATTTGTAGTAGGATTTTCTATTTTTATAACCTGTGCTCCTAATTCAGCGAAAAAATAACCTACACTGGGGCCAGCCAATACACTGGCCAATTCGACTACTTTTAAATCCTTAAAAAAATGATGCATTTTATTTAACGTAATTCGGCGCCTAGTTTTTCTTTAAAATTTAAAATTAATTTTTCAATTACACCATCAATTTGTTTTTCTGTTAAAGTAGCTTCTTTATTGACTAAAGAAAAACTAACGGCATAAGATTTTTTATCGCCCAACTTTTCATCTTCGTATATGTCAAACAAATTAACTTCTTTTAAAAACTTACGTTCGGTGGAATAAGCAAGCTCTTGAATATCTATAAATTTTATTTTTTTATCTATTAATAAAGATAAATCTCTTCTTACCATTGGAAACTTATTAATCTCTTCGAATAGTATATTTTTATTAGAACTTGCTTTTACTAAATTATCTAAATTTAATACGGCATAAAAAACTGGTTGATTAATATCGAATTTTTTTAATTGTGATTTGCTAACTAAGCCCAATTCGACTAATGGTGAATTGTTTTGAAGACAAATTAAACCCATTTCAAAATGAGTGTAATTACTTTCTGAAAACTTAAAATTAGTTATGCCACACTTTTTTAAAACTTGTTCGACTGTTGATTTCAAAAAAGAAAAATTCGTTTTTTCATTTAATCCATATGGGTTTTCGTTAAATAGATTACCCGTAATAAATAAACTTATTTGTTTTTTTTCTTGATAAGGAGAAGATTCGTTTGGATGATGGTTATATATTTTTCCGATTTCAAATAATTTTAAATCTATATTTTTTCTATTAATGTTATATGAAATTGCTTCGAGCCCACTAAAAAGCATATCGGCCCTTAAAACCCCTAAATCATTACTTAATGGATTTATAATCTTAACATTAGCATCTTCAATTTTATAATAACTTTCTTTGGTTAAAGACAAACTCATTATTTCATTAAAGCCAAAACCTTCTAAAGCTGAACTCACTTTATTTTCGATTAAATAGCCGTGGTTTTTATTTTCATTAAAAGCAGTATATGAAATTGATTTACTCACATCAATATTATTATAGCCATATATCCGCATAACCTCTTCAATCAAATCTACTTCACGAGTTACATCAGTTTTATATCTAGGTACAAATAATAATAATCCATCCGTTCCTTCGCTTTCAATTTGAATACCCAAACTAAGTATTATGTTTTTAATTACAATTCGGTCAATTTCTTTTCCAATTAGTGCATTACAATTAGAATAAGAAAAAGCTACTTTATGAGGTAACATTTTTTCAGGATATATATCTAAAATATCCATGGCAATTTTACCTCCAGCAATTTCTAAAATTAAATTTGAAGCTCTTATTAAAGCATTAATTACCATGTCCGGATCTGCTCCTCTTTCGAAACGAAAAGAAGCATCTGTTTTTAAAGCATGATGCTTTGCTGTTTTACGAATAAATCCAGGATCAAAATAGGCAGATTCAATAAATATAGAATTTGTTTTTTCAGTTACCCCCGAATTTAAACCTCCAAATACGCCAGCGATACACATTGGGCTTTTAATATCACATATTAATAAATCATTAGATTGAAGTTCACGCTCAACAGAATCTAAAGTGTAAAAATTCTCACTTGAAGCTGCAGTTCTGACTATTACTTTTTGACCATTTATTTTATCATAATCAAATGCATGAATAGGTTGCCCTAAATCATGTAAAACGAAATTAGTAATATCAACCACATTATTAATTGAGCGAATGCCTATTGATTGTAATTTATTTTTTAACCAAGTTGGACTATCTTTTACAGTGACATCAGATATGACAATGCCTGAGTATCTTTTACAAGCATCAAAATTTAGAACATCAATCGAAATATTTTTTGAAGAATCAGATTTTGGTAAAGCATTTAAGCCATTAGGATTTGCTTGATATGCAACTGTTTTTTCTGCTGTATTTAAAATAGCAGCGAGATCCCGGGCTACCCCTATATGAGAAGCGGCATCACTTCTGTTTGGTGTTAATCCAATTTCAAGTATCGTGTCAGTTTCTATTTTAAAATACTCAGCCGCAGAAAGACCAATAATACTATCATCAGGTAAAACAATAATTCCATCATGACTAATACCTAATCCGATTTCATCTTCAGCACAAATCATCCCTTCGCTTAAAACACCTCTTATTTTAGATTTTTTTATTTCAAAAGAGTCTCCTTTAATTGGATGCAATGTTGTTCCAACGGTTGCCACAATTACTTTTTGATTGAATGCTACATTTGATGCACCGCAAACAATTGAAAGAATTTGTCCTGAACCTATATTTACTTTGGTTAAGCTTAATCTATCAGCATCAGGGTGCTTAACACACTCTGTTACTTGTCCAACAACCAAACCCTTTAGCCCGCCTTTTATACTTTCGAAAGTTTCTAAACCTTCGACTTCCAAACCGGAGGCTGTTAATAAATCAGCTATTTGTTGAGGAGACTTATCAATATCAATAAGGGTTTTAAGCCAATTTACAGAAATTTTCATGCTTATAAATATAAAAAACTAAAGATATAAAATTATATTAAACATTAAATAAGAAAAGTAATGGTAATTTCAAATCTAAATTATGAATTGATATACGCTCAACAAAGTCATTATTTAATATATTTGCCAAATTATAAATTTATGTATCCTTATAATCTAATAATAATAAAAAAGAGAATTTTTATTCCCATATTTTTATTTTTATTTTGCAGTGAGCTATCTTCACAAATTGATAATTCAACTCTGTTTTTTAATCAAATTACTGATACCATTGAAGAAAATAAATTATATATTAAAATTCAAAACTTTAACTTTTTAAAAAATAACGAATATTTTAGTTCTATTGCAGATGGTTACACTTTATTTGGAATCCAATTTCATCCTCAAATAGGATATAAGTTTTCTAAAAAATTAAGCCTTGAAACCGGGGTATATATAAATAAAGACTTTGGCAATCCTGAATTTCAAGAAATAACACCTACTTTTTCGCTAAGATACAGTAAAAATAACTTTAAAATGATTTTTGGTAATCTTGATGGAAGTATTCAACATCAGTTAATTGAACCTATTTATAATTTTGAAAGGGTTATCACAAATAGATTAGAAAATGGCGCTCAATTTTTAATTAATAAAAATTGGGTTGATATTGATGTTTGGATTGATTGGCAACGTATGACTTATAAATTAAAAGGTCCAAAAGAAAAATTTTGGACAGGTATTAATATTAATTTATTTAAAATTAATGCTGGTAATTTTTGCTTAAGTATGCCATTGCAAGGCACTGCTCTTCATCAGGGTGGGCAAATAGACACTTCACAAGGAAATGATTTTACCAATTTTAATTATAGTTCTGGAATTAAAATTAAATACAACATTAATTCTGAAAAGATAAAAAGTTTAGAATTAGATTCAAGAGTAGTTGGAGTAAACAACACTTTATTTAATCCAGTTGTTATTAAAAAATCACTTGGTTTTATGGGAAACATTGGATTAAATGCTTTTAAAACAAACTTTATTATTTCTTATTGGTACAGTACTGATTTTGTAAATGATTTTGGTGGTTACCTTTATTCAAGTAAATCAAGTACTGTATGGAGTCCCAATGCCTATGAAAAATATCGTAGCTTATTGATTTTTAAAATAAATAAAAAAATAGAATTAGCTCCTCATGTCATATTAACTTTAAGAGCAGAACCATACTTAGACTTAAATCTTAATTTGTTTGAATATTCTTACGGATTTTATATAACGGTGGATGAACAACTGTGGTTAAATAAAAAAATTAAACCAGTATTAACTTATTAATGGTTTAAGAATTTATTGGATAATAAATTTTTTAACCTTTACATTATTATTTTTATTAGAATACTTCACAAAATAAATTCCCTTCGTCCAATTATTCAGATCAACATTTAACAAATTAATACCATTTAAATCTTCTTGAAAAATTATACTACCCATTGCATTTATTATTTCAATCGATCCAGTTTTATTTCCTAAATCAATTGTGATAAAATTGTTTGCAGGGTTTGGAAACAACTTAAAATCATGTAAAAAATCATTGTTTTTTTCAATCGATGTACAATTTTGAACAGTTATGTCTATTTGATTAGAATTTGAACATTGATTTAATGTGCCATAAACTATATAGGTTGTTGATACTGTTGGATTGACAACAATTATATTATTTGTTAAACCTCCCGGATAGTAAGTATAGGTATTTGCGCCTGATGCCATTAAGCTAATTGGCTCTCCTGCACATATTGTGGTTTGCGAAGCAATTAAATTAACGGTAAAATCAGGTTTAACATTAATTACTTTTTCGGTAGTTTTTGAACAAAAACCTACATCACCAGTAACAACATAGGTTGAAGTTATTTGTGGAAATAATATTATTGAATTTGACACAACTCCTCCTGGATTAATTGTATATGAATTAGCACCTGAAGCTGTTAAAGTTAAACTCTGCCCTGGACAAAGCAAAGAGCTTGTTGTAGCTACATTTATTGTAAAATTTGGGCTAACAGAAACCGTAGTTACTATAGAATTACTGCATGAACCATTACTAGCTGTAACAGTATAATTTGTAGTAACAGATGGGCTAACAATTTGAGTGAAGCCTGAATAATTTCCTGGCATCCAATTATAAATATTAGCACCGTTTGCAGTAAGAGTAGCACTTTCGAAAGGGCAAATTATATTATTTGTACCAATTATAGAAATTGCTGGAAGTGAACCAACATTTATTGTTTGAATAGATATGCAACTAGCAGAATTTGCATTAGATGCTAACAATGAAATAGTATAAACACCTGCTGAATTAAATTGTATAATTGGATTTTGAAGAATTGAACTTGTAATTGTAGAACCGGAAACTGTCCATTGCCAGTTTGTTGGAGTTCCATTTGATGTGTAATTTAATGTTGCGCTCTGACCAGAACAAATAGCCGAATTGGTTAAAATAGTATTTGCCATAGCTGGCGGATTATTTGATTTAATCGAAATAAAATATTTACCTAAACTTCCATAGTCTGAATAATTACTAGATCTGCCTCCATCTATTGTAAAATAATAAGTGCCTGGTGTAAAATTATATCCTACCAATGTTCTTAATCTTGTTAAAGAAGTATCGGTAGCCAACAAAACATTAGATGAATTATATAAAGAAAATCGGATATCTAAATTAGCCCCATCATAATTTACAGTATCTAACGCCCATGGCTTAACATTAAATGAAACATATCTGTTACCACAAATAGTAAACTTAAATGCATCAACATCACTTGGAGTTGAAATAATTCCAGAATCAAGTAAAGTGGTTGTATTTAAATTTAAAATTTTTGCAGTAGCAGAAAGGCCTCCAACATCATCAGTTAAATAATTTAAATATCCAGGGCTTGTAATTCCGGGAGAAATACCACCATGATCATATTGAATTGTTGTGCAGGATACCGAACTCTTGCCAGTTGTCCAAACTGTAATATTTTTACTGTACCCTACTCCCATTATTGGAGCCCAACCTGTAATGCCTGAACCTATACCCGGATTATATTCTGCAGTTTTAACACATAAATTATTATAGGTACTTTGGTGCCTTAAGGTAAATGTGTGTCCGGCTTCGTGAGATGCGGCTTCTGCCATACTTTTAGAATTATAACCCAATTGATTTTCAAATACCCAACAAGGCGTTCCTGGATTTCCTCCCCAATTAAAACTACCTAAATAAGCAACGCCTCCAGCAGATCCAAACCAAGCACTTGTAGGAGTAAATACAATTCTTATACGCTGATTTGCAGGTGCATTATTAAACCTTAAGGAATCGGTAGTAACATTTACATCAAAAGGCCGGTAATCTTCACATATTCTTTTCCAAATTAATATTTTGTTAGCATTAGATGCAGTTGAAGGCAATGCATTTACAGCATTACCAGAATTCCACAACGTACCAACCGCAACATGACCATCAAAATCAAGAAAAATTACTTTATTTGTAATAGATGGGCTGCCATTTAATATTAAATTTTGAGAAAAACAGGTTGTAGATACAATAACTGTGAATATTTTGAAGATATTTTTAAATGTCATAATGTTTTTTTTACTCTGATACAATTTCTTCCTCAAGACATTTAGTCATTAAAAGACCTGTGCTTGATAATTTTCCTTTATAAAAAATAGATTTATCATCAGACAAAATAAATATTTGTGTTGAATATGAACCATTTATTTGAACCAACAAATAAGCTTTTTTAAAATAATTTAATTTAATTTTTAAAAAAATCATATCTCCATTTTTAGTGTTTAAAAGCGAAACCGATTTATCTAAATATATGTTTTGAGAGAGAGTAATAACCTGATTAGATTTAAAAGTAAATAATTTATCAAAATCAGTTTTTGAAATTGAAAATGTTTCAGGATTTTTTTTTGAATTATTTTTATTGGGATTAGTTTTATTTATTTGTGCCTTATGTTGTATTGAAAACAACAAAACAAACATAATTATAAAACATTTAAAAAGTCGATTAAACATGGTAATAAATTTTAAAATAATGCCGTAATAATACTAATAAAATAAATTATCACCTAATTACAAATAGAATTAATCTCCTAAATTAAAACAACAATTCAGTCATTATTCCAAAAAAAACTTTTACAACCATTAAACCATCAATAATAATTAAATAATAAAAAATAGATTTGCGAAACTTTAAGAAATAAGCAACTATAATGGTTAATATAAAGGGAGATGAAATAAATGTTCTAATATAAGAAGCTGCCATAAATCTGAGGAAACAGAGGCTCATTAACTTTATATAAAAAAAAATTGAAATTTTGCTTTATAATCAAGGCTTGAAAGTGATTTTTTGAGGGGCGATTAATTATAAAAAAAAACGATTACTACTCATTTGCTTTTTAATTATTGTTTCTTCCTCCTATAAGATTTGACTGGGTTTAAAAAAAAATGAAGTCATATAGATTTACAAATACAAATAACTTAAACTCCAAAAAAATCCTAATACTATATTAATTCAATACTACGCTTAATAAAATTTGTTAGATTTTCACCCTTCAGTAATCCTTGCGAAAGAAGACCTAAATCAGAAGCTTGCTTTGCTAAATAGTTTTGCTTTTCTGAGTCTTTTTCATCGATAATTTTGGTCATTAAGGGATGATTCGAATTAACAATTAAATTATACATATCAGGCATTTGTCCGTAAAAACCCATTGGACCTCCACCTCCCATTTGATTCATATCTTTCATACGACGCATAAATTCAGGGCGAGTAATCATGATTGGTGGATCGGTCTCACTTAAATTTTCAAAAACAACGGTAAACTGTTCTTTACTTACTGTTGCTTCAATAATTGGTTGTAATAATTTTTGTTGTTCATCAGAAAGTTTACTTACAGTGTTTTCATCCTTTGCAATTAACTTATCTAAAGTATCTGCATCAACACGAACAAAGGAAACATCTTTTAATTTACTTTCCATTTGATTAATGTAATGTGGGTCAAGCATGGTTTCCATTAACAACACTTGATATCCCCTATTCTTAGCCGAATCAATATAAGCATGTTGTTCTTGTATGTTTGTTGAATATAAGTAAACTGTTTTTTTATCCTTATTAGTTTGAAGTGGTTTTACTAAATTTTCAAATTCGTCGAAGGTGTAGAATTTATTATCTGTTGTTTTTAGTAAAGCAAATTTGGCTGCTTTTTCATAAAACTTTTCGTCGCTAATCATCCCATATTGAACAAAAATTTTAATATCGTCCCATTTCTTTTCAAAATCAGGTCGTTCTTTCTTAAAAAGATCTTCTAAT
>CAMCZO010000062.1 GCA_945887955.1 Chitinophaga pinensis | reverse complement strand
AATATCCCTTTATGGCGTCTATTGCGGTGGGGATCACCTCTTCCCATTCCGAACAGAGAAGTTAAGCCCACCAGCGCAGATGGTACTTGGTCTAAAGCCCGGGAGAGTATGTCGATGCCAATTTTAAATAAATCCCGATACTTAATTGTGTCGGGATTTTTTTTTGATCTATTTATGATTAAAATATAAATTAATACTTTAAAAAAATATCCAGTAATTATAAGGTTTTTTTTATGTGAAAAATTTTATATTAAGTATTAAAATTTAAAATAAAAGCATCCGAAATCTACGCTTCTAAATATCCAAATTTGCCAGCGTTAAAATCTTCATAAGCTTGAACTAATTCTTGTTTTGTATTCATTAAAAATGGTCCTGAGGCTGCAATAGGCTCATTAATTGGTTCACCACTTAATACTAATATAATGCAGTTAGTTAAAGCTTTAATTGAGATTTGTTCCCCTTCATTTTTAAATAAAATTAAATGATCAGTTAAAACTGTTTCTATATCATTTACTATTACAGACCCTTCTATCACTAAAATAGAAGTATTGTAATGTTCAGGTAAATCAAAACTAATTGTTGATTCTTTATTTAAATGTAAATTATACATTTCAATTGGAGAAAAAGTAAAAGCTGGGCCTTTAGTTCCTTTAAAATTTCCAGCAATAACTTCAACTCTACTTTTATTATCTGGTAAAAAATAATTTGCTAAATCTTTGTTTTGAAGGGCTTGATATTTAGGGTTTGTCATTTTGTGTTTTGCCGGAAGATTAACCCATATTTGAACCATTTGAAACGGACCACCTTTTTTTGAGTATTCACTTTCATGATATTCTTTATGCAAAATTCCTGAGGCGGCAGTCATCCACTGAACATCACCTTCTGAAATAATTCCTTTATTTCCATAACTATCATGATGAGCAACACCTCCTTTATAAGAAATAGTTACTGTTTCAAAGCCTCGATGAGGATGAACTCCAACTCCTCTTGGATTATTTGTGGGAGAAAAATTAAACTTAGCACCGTAATCTAAAAGAAAAAACGGACTCATTCTAGTTTGATCACCAACAGCTTGAGGAAAAAAATTATGAACTTTAAAGCCATCGCCAACCATATGAGAAGGAGGCGGTTCAATTAATTGTTGTATTTGTTTAATCTTCATGTTAAAATAGTTATCATCTAAAAAATAAATACAAATTTAGTTTAAAGAAGAATATAAATAAAATATAAAATTACTACAATTTATAGCAATCAATAGCTACTTAATATAGTAATTTTGAATTTATATAAATGAATTAATCATAAAAAAACATCAACACATGAAATCAAAACAAAAAATTGACTTGTATTTTAAAATGATTCAAGGCATAAAATACGAAAACGAACATGGCGGCGCTTATGCCTATGTTCAATTTTTAGCTTACACCCGCGAACTTATTTCTTTATTAAAACCTATAAAAAAAGTAGAGCGACACATTGAAGCTATAGAAGGGATTAGCTGGTTGTTTAACGAATATTTAACAACCAATTTTACATACCGACAAAAAGTAATTTTCGAAAACAAATTAAACGATTTGGAAGTTATTTTTGAAACCATTAAAAATATAATTCAAGATGAAAACAAACAAAATTGTTATAGCGAATCTTATATTGCAAAAGCAGCTTAAATAGTACTATTTTTAAATTAGTGTACTTTGTTTTTGGCCTCTATCCATAGCGACATGTATTTAGTGCCCATAACAGTATGGTGCATTAACATTTCTCCTATAAAATTAGATGATCTATGAGACTTTAATTGATTTTTCAAAAACAATAATTTATCAATTAACAAATCAGAATGATTACTTTTTAGAAAAAAATTATTTAAAATTTGAGCACTATTTTCTACTGCTTTTTGCCATTTTATTTCATTTGTGTATAATTCAACAGCTGCCTCAGCAAATTTATGAGGTTGATTAACGATAATGCCATTCCAAGGGTATTCACCATGCATAGCCTCTGCACCAATATCAGTAGTTACGCTTGGCACTCCAAATTGCATCGCATCAATTAATTTACCTTTAATTCCTGCGCCAAATCTGAGTGGGGATAAACAAACTTTAGTTTTTTTCATAACACGCTCTACACTATCCGCTCGGCCTTTAATTAAAAAGCCTTCTTTTAAATTATTTAAATCAAATACCTTTTTTGAAGGATAAGCACCATAAATATGTATTTCAGCTTTTGGCAATTGTTTTCTAATTAGTGGCCAAATAAATTGTTTTAAAAATAAAACGGAATCCCAATTAGGTTCGTGTAAAAAATTTCCAATGCTTAAAAAGTTTTCGCGTTCAGAAAATGATGGCCATTGATTATTTTTTATTAAAATTGGATCTAATAAAAAAGGAACATAATGTAAAAGTGAGTTATCTATTTTAAAATGATTTATTAAAAGATCCATTTCATAATCAGATATCATAAGCGAAATATCGCTCCTATATATACTTGCTATTTCTCTTTTAGCAAAATCAGAATTTAAATCTAACAAAGAAAAATCTCTATTTTGTTTTATCGCTTCTTGTCTTGCCAATCTTAAACAATGCAAATCAATTGTATCTAAAATTCTTAAAGCATTAGGACAATTTTGAGCTACCCTCCAACCAAATTGTTCTTCAGTTGTAAAGCGATCGAAGAGTACCATATGAGGTTGCATATTTTTTACTAAATCATCGAATGATGAATCATTTAAAACAATATGCAAGGTGCTTATTCCTATACTTTTTAAATCAAATGAATAATTTGACTCAGAAGCGGCACATGCAAAAGACACCTGCCAATTTTGTTCTAGAAACAAATTAATTAATTGTAAAGTCCGCGATCCTGCAGCCGAAGAACTGGGCTCTGGCCAAACTTTTCCAATTATCAAAATATGTTCTTTCAAAACTTAAAATTCTTGTTTTGAAAATTAGAAAATAATAATAATAATTTCATTTTAAATTGACTGAAATGTAAGAATTGTTTACAAAGTTAAAAAGAATTTTATAGTGTTTATTTAAAAAAATAATGGTTATTAGTCTAACTATTATTTAAAATCGTTTTGTTTTTTTTAATCTTTTTTTTGTGTGACGTCTTTTTTGGATGTAATATTTTTTTATGAACATTTTTTTCATTTTGAGTTTTATCACTAAATTCAATTAAATTTTCAAATGTATTATTTCTTTTATCTGTTGAATTAACTCATATGAATCAAATTCTTAATAGAGTGTTGAAAACTTAGAATTGCTATTTATTTAATAATGCTTTACATTTAATTTTATTAATTTGAAAAAATGACATGGGTATAACTGAAAAGGAAGAGACTCAAAAGTTATATTATTCAATAACTGAGGTTTCGGAAATGTTTGAATTGAATGCAAGCACCTTGCGTTTTTGGGAAAAAGAATTTGATATTCTAAAGCCAACAAAAAACAAAAAAGGTAATCGTCTATTCACTCAAAAAGATATAGATTCATTAAGAAAAATCGTTGAGTTAGTTAAACAGAAGGGCTTCACAATTCAGGGTGCAAAGGAACAATTAAAAAATAAATCTAAGCCGAAAAATATCGATAATAATAGCAAAGTAGTTGAAAAATTAATATTAATAAAATCTAAACTAATTAAGTTACTTGATTAGGATTATGATTTTAATCTTTGCATAATACATTAAACCTTTAAAATAAACAAATATGTCTAAGTTGCTTAAATTTATTGTAATAAAAAGATTACTTTTCGTCTCTTTTTTGATTATTTTAATTACATTATTTGCTTGTAGTATTGATTCAACTGAAGAACATGATAATAGTTTAAAAGACACTATTTCTTCTAAAAAAACACCTACAGTAATTAAGAATGAGGTTTCTCCTTACATAATAAATGATACTTTAAATTCGATTGCTCAAATTATTTCTGGTAATGCGGATAGTAATAATTTATTTTCTGAAGTTATTCAAAGTGAAGAATACAAAGATTTTTCTAATGCATTCTCACAGCGTTGGAAACTATTTGATTCAACTAGAATAATTAAATTAAAGAGTTTTTGTAAAAATGAATTAAGTAAAGAAATATCGAATAAAGAAATTCTTTTTTATCCTTTTTCTGGACCTGATATATTATATGCTGATTTGTTTTTTAATAATTCATCAAAATTTGTTTTGATTGGTTTGGAGCCAGTTGGAACTTTACATTCTTTTGTTGACAAAACATCTCATAATAAATATTTTTCCACGATTAATAATTCATTACACTCTATTTTAAAATTTAGTTTTTTTAGAACGGTAAGTATGAGTAGAGATTTAAAGAATCAAGATGTTGATGGTACTATTCACTTGCTTTTTTTATTTTTAAATAGAATGGGGAATAGTATTGTTTCTGCTAAACCTATTACTGTTGACTCTTCAGGTAGTGTTGTTTTTTATAATTCTTTTGAGAGTTTAAAGAAATCTGATTTAAAAACAAAAGGAATACAAATAATGTATCTTTCACCAGAAAATAAAATCAAAGAATTAAATTATTTCTCATTAAATGCAACGGATGATGGTTTAAAATCAAATTTAGGTTTTAGTAATTATCTGCTTTCATTATCAAATTTTAATACTTATCTTAAAGGAGCCTCTTATCTCTTGCACAATTCAAATTTTTCTACTATTCGAAATTTTATTCTTAATAAATCTAAAACTGTAACACAAGATGATAGTGGCATTGCATATAGATATTTTGTTAAAAGTAAAATAAATTGGACATTTAAACTATATGGTAATTATACCAGACCTATTTCACTATTTTCTAATTGTTATCAGAAGGATTTAGATTCACTATATAAGAAACAGGGATCTAAGTTTATAGGTTTTGGAATTGGTTATAATTTTAATGATCAAAACAGTAATCTTTTTATAGCAAGAAGTGAATAATTTATAATGCTTAAAACACTAAAATTTATATGTATTTTAAGTATAATTTTTGAATTCAGTCTATCTGCTCAGTTTAGTTTTGATAGCATTTCTAATTCTTCAGAAGTTTTAAAAAAAATATTTGATAATTCCTCTAAATATCATTTACAAATCATTTACACACAGGTTTCATATAAAAAGAACGAACCTGTGTTTACTACCTATACTTTAAATACTAATCCAAAAAATTATTTTTATTGTGCTAGTTTAGTTAAACTTCCAACAAGTATTTTAGCATTGCAGAAGCTAAATGAGATTAAAGTTAAACAAAATAGTGTTTTTTTTACCGATAGTTCCTGTTATTGTCATAAAAAAAATATATATGATATAAGTTCCGAAAATGGTTATTCAAGTATAGAACATTATATTAAAAAAATGTTTTTGGTTAGTGATAATTTTGCTTATAGTAGGGTTTTAGAGTTTGTTAGCCCAGATTATCTTCATAAAAAACTTAAAGCATATGGATACAAAAATGTTAGAATAATTAATCGATACGACGGTAATTGTAATGAGAAAAATCAATTAATTTCTAACCCTATTTCTTTTTTAGATTCTAATTTAAATGTTATTTATTCTCAAAAGGAACATGTTTCTAAATATTCTCCTTTACCATCATCTATTAATGTTAAGGTTGGGAAATCATATTATAATAATAAGAACAAATTAGTTAAGTCTTCTAAAAGTTTTGAAAAATCTAATTATTTAAATTTATTAGATTGCCATTCTATCTTATTAAACTTAATTTATAAAAATAAATTTAAAATTTCAGAATCACAGAGAGAATTTTTGATTAAATATTTGACTATATATCCAAGGCAAAGTATATTTCCTAAGTACGATTCAATTAAGTATCCAGATAATTATAAAAAATATTCTATTTTTGGTGATTCTCCAAGGTATATTACTGATAGCACAATAAAAATTACTAATATTGTTGGCTTATCTTACGGTTTTATGATAGATTGTGCCAGAATTTACGATAAAAAAAATAATATTGAATTTATGTTGAGCGCAGTAATTTATGCTAATGAAGATGGTGTTTTAAATGACGGAAAATATGATTATTATAATGTTGGTATGCCTTTTTTAGCTGAATTGGGTAGACAATTTTATAATTATGAATTAAGAAGAAAATAAATCTTTTATTTTAAATTATGTTTACGATAGATTCTCATACACACATTATTCCAAAAAATCTTCCAGATTTTTCAAATAAGTTTGGTTATGGAGAATTTATTAATTTAATTCATCATCAAGAAGGAAAAGCAATGATGATGCAAGGCGGAAATTTTTTCAGAGAAGTAGTATCTAATTGTTGGGATCCTGAAGTCCGTATTTCTCAAATGAAACAACATGCTATCGATATGCAGGTTATTTGTACAATACCTGTAATGTTTAATTATTGGGCAAAAGCAAATGATGCTCTTTATGTTAGCCAATTTTTAAATGATGATATTGCAACTACCGTTTCTAATTATCCTGATAAATTTATTGGCTTAGCTTCCGTTCCTTTGCAGGATACTTCTATTGCTATTAAAGAATTAGAGCGTTGCATGTCTAATAATTTTAAGGGTGTTCAGATTGGAACAAATATTAATAATTTAAACTTAAACGAAGCTCAGTTTGATGAGTTTTTTTCAGCATGCGAAAGTTTAGGAGCTTCAATTTTAGTTCATCCTTGGCAAATGATGGGACAGGAAAACATGAATAAATATTGGTTGCCTTGGTTGGTAGGAATGCCTGCTGAAATCAGTAGAGCAATATGTAGTATGATTTTTGGAGGTGTATTTGAAAAATATAAGAATTTAAAAGTTTGTTTTGCTCATGGTGGTGGTTCTTTTTTGCCAACAATTAGTCGTATTGAACACGGTTGGGATTGTCGCCCAGATTTAGTAGCCATTGATAATGCTAATAATCCAAAAAAATATTTAGGCAAATTTTGGGTTGATAGTCACGTTTGTGATCATAAAATGTTGCAATATGTAATTGATTTAGTAGGAGCCGAAAAAGTTATGCAAGGAAGTGATTATCCTTTTCCGTTGGGCGAATCTATAGCTGGCGAATTAGTAAGGTCTGCACCAATTAAGGATAGTGAAAAGGAAATGATTTTAGCCTTATCAGCAAAAGCTTGGTTAGGTTTATGATTTTGTAACCAATGCGATATTACCTTCTATTTTAAATTTCCAATCTTGAGAGAAAATTTTTGGTAAAAATCTTTTGTATAAACACATTCTGGCATTTTCGATTTTTTCATCTTCTCCCTCACGACCTATTGCATTAAATTCATACACATTTACTTTTGTATGTTCTGTCATGTAATTTTTTATAATTTCTACTATCGTGTTCATTACTTGATAAACTTCCCCACGATTTGTAGTAATATATTCTTCGCCTTCAAATTCTTCATTAATAACCCCAAATACTATATTGGTGTGAAGAATGTTATCTTGAAGTCTCCCAAATCTTACCTCATAGCGTAAACTACTTTTTGTATTAAAATAGTAGACTCCTGCGCTAGGAATAGCAGGAAATTCGATAGGCAAAATATTTTTATAGAGAATAGTCAAGTTTGGTATTAAATAAAAATTTATTTTTTCTTAAAATGAGAGGCTACTACTAAATCTTTTCCACCACCGATGTAATCATAAAATCCTTTACCTGATTTTACGCCTAAATTTCCTGAAGTAACCATATTTATTAAAAGAGGACAAGGTGCATATTTAGGATTACCAAATCCATCTTGTAAAACACGCATAATATTTAAACAAACATCTAAACCTATAAAGTCTGCCAATTGCAATGGGCCCATAGGATGAGCCATGCCTAACTTCATTACAGTATCAATCTCTTCTACTCCGGCTACTCCTTCATTTAAAGTAATTATAGCTTCGTTAATCATAGGCATTAAAATTTTATTAGCTACAAATCCAGGAAAATCATTTACCTCAACAGGGTTTTTATTTAATTTTTTAGAGGTTTCCATGATTAAGTTACACACCTCGTCAGAAGTACTAAAACCTCGAATAACTTCAACTAATTTCATAACTGGCACCGGATTCATAAAATGCATGCCTATTACTTTATCTGGTCGTTGAGTAACTGATGCAATTTTAGTGATAGATATTGATGATGTATTACTAGCAAATATGGTATTTTCTTTGCAAATTGAATCTAATTGTTTAAATATTTTTAGTTTAACATCCATGTTTTCACTTGCGGCTTCTACTACAAGGTCAGCTTGAGCGGATGAAAGAGTGATATCTGTGTGAGTTGTTATGTTTTTTAAGGTGTTATTTTTTTGTTCTTCTGATATGATTCCCTTTTGTATTTGCCGATCTAAATTTTTTGTAATCGTGCTAACAGCTTTTTGAAGCGCTTGCTCGTTTATATCTAATAAATTGACTTGATAACCAAATTGTGCAAATGTATGAGCAATGCCATTGCCCATTGTTCCACTTCCAATAACCGTAATATTTTTCATTTTTTTTTTATTAATTTATAAATCTACTTTACAAATTTGGTTTAAACAAAGAAATTATTCATCTTTTTTATTATTTAAAGCAAAAAAAAACCTTAAACATTTGTTTAAGGTTTTTTTAATTCCAATTTTTATTTAGTTTGTAATACTTATTTTCTTTTCTAGTTCTTCCACGTATGCTTTGAAACGTTTATCAGTATCCATTAAATTATTAACCGTTCTGCAGGCATGCAATACAGTGGCGTGATCTTTTCCTCCACAATGCATTCCAATAGTTGCCAAAGATGATTTTGTCATGCTTTTTGCAAAATACATAGCAATTTGACGAGCCTGAACTACTTCGCGTTTACGCGTTTTAGATTTCATTGTATCTATAGCTAAATCAAAATAATCGCAAACTACTTTTTGAATATAATCGATAGAAACCTCTCTTGCAGTACTTTTTACAAATTTATCAATCATTGTTTTGGCTAATTCCAAAGTGATTGTTTTTTTATTCAAGCTAGATTGAGCAAGTAATGAAATTAATGCGCCTTCTAATTCGCGAACATTTGAAGTAATGCTATAAGCTAAATATTCGTTAACCTCTTTAGGTAGTTGAATCCCCTCGTTATAAACTTTTTTATCTAAAATAGCGATTCTAGTTTCTAGTCCTGGGGCTTGTAAGTCGGCACTTAATCCCCATTTAAATCGTGACAATAAGCGTTGTTCAATACCTTGAATATCAACCGGAGCTCTATCAGAAGTTAAAATAATTTGTTTACCTAATTGATGAAGGTGATTAAAAATATGAAAGAAAACATCTTGTGTTTTTTCTTTGCCTGCAAAATATTGTACATCATCAATAATTAATACATCAATCATTTGATAAAAATGAACAAAATCATTTTGATTATTGTTTTTTATAGATTCGATAAATTGAGTAATGAATTTTTCTGATTGAACGTATAAGACTGTTTTGTTAGGAAAGTTCTTTTTTACTTCGATTCCTATTGCTTGAGCTAAATGGGTTTTTCCTAATCCAACACCTCCATATAATAATAAAGGGTTAAAGGCATTACCTCCTGGTTTTTGAGCTACAGCATATCCTGCACTTCGAGATAAACGATTGCAATCTCCTTCTACAAAATTGTCAAAGCTATAATTAGGATTTAATTGTGATTCTACTTGAACCTTTTTTAAACCCGGAATTACAAATGGATTCTTAATAGTATTTCCACCACCTATATCAATTGGCATGGATACAGATGGATTTTTTAAATTCGTATTTATATTAGGTAATTTAAATGTAATTGGTGTTTCAGTTTTACCCGAAGCATTATCCATGATAATATTATATTCTAATTTACCATCAGAACCAAGTTCTTTTTTTATTACTTTTTTAACAAGCGTGATATAATGTTCTTCTATCCATTCATAAAAAAACTGGGACGGCACTTGTATTGTTAATACATTGTTATTTAATTTAATTGGTTTAATAGGATCAAACCATGTTTTAAAATTTTGTGGACTCACATTATCTTTAACAATTTCTAGGCAACTATTCCAAACTTGTTCTGCAGTTTTTTCTCTCGTCATGTTATTAAAAAAAAATTAGGTTATATAATATTTTGAGTAATTAACTTTAATCTGTTCGTAAATATAATGTGATTATTTGTTTTTGCAACTATAAAGAACAAATTTAAAAAAAAATAAATTTTGTTTTATTTCTTGTATTATTTGATTTTTTTTTTATGAGGTTTAAATTACAAAAAAAACTTGTTTTTTATTTTTTTTTTAACTATAAAGTAATAGCTTAATAAACACATAAATTTACTAAATAAAGAATATAATATAAAATAAATAATTGTGTAATTTTATCATTAAAAATAATTTTTTTATATATAAATACAAATAATTAATAATGATTAAATCAGAATCTAAATTAAGGGTAAGATACGGAGAAACTGACCAAATGGGATATGTTTATTATGGTGTATATGCTCAGTATTACGAAGTAGGAAGAGTAGATGCTATGAGGCAATTAGGTTTTAGTTATAAAGACGTTGAGGCTAAAGGTATTTTAATGCCAGTTGTAGAGTTTATCGTAAATTATAAAAAACCTGCATTTTATGATGATGAAATAACCATAATAACCTACATTAAAAAAAAGCCCGAAGGATTAAAAATAATTTTTGATTATGAATGTTACAATTCACAAAAAGAATTATTAAATACTGGTAAGGTAACATTAGTATGTCTGGATAAATTAACACAAAAAATGGTCAAATTGCCGAATTGGTTTAATAAAGCATTAAGTTCTTTTTTTAAATAAATGGCTATTTTTAATTAATTTCGTACTTATAAATTAGTTAAATGAGTTTGCCAAATAAAATACAAATGGTTGATCTTAAAGGTCAATACCAAAAGATTAAAACTGAAGTTGATGCTGCCATGAATGAGGTTATTTCTTCCACATCCTTTATTAATGGGCCTGCGGTAAAAGAATTTCAATCAAACTTTGAAACTTATTTAAACATTAAACACGTTATTCCTTGCGCTAATGGAACTGATGCTCTCCAAATAGCTATGATGGCCTTAGATTTAAAACAAGGTGATGAAGTGATTACAGCCAATTTTACCTATGTTGCTACGGCCGAAGTGATTGGATTGCTGGGTTTAAGCCCAGTATTGGTTGAAGTAAACCAGGATACCTTTAATATCGATATTGAATCTATTGAACGTAATATTACCTCTAAAACTAAAGCAATAGTTCCTGTGCATTTATTTGGTCAATGTGCAGACATGGAGCGAATCATGGCTATAGCAAAAAAACATAATTTATATGTGATTGAAGATACTGCTCAAGCTATTGGTGCAGATTATAGTTTTTCTGATGGCAGAAATTTTAAGGCTGGTACAATAGGTACCATTGGTTGCACTTCTTTTTTTCCGAGTAAAAATTTAGGCTGTTTTGGTGATGGTGGCGCTATTTTTACAAACAATGATGAATTAGCTAAAAAGATTAGAATGATTGCTCATCATGGTCAAAGTGTGCAATATGTTCATGAGGTGTTGGGGGTTAATTCTCGACTAGATTCTATTCAAGCAGCTATTTTAAAAATAAAATTAAAACATTTAGATGAATATGCATTATCAAGAAATAAAGTAGCAGAATTTTATGACAAGGCTTTTTCAAATCATTCAAAAATAAAAATTCCTTCTCGTTCTAAAAATTCAACGCATGTTTTCCATCAATATACCTTGCAAATTATTGGATATGACAGATCAGAACTTCGCGAAAAGCTCACAGAACACGGAATACCTGCAATGATTTATTATCCAATTCCTCTTCATAAACAAAATGCATATAAAAACGAAAGGTTTAAAACAAATGATTTTCCTATTACACAAAAGTTATGCGATACGGTTTTATCTTTACCTATGCATACCGAGTTAGATGAGGATACCTTAAATTATATTACAAATACTTTACTTAGAATAATTAAATAAAAATGAAAATAGCTGTAATTGGAACAGGTTATGTAGGATTGGTAACTGGCGCTTGTTTTTCGGAGGTTAGCGTTAATGTAATTTGCGTTGATATTGATCAAAAGAAAATAGATAATCTTAATAAAGGAATTATACCTATTTACGAACCGGGACTAGAAGAAATTGTACTTCGTAATTCAATTAAAAATAAATTAAAATTTTCTACTTCTTTACAAGAAAGTATAAAAGATGTAGATGTTGTTTTTATTGCCGTTGGAACACCGCCCGATGAGGATGGCTCAGCAGATTTAAAATATGTTTTGTCTGTTGCTTCTGATATTGGAAAGTATATCCAAAAACAGATAGTAGTTGTAAATAAATCTACAGTTCCTGTTGGTACCGCCGAAAAAGTAAAACAAGCTATTCAAAAAGAATTAACGCTTAGGGGCCAAACAATTGAATTTTATGTTGCTTCTAACCCAGAATTTTTGAAAGAAGGTTCTGCAATTGATGATTTTATGAAGCCCGATAGGATTGTTATTGGAACCGATAATATTGATGCAGAAAATATTATGCGAAAGTTATATAAGCCATTTTTATTGAACGGCCATCCTATTATTTTTATGGATATTCCGAGTGCAGAGATGACTAAGTATGCCGCAAATGCTATGCTGGCAACAAAAATTAGTTTTATGAATGATGTTGCAAATTTATGTGAGATAATGGGGGCCGATGTTAATATGGTTAGACGAGGTATTGGTAGCGATTCAAGGATTGGCTCTAAATTTATTTATCCTGGTGTAGGTTATGGAGGAAGTTGTTTTCCTAAAGATGTAAAGGCTTTGATAAAAACAGCAAAAGATAATCACTATAATATGCGAATATTAAATGCGGTTGAAGAAGTTAATGATTTTCAAAAATCAGTTTTATTTAATAAAGTTAATACACACTTTAACAATCAACTAAAAGGAAAAACTTTTGCAATTTGGGGTTTAGCATTTAAACCTAAAACTGATGACATGAGAGAGGCTCCAAGTTTAGTAATTATAGAAAATTTATTAAAAGCAGGTGCAAATGTTGTGGCCTACGATCCTGTAGCTGCCCATGAAGCAAAAAGAATTTTAGGTGATACTATTTCTTATTCTGATGAAATGTACGACACCTTAACTAAAGCTGATGCTTTACTTATTATAACCGAATGGCCTGAGTTTAGATCGCCCGATTTTGATGAGATTTCTAAAAGATTGAACAATAAAGTTATTTTTGATGGACGAAATATATTTGATTTTAATGAAATGAAAAATATGGGCTATAATTACTATTGTATAGGGGTAACTAAATAATAGTTTATTATTAAAAATTAAATTATGCAAAAAACAATACTTATTACAGGAGCTGCAGGTTTTTTAGGATCGCATTTGTGTGATCGTTTTATTAAAGAAGGGATGAGAGTATTGGCTATGGATAATTTAATTACGGGCGATTTAAAAAACATTGAACATTTATTTAAGTTACCACAATTTGAATTTTATCATCACGATGTTTCAAAGTTTATTCATGTACCACATGATATTGATTACATTTTGCATTTTGCATCTCCTGCCAGCCCAATTGATTATTTAAAAATACCAATTCAAACATTAAAAGTTTCTTCTTTAGGAACTCATAACGTATTGGGTTTAGCAAGGGTTAAAAAATCAAGAGTATTAGTTGCTTCTACAAGCGAAGTTTATGGAGACCCTCATGTTCATCCTCAAACAGAAGAATATTGGGGTAATGTAAATCCTGTTGGCCCTCGGGGATGTTATGATGAAGCTAAACGTTTTATGGAAGCACTAACTATGGCTTATCACGATTATCATGGATTAGAAACTCGTATTATTAGAATTTTTAATACGTATGGTCCTCGCATGCGGCTAAATGATGGACGTGTATTGCCAGCTTTTATTGGTCAAGCTTTAAGAGGCGAAGATTTAACAATGTTTGGTGACGGAAGTCAAACCCGAAGTTTTTGTTATGTGGACGATTTGGTTGAAGGCATCTATCGATTATTAATGAGCGATTATCATTTACCAATCAATATTGGTAACCCAAGTGAAATAACCATTAAAGAATTTGGCGAAGAAATTTTAAAATTAACTGGTGCCAATCAAAAATTAATTTCATTGCCTTTACCAAAAGACGATCCTAAACAAAGAAGACCAGATATAACTAAAGCCAAACAAATTTTAGGATGGGAACCAAAAGTAAATCGTGCCGAAGGTTTAAAAATTACTTATTTATATTTTAAATCTTTAAGTGTAGCAGAATTAAATAAAGTTGAACATAGATTGTTTAACTAAAAATGTCTAACTCATAATCCCCTTTACCACTTAATCAACTTCTGTGTTTTTAAACTATTTTTGTTTTGCACTTCAACAAAATAAATACCATTGGCTTGATTACTTAAATCTATATTATGTTTTCCGTTTTCGGTTAATCCTTGGTAAACCAACATGCCTAATTGATTATAAACTTTTATTATAAATATAGGTGCATCACTTTCTATCATAAATACGCCATCACTTGGGTTGGGGTAAATATTAAAATTAAATTGTTCAGCACTTGAATTATTAATACTTGTGCAGGGCCTCACAGTAATGCTAACTGTTTTGATACTTGAGCAACTACTTGAAGTGTATGTTCCTGTAACACTATAAATAGTACTCACATTTGGTGTAACTACAATTGTAGATAAAACTGCCCCATTACTCCATGTATAAGTGTCTGCCCCAATTACACTAATTGTTAACGATTGTTTTGCACAAACAGTGCTATTTGGGCTTATAGTTAAGTTGGGAGTAGGCAGCGTATTTACCTGGACTGTATTAGTTATCGTGCAATTATAAATTACATCGGAGATAGTTACTGTATAAATTCCAGGTGTTAAATTATTAACGCTGGCGCCAGTCATATTTCCGGGACTCCAAAAAAAAGTATAATTGCCAGAACCACCAGTTACATTTGCAGTAGCAGTTGATGAACTGCAATAATTTATATTTTGAACTGAACATATGAAATTACTTGGAGGCACTGATGCATTAATTGTGGTTGTGTAAACATGTGTGCAATTATAAAAATTATCAGTAACCGAAATGCTATAATTTCCTGCTAGCAATCCATTTGCAATAGAACCAGTTTGTGCTGATGGCAACCAGACATAACTATAGTTGCTTGAGCCACCATTAACAAAAGCTGTGGCATTAGAAATACCCAAACAATTAATAGAACTTGTTGCAACCGTAATAGTAGGACTTAGGCTAACAATATTGATTGTTTGGCGAATTGTATCAGGTGCGCAAGTAGAATAATAAATAATCGCCTGTAAGGAATAAGTGCCATAATTACTAAAGTTGTGCGAAGGGCTGCTAAGGCTTGACGTATTAGCTGGGCCAGAAGCAGGGTCACCAAAAGTCCAGACAATGCCACTAAACCCATTGTTTGCTGCTTGACAACTAAGTAGTGCATTGTTAGCTGCCGATGGCGGGCTAAAAGAAGCCGTTAAACAACTACTGAAAGAATAATTAATAAACTCCTGCACCATATTACTAGCAATAAAATTTGGTAATTCTCCTCCACCTGTATTTGGTGAAATAGATTGCCCAAATTCTAAAATATTAGTATTGATAAGATTTGAGTTAGGATTATTTATTACACCCAAATTAGATCCAAAGCTCCGCACAAAATAAATTTTGCCATTAGGGGCCAATTGCATTCCTTTTGGAAAACCTAGTAACATTCCTGAGGAAGCACTAAGTGAGTTAAGTGAAAATTGATTAATTGATGCATTAATAGCTGCAATAGAGCCAGCGCACAAATTCCATTGTTTGATAACATGAGAATAAATTACCCCTACACTGCCTGTTGTGTTTGAGGGCACAAGACTGTATAATTTTGTACCATCAGATGAAAACTCAGGGTAACCATTGGGTCCATTTATTAATTGTGGATTAGAGATAACTCCTGTGGCATTGTTAAAATCAAGTAGTTCTAAGCCGCCACTTGCAGGAAAAACAAGTTTTTTGGCATTCGGTGAAATTTTAAGCCAATTATAATAATAGCCGCTATTCAATGTTGCATTAATTACAGAGGTAATAGGATTATTTGATAGACCAGATGCACTAAGTAAATATGTATGAAAAATATGTGAAATTTTTTCATGATGAATTATCCAATAATCCGTCTTATTGCAATGTTTAACTCCTGATAACATATGACTGTGATTATATGTTATTAATTGATTCTTTAATGTAACGGAACCGTTTCCTGAAGCTAAATTCATATCAACAATGGAGTAACATAACCCAGCTGTAATGGTTGCAGAGAGGGGATTGCTCGGTTGTGTAAAAACAAAATATAGGTTAGTGCTCCCAGGTTTCGGTACAATCAACACAGCTTGATTATTATTATGATTGCCAGTGAGTCCATCGCCATTGGCCAACATATTATTTTGTTGATTCCAAATTGTATCGCCATTGGTATAAAATAATAAGTTACCATTCGCATCGGCAATGCTGGCCACTCCTGATCCTTCATCCATGGCACTTCCAATAATAGGGCTTGGCGGATTGTTGCTAAAATCAAGAGCAGCATGGTGGCCAAAATACCATTTGCTATTCTGGTTTTGAGCGCTTGCTGCTATCAGAAATGTAATAAAAAGTAAACAGAATACATGTTTGTTCATTTTGCCCTTTTTAAATTTATCATATACAAGGATAATAATGCGCTTCTAAATTGAACCTTTGTTTTTTACCACTTAATCAACTTCTGTGTTTTTAAACTATTTTTGTTTTGTACTTCAACAAAATAAATACCATTGGCTTGATTACTCAAATCAATATTATGTTTTCCGTTTTCGGTTAAGCCTTGGTAAAGCAACATGCCTAATTGATTATAAACTTTTATAATAAATATAGGCGCATCACTTTCAATCATAAATACGCCATCACTTGGGTTGGGGTAAATATTAAAATTAAATTGTTCAGCACTTGAATTATTAATACTTGTGCAGGGCCTCACAGTAATGCTAACTGTTTTTAAAGCACTGCAACCAGTTACAGTATTGGTGGTGCTTATTGTATAAACTGTGCTAACGCTTGGCTGAACTTGTGCAGTGTTTTGCAAAACAGCATTATTATTAATAGAATAGTTATTGCCACCTACAAAGCTTAGTATAGTGC
>CAMCZO010000061.1 GCA_945887955.1 Chitinophaga pinensis | reverse complement strand
ATTCATATTGGTCCACATGTTCATTTGCAAAAGCAATTTCAGCTCCAAATAATACTACATACCAACTATATTGTATTAAAATTAAAAACAAAGGTAAAGCTGCAAAACCACCATATATAACATTTAGTGAGTTGGCTCCAATTTGAAATTTTACATAAGCCCATTCTAATATTTGAAACATAATAGAAGCTATAAGTCCAGCAATAGCTGCCGATTTTAAATTAACTTTTGTATTTGGCATAACTAAATATAAACAAGTAAAAACAGCCATGATTAAACAATATGCAAATAATTTAATTAGAATTATGTTTAATACACTTAACAGATGTATATTCCCAATTCGATTTTCGATAGATAAAATAATACCTCCAGCTAAAATCATCAGAACTGGGCTAATTATCATTACAGTTATATAATCTGTTAATTTTCTTAATAAAGTTCTCCCTTTTTTTATTTCCCATATTTCATTAAATATTTCTTCAACGCTGTCTAATAATTTAATCACACTCCATAATAATAAAACAATCCCAAATCCAGCAATTAATCCGCTCTGGGTATTTTGTAACATGGATCCAGCATATACAAATGCTTTATTTAAAAGCTGTGTATATTCAGGATAGTTAATTAGCAATTGTTCTTGTAAATTTTTTTCAAATCCAAATCCTTTAGAAATTGCAAAAACTAACGCTAGAACCGGTACAATTGAGAAAATAGTATAAAATGTAAGAGCTGTAGCTTTTGTAAAACATTTATCTTCGTAAAAGCCCTGAATAGAAAGAAATAAAATTCTTAGCTGTCGCAATAATAGGCCTTGTCTTTTATTGACTTTATCTAGCCTAATTTTCCACATTTTTACTGAAACAAAATGCCATAAATTTTTTACCTTCTCTATCACTTTCGACATATAAAACAAAATTAACAAAATAATTAAATTGACTTTGAATTTTAATTATCTTCAACAATAATTTAAACTTATTTATCATTTATTGAAGATTCACAAAAAACATATTTTTCAAATATTAGGTCCATTATTAGCAACACTGATTTGGCTTTTCATCGATTTAGACCCATCTAACCGACAAGCCACCTTAATGGCCGGAATTGCTATTTGGATGTGTGTGTGGTGGTTTACCGAAGCCGTGGGCCTCGCAGTTACTGCACTAATACCAGTTTTAATGTTGCCCGTTTTAGGAATTAGCGATTGTAAAATTGTAGCACAACAATATTCAGATAGCATCATCTTTTTATTTATTGGTGGTTTTTTGTTGGCTTTTGCTATAGAAAAATGGTGTTTACATAAACGCATTGCGCTTAAAATATTATCAATTGTTGGAACAAAGCCAGGAACTATTTTGTTTGGCGTTATGTTAGCTACTTATTTAATTAGTAATTGGATTAGTAATACAGCTACAACAATGATGCTTTTTAGCGCAGTACTCGCATTAATACAGGAAACTAAACAATATATTGAAAAAAATCAAGGAAAATTTGCAGCGGCATTATTATTGGGATTAGCTTTTTCGGCAACCATTGGTGGATTAGCCACTCCAGTTGGAACCCCGCCAAACATGTATTTTTTTAAAGCTTATCACCAAACATTTCCTTTAAACACAGATTTGAATTTTTTGAAATGGAGTGCAATTGCATATCCAATTTCCGCACTTTTTTTATTAATTACATTTTTAGTATTGTTTTATTATTTTATTTATAATAAAGTTAAATTAAACATTGATAAGGCTTATTTTAAAATTTCGTACAAACAATTAGGCGTTTTTACTTGGGAAGAAAAATGGGTATTTAGTATTTTTATTATGTCAATTATATTATGGTTTTCAAGAGCAGACATAGATTTTGGAAACTTTAAAATTTATGGATGGAATCATCTTTTTATTGTTCCAAAATTTATAGATGACTCTTTTGTGGCTTTGCTTGCAGCCATGTTGTTATTTTTAATTCCTTCTAAAAAAAATGATGGGCAGGCTTTATTAATATGGGAAGATGCAAAGAAACTTCGTTATGATATTATTTTAATGTTTGGTTCTGGTTTTGCGCTTGCTTATGGGTTTGAAATTTCAGGTTTAAGTAATTGGTTAGCGGCAAATTTGCAAGTTCTAAAAGGAGTGTCTCCGATATTTATTATTTTATGTATTTGTATTGTTGTTACAATTATTAGTGAGTTTGCCTCTAATATTGCTAGTATTCAATTAGTCATTCCAATTATGATCGCTTTACAAAAAGATTTAGATTTACCCCCCTTGTTGTTAATGATGCCAGCTACTTTTGCCGCATCTTTAGGTTTTATGTTGCCTATCGCAACCGCAGCAAATACAATAGTTTTTGGCACTAAAGACATTCAAATTAGAGATATGCTAAGGGTTGGATTTTTATTAGATGCTATTGGAATAATAATTATTACCTTGATGTGTTATTTATATTTAGTATAATATGATTATTGGAAAAAACATTCACAAAAAATTTAATGACCTAGAAATTTTAAAGGGACTTGATATAAGCATTCAACAAGGAGAAATAGTTTCGATAGTCGGATCTTCGGGTGCTGGTAAAACAACTCTATTAACTATTTTAGGCACTTTAGATAGGCCGTCACAGGGAGAACTTATTATTAATAATCAAGATGTATTTAAATTAAATGATAAAAAATTAGCTGCTTTTAGAAATTCACAAATAGGTTTTGTTTTTCAGTTTCATCAATTACTTCCAGAATTTAATGCGCTTGAAAATATTTGTCTTCCTGCATTTATCGCCAATAAAAGTAAAAAAGAATCAGAAAATCGAGCCTATGAATTATTAGAGCTTTTTAATTTATCGAATAGAGCGCTTCATAAACCATCCGAATTAAGTGGGGGTGAGCAACAACGAATTGCGGTTGCTCGTGCTCTTATTAATAATCCTTCGGTTATTTTTGCTGATGAACCTAGCGGAAATTTAGATAGTCAAAACGCTTCAGAGTTGCATGAGTTATTCTTTAAATTAAGAGAATTGTACCATCAAACTTTTGTTATCGTAACTCATAACAACGATTTAGCTAAAAAGGCAGACAGAATTTTAATGATGAAAGACGGAAAAATTTTAATTTAATTTTCAATAAAAATTAATGTAAATAAATTAAATAATAGTTATTAAGTTTTTTTAAATCATCATTCCTGCAATTGTTGCAGATAAATAACTAGCTAACGTTCCACTAATTAAAGCCCTCATCCCTAATTTTGCTAAATCGGCTCGTCTTTCTGGAGCTAATGCGCCAATACCTCCTATTTGCATACCTACCGAACTAAAATTAGCAAAACCACAAATAGCAAAACTGGCAATAATTAATCCTTTTTCGCTTAATGGCTTTGCTAATTTATGTGTTAAAGTATCAAAAGCAACAAACTCGTTGATTGATAATTTTTGTCCCATTAATGTTGCTACTTGTTGAACGTCTTGATAGGGAACACCCATACTCCAGGCCATTGGATAAAATAATTTTCCAAAGATGAAGTCTAAAGAAAGTTCTGGATATATTTTTCCTAAACCATAGTTTATTAAAGCAATTAATCCAATAAAACCGATTAGCATGGCAATAACATTGATGGATATTTTCATCCCATCGGAAGCTCCATGCGAAATAGCATCTATTAAATTTGTATGTTCTTTTTTTACTTCAAGTTTTACTTTGCCTTTTGTAACAGACTCTTCCGTTTCAGGCAAAATAATTTTTGAAATAACTAAAGCAGCAGGTGCAGCCATTAAACTAGCCGCAAGAAGGTATTCAGCTTTAGCTCCCATATTAACGTAAACAATTAAAATCCCTCCAGCAATACAAGCCATGCTGCCTGACATTGAAGAAAGCAATTCACTTTTAGTCATACTTGATAAATAGGGCCTTATTAATACTTGAGCCTCAACTTGCCCAACAAAAGCACTAGCAACATTGCTAAGAGCTTCGGCACCACTTGCTCGCATAACTACATTCATTACTTTAGCAATCACCGAAATAATTCTTTGCATAATGCCAATGTGGTATAAAATTGCAACTAGCACACAAACTAATATTATAGTAGCTGTTACACTAAATGCAAATACAAATGTTTGCTGCATTCCATAAGATAATGCAGACCCTTGATGATTATCCACCATTATTCCTCCATAAACAAAAGAGGCACCTTGGGTAGCAAACTGTTCTATTTTAGACATTCCTTTGCCTATTAACTCAAAAAAATGAGTAATAAACGAAACTTTTAAAACAAAAAAAGCAATTGTAATTTGTAAGGCAAGACCACTAAAAATTAAACGCAAATTAATTGCCTTACGATTATTTGATAATAATAAAGCAATTCCAAAAATTAGCAGAATACCTATTATTCCTGTAAATCTTTCCATATAAATAGATTATAGAAAGCAAAATACAAAATATAATAATGTAACCAAAACAAAGATATTTACTTATTATGTTAAAAGGAGGTCACATATGAAACGTTTAATTATAATGAGTTTGTTAATAGGATGTTTTTACACTCAAGCGAAACACAGAAAAATTTGTTTACAAGATGCTTTGAATTTAAAACTTGTAAAAGCTAAAGCCTATAGCTTAGGTGCATATCAGGGATCTTGTATGACAATAAAAATAAAAAATTTAACAAAAGATTCTTTAATTATTTTAATTGAAGCTGGTCGTAAATTAAATTCTTTAGATGATAACTATCAGGATATTTTAATAGTTAAAGAAGAATTATTAGGATTGAGATTATCTGAAGAAAAAAGCATTAAAATAAAAGGATATTGTTGTCAGGCTTCCAATCGAGGCCCATTCTCAGGCTTAGAATATGGATTAAATAAGTTAGCAGACACTAATTTGGTTAAGTTGGCAAATTATTTAAATGTAAACTCATTTAATCAAACTACCGAACAAACTGCTGTTTGGGCTATAAGTGACAACAGAGTAACTGCAAGTATTACCGAAATAAACGATTCGATAGCTCTTCCACTAAGACAAATGGTTGCATCAATTAAAAGAGAGCCAATACCTTGGTATAAATTACTTACCAAAAATTTTCAATATTCAACTGGGCAAATTTCTAATTATCCAATATCATTAAGAGGAAAGTTAGAATATTCAAACGAAAAATTAAATTACGCTACACTAATTATTGTAAACAATAAAGGAATTTGGACAGGTCAAATAAAAAGTTTTTGGCTGGATGCAAGCATAAACAATGAGTTAGATTTAAATGTTTCTCTTAAGGGATTTGCAAAAGGGAAATATTCTATTCAACTTATTACTAATAAAAAACAATTGGCTTCTAAGGATTTTGAAATTTGAATTTAAGGATAGCATTGCGTATCAAACAAATAAAAAAAGCCAACTATGAAAAACTTATTTTTAAAAGTATTAAATCCACTTCAAAAATTATGTTTGTCGGGTAAGAAAACAGGAAATCAATTCCTAAAGATTTTATTAAGCCTAATTTTAATTACAACTTCTTCTTTTTCAAATGCTATTAATGAAACTGCTGTTACAAAAAGTACCAAAGTAAATTTGAAATATGTATTTGAAAAGGAAATCAGTCTTACTGAAAAATACATATTGAAATTGTATGATAATAACACATATGAATTTCTATATTTTATTATTAAAAATAAAAAACCAAAAGTAATTCGTGAAAAAGGTATTTACAGATTAATTAGAAATAAACTTAAACTTAAACTAAAAAGTTCAAATCAAAAAGAGTTGATTAAGCATCCTAAGCGCTATTATTATTTCTCTGAAAAAGGCTTATATAAATCTAAAGCTAAAATGAGAAAAGGAATTTTTAATACAGAATTGTATCAAAGTTCAGATAAAAAATACCAAGAGGTATTTTATGTAGATTCAGTGTTTGGTATAGTTTCAAACAATAAAAATGTATACAATAAATTAGCTATTCCTAAATTAAATAAAAAGAATGAATCGATAAAAATTGAAGAAAAAAGATTGGTCGAAGATGTAGTTTTAATTGAAGAGTATAGGAAAAAAGCATTTAAAGAAAATGCAAAATTATCTATCAATAAATTTAAAATGATTAAAGCGGTTATTATTGTTGGGAATGATGCCACACAATTTATTTATGAACAAAGACAAGTTGCGAGTTATCTTAAAAACCTCGGCATTGCTGTTGTTGAACTTTATACTCCAAACTGTAAATGGGAAGATGTAAAAAAAGCAAGTAATGGTGCACATATATTAATTTACGCGGGCCATGGCATAACAATAGGAAAAGAAAAGGAAAAGCAAGGTACATTATATTTAAACGAGGGTATTATTGAGGGTGAACAATTAGTTAATGGATTAAAGCTCAATAAAAATGCACTTGTTTTATTTAATCATGCTTGCTCTAGCGCTGGCTCATCCGCAGCTGATGATTATGACATTGGTATTGAAGAAGCAACAAGAAGAGTTGAGGATTATGCAAAACCATTTATAAAGCTAAATGCAGGCTGTTATTATGCAAATAATTATTGTAATTATTTGATTCCTATGCTAACTAAGTTTTTTAGTGGTGTTACAATAAAGGATATTTACAATAATGACGCAAGCACCTGGACAAAAATTGAGAACCGAAAAATATATTCGTTTAATAAAAAATATGAGGTTGCTATAGCAAGCCAAATTTGTGGATATGTAACGCAAATAACAACTATTAATGGGTTTAGTAAAACAAAACAGGTTAATCGTGGAAATAGTTATGATATTGCCTACGTTGGGATTCCAGAATTTACAGTAAATGATTTTTTTAAATAATTTATGCAGAATTAAATATAATAATTACAAAAAAATTAAACTTTAAAAAAACGCTCAATACTTTTTTCTGTTTGTGCACTTAATTTTAATTCAGGGGCGTGATGTGATTTTTTTCTTGCATCAATAATCATTGGCCCTTCACAAGACCAATGCTTATTTTCCGTTTTCTCTCCTACTCCATATATATCATAACTAGGATTACTTCTGGTATAGGTTATCCAAACATAATCATTTAAATTATCTGACGCTGGCTTAAATACAAAATCATCGTATATTATTATTTGAACAATCCCATTAAATTTTTCTTTTCTCTTTTCAATCCAATCCGACAATTTTTTTATTTCCAACTTAGCATTGATGTAATTGGTAAATGGAGTTAACATTATTGCGATTACTCCGTCCATCATTAATGCTGGATTAGAAATAAATTCACAGGTGTTCAATTCATCGGGTATTATTAAGCTGAGCTCTCTTTTTTGTTTACCATAAACTGCCATAACTAATTTACTACCTTGGTTTAAATCATTGCCGCTATAATCTAAAGTGTCTATGGATGTTTTTGTATAAAAATGTAAATCGCGACTCAAATCTATTCTTTCAAAAACGTGTTTAAAAAAGTTTTTAATGTTGTGGCAATTTATTTCTTTTTCAGGGTCGCCACTAATAATTAAATATTTCGCCAAACTTAATTGACCTGTTCCTAAAATATGATTAGCCTGAGTTAATAATTCGGCGGGCGAATCATTTATTAAAAAAGGGGTGTAGCGCTCACTCCCAACAGCCAATAATAATGGGTGAACCCCAGCGGCATCTACCGCATTAATTTCTTTAAGTCCAGGAATTTCATTAGGAATAGCGCTGCCACTTATTTCATGAATCAAAGCGCCAAAAGCAGTATCTTCTTGAGGCGGCCTACCAACAACAGTAAATGGCCAAATTGCGTTTTGTTTTGCAAACACTTTGTGAACGCGCATTAATGGAAAAGGATGTTGTAAACTATAGTATCCTAAATGGTCTCCAAAAGGCCCCTCAGGCTTGTTTTCGTTAGGATACACCTCTCCAGTAATTACAAAATCAGCATCTAACGAAATGCAAAACCCATCATGATAATCGTATTTAAATCTTTTTCCTGCCATCGCTCCAGCAAAAGTTAATTCGCTTATTCCCTCTGGCAGAGGCATTACTGCCGCCAAAGAGTGAGCGGGAGGGCCGCCAATAAAAACACTTACTTTTAAAGGCTTATTTTGTTTGTTGGTTTTTGTCTGATGAACACCAATGCCTCTGTGAAGCTGATAATGAAGCCCTATTTCTTTATTTAAATCATATGAGTTACCGTTAAGTTGAATTCGATACATACCCAAATTAGAGTTCATTACACCTGGCTGCTCAATATCTTCTGAATAAACTTGCGGTAATGTTATAAATGCGCCGCCATCCATAGGCCAATGATGAATTAATGGCAGATCAGAAATTTGTATTTCTTCAAATCCTGCAGTTTTAAAAGACCCTTTTTTGGGGAGTGCTTTTATCGCTGAAATCGCTAATGATAAGTAACGCCAAGGTTTCTTTATGGCGGCCATAGGATTGTTTCTCAAAGCAACCATATTTTTAACAGGCTCAAATGTATCGCGAAACATAAATTTGCTTCTTTCGATGGTGCCAAATAAATTACTTACAGCCTTGTATTTACAGCCTTTTATATTTTCGAATAAAACGGCTTGAGCGCCTTTTTCAAATTGTTTTAAATGTATGGCTGCCATTTCTAAATATGGATCAACCTCTTCTTTAATCCGAATTAAATGTCCGTTTTTTTCGAGATCAAGAATACAATCGTTCAAACTTTTATATGCCATTCTGCTAAAACAAATGATTATAATTTTTGTTTATTTATACTCTATTTTACAAATGCTAAGTTGGTTTTGTTAGATTTGTGAAGGTATAAATTTTTAATTATGTTTTGCTATTTAGTTCTCTGCCAAAGCAAAAAATAAAGGGTTTATTGAACTTTTTTTTCAATTTATAAATTAAATAAAATTAATTAATATGCAAATATCAGACGCACAAAAACAAATAGACGAATGGATTAAAAAATATGGAGTTCGTTATTTTAATGAACTAACTAATACCGCTATTTTAATGGAAGAGGTAGGAGAAGTTGCACGAATAATGGCTCGCCGTTTTGGCGAACAAAGCGAAAAAGAAAGCGATAAGCAAAATGATTTAGAAGATGAACTAGCCGATGTCTTATTTGTTTTAATTTGCATTGCCAATCAAACCGGTGTTAATTTAGAAGACGCTTTACAAAAAAATTTAATTAAAAAAACTAATCGCGATTCCAGTCGGCATTTAAATAACACTAAGTTAAAATAAATTTATTGTAAGGTAATTTGTTTAGCTAAGGAAACTGCCTTTTCTTTTGTTTTTGTTATATCTGTTTCGAGATGGTCGCTACATAAAACCACTGCCATTCGTCTAAAAGGCCTGGTACTCGGTTTATTAAAAATTTTAATATCCGTATTATCGTTTTGTAAAACATCAGCTATTCCAAAAAAATTTGGACGCCCACCTTCTTTTTTTGCAAGCACAACAGCTGAAGCACCATTCTTTACCAATTCTATTTTTGGAATAGGAAATCCTAAAATAGCTCTTGCATGTAATTCAAACTCGTTATAGTTTTGTGTATTCGCTAAGGTTACCATGCCCGTATCGTGAGGTCTTGGAGAGAGCTCACTAAAATAAACTCCTTTATCTGTTAAAAAAAACTCAATCCCCCATATGCCATATCCCCCTAAAGCTATTGTTACCTTTTCAGCCATTTGTTGGGCTTCGTTTAAATCTCCATCATTAATTGAGCAAGGCTGCCAACTTTCTTGATAATCGCCTCGCTCTTGCCTGTGACCTATAGGTGGACAAAATAAAGTGCGGCCATTTTGTTGAGTTACAGTTAACAAAGTAATTTCTGAATTAAATTTAATAAATTCTTCTATAATCACTTCTTTATAATCGCCACGAGATCCTTCCATTGCGTAGGTCCAACTTTTTTGAATATCAAATTCTTCTTTTATAACGCTTTGGCCTTTGCCGCTACTGCTCATTAATGGTTTTACCACACAGGGAATCCCAATTTTTGAAACGGCAATTTTAAATTCTTCAAATGTTGCTGCATATAAATAATTAGCGGTGCGCAGGTTTAAATCTTTAGCTGCTAAATCACGAATTGCCTTTCTGTTCATTGTAAAATTAGCAGCCTTAGCACTTGGAACAACTGTAATACCTTGTTTTTCGTAATCGTAAAAACGTTCTGTTCTTATCGCTTCAATTTCGGGGACAATTAAATCGGGCTTATGTTTAGCTACAATTAAATCTAAAGCATCTCCATCCAACATATTAATAATTTCAAATTCATGGGAGACTTGCATGGCTGGAGCTCCTTCATAACTATCAACAGCAATTACATATTGTCCTAAGCGCTGCAAAGCAATGGCAACTTCTTTTCCTAGCTCTCCACTTCCGAGAAGCATTATTTTTTTTTGCATAAAAATTTTTAATAATTTATTGTTTGCTCTTCTATGGCTTCAGGAATTTCTCTGTATTCATATTGTTGTGTTCTTAATTGTGGATTAAAGCCTGCCTCTCTTATTGCCTCTTGAATCGTTTTATATGTAAATCGATGTGGAGCGCCTGCTGCACTTACTACATTTTCTTCAATCATTATGCTACCAAAATCATTTGCTCCAGCTTGTAAACAAATTTGCGCTGTTGCTTTTCCTATAGTTAACCAACTTGCTTGAATATTAATAATATTAGGTAGCATTATTCTGCTTAGGGCAATCATTCGAATATATTCATTGGATGTAACTGTATTTTTTATTCCCTTTAAGCGATTTAACAAAGTCCCATCGTCTTGAAACGGCCATGGAATAAAAGCTAAGAATCCTTTGGCCTGCTCGGGCTTTTGTGCCTGCACTTCTCGCAATAAAACTAAATGTTCAAATCTTTCGTAAATTGTTTCTACGTGCCCAAACATCATGGTGGCACTTGTAGTAATATTTAATTGATGACAAGCCTTCATTACATCAAGCCATTCTCGACCCGAGCATTTGCCTTTGCTAATTAATCGTCTTACTCTATCGTTTAAAATTTCGGCACCAGCTCCAGGCAAGCTATCTAAGCCCGCTTCTACTAATGCTTTTAAAACTTCATGATGTGTGCTTTTTTCTAATTTTGTAATATGCGCTATTTCAGGGGGGCCTAAAGAGTGTAGCTTAATTTGCGGATAATGTGATTTAATTTCTTTAAATAATTTAACATAAAAATCTAATCCTAAATCTGGGTGATGGCCACCTTGTAAAAGTAGTTGATCGCCACCAAAACGAATGGTTTCTTCAATTTTTTTTTGATAGGTTTTAAAATCGGTAATGTAAGATTCTTTATGGCCAGGAATTCTATAAAAATTACAAAATTTGCAATTTGCAATACATACGTTTGTTGTATTTAGATTTCTATCTATTTGCCAGGTAACATCATTCGAGTTTTTTTTTTGAACTTTTTTTAACTCATTGGCAATAAACATTAGTTCTGTGGTATTTGCTTTTTCATATAAAAAAAAACCTTCTTCTATACTTAAGAAATCAAAATTTAAAGCGCGAGCTAATAGCGAATCAACTGTCATGTTTTTTTATTTTTAAACAAATTTAACCATTGTAATGTTTAATCTACATAAAAATAAAACCCGTTTCATAAATTTACGAAACGGGTTTTTAAAAGAAATAAAATATATTAATTTTTTAGCAATTTTATTGTTTTAAGTTCTTGTCCATCGGAATTAAATGTTTTTAAGATATAAGCCCCTTTTATTAATTCAGAGGTGTTAATTCTTTCAACTTCATTTACTTTAGTTTTTAATATAATCTGCCCTAAAAGGTTATAGATTTCAATCCTTCCGTTTAATCCACTAATAGTTAATTCATTAGTAAATGGATTAGGAAAAATAGAACTTTCTGTATTGTTTCCTGGCTCATTTTCAATTCCAGTACAAAGCGAAACTGTTACTGATTTTGCAACCAAGGCCGAAGTGCATCCTAAAGAACTTGTTCCAATTGCATTAAACACTTTCGTTCCAACTGATGTGGCTGAATATGTTATTGGATTAGACGTTGAATTTATTTGTCCAGACCAAACATAAGTGTCTGCACCTGATGCGGTAAGCGTTACCACTTGATCTATACAAGCCGAAACTTTATTTGCAAAAATTGTTACGGTAGGATTAGCTTCTACCGAAAGAGTAACTTGACCCAAACTAACACAACCGTTTGACGTGCCGGAAATTGTGAAAGAATAAGCGCCTGGAGCAGTTGGGGTTGAAGTAGATTTTGGGTTTGCAGAGCTACCTAAATAAAAATATGTATTTGCTCCCGACGCATTAATTGTAACAGAGCCAACACCAGCACATAAAACTGAGGGGGTAAGCAATACTGCTAATACAGGACTAGGATTTACGGTAATTGAAATGCTATTTGTTCCAAAACAAACCACAGGAAAACTACCTGAAATTCCAACAACTGTATAAATAGATGAAGCCCCTGGCGTAACTGTGATAACAGGAGTAGTTGCGCCGTTGCTCCAAGAATAAGTGGTTGCTGCGCTTAATGCCGATAGGGTTACTGTTCCGCCAGAACAAAGAACTGATGAACTAGAAATTATAGCCATAGAGAGTTGCGCGCCAAGTGTAATGGTGGCGGTTTTTACATTTGGGCAATTGCCCCCAGCCCCATATCCAGTAACGGTATAAACTGTCGTTGAATTAGGTGTAACAACTATTGAAGAATTTGTTGATCCAGTGTTCCAAGAATAGCTACTTGCACCATTGGCGATTAAAGTTGCTGAAGTTACGGGGCTTGAACAAACAGTAAAGCTTGAAACATTTACATTTGGAGAAGCTGTAACGGTAACAACGGCAGTTTGGGTTCCTATACAATTAGCTGCGCCAGTACCCGATACAACATAGGTTGTGGTAATTGTTGGAGAAACAATTGTTGATGCGCCAGTTTGGCCTGAACTCCAAGTAAACGTTGTGGCTGCGTTGGTTCCTGAACTAGTTGCAGATAAGTTAACGGTGCCGCCAGAGCAAACGCCTGATGATGTTTGAGAAATATTAATTATTGGTTGATTACATGGATTCGATATTTTTACAGCATCTATTCCAATGTAATTACTTTCGTTACCGCTCGGCCCTCCATCCGCTACAAAATAACGAAGTGCAAAACGGCCAATAGTTGGCCCAGCTAAACCGCTAACCGCAACAGTATAAACTGCCCAGGCATCAGGATATCCATTTACAGAATTTCCTACTACGACACTAGAGTTATTAACTCCTAAATTTGGATTAATATCTAACATTAAAGTAGTGTAGGTTCCTACGCTTGTTGTTCCAGAAGGGATTGCAACATTATCTACAGGACTCATTCTTAATTGCAATCTATCAGCAAACTGGATAGGAGATGTCGTTCGGGTGGCAAACTCAAATACAAGCCCATTTGAAATATTTAGAGTAGGGGTAATTAACCAAGTACTAATTCCTCCGGCTCCTGAGCAACTATTAAAATTCATTCCCACATAATCATTTGCAGCACCATTAAAAGCGGGGAAAACGCCGGCTCCATTACCCTGGAAAACGGTTGTGGTGCCAACAGGAAGAGAATTGTTAATAACAACCCAGCCCTGCGTTGCGGCAGCCCAAGTGCTTGTAAAGTTTTCAGTAAACAAAATTTGTGCATTTAAAAAAAATGTCACACTTGTTAAAACAATCGAAAGTATAGTTTTTCTTTTCATAAAAATTTAATTTTTTAAATTTAAGAATATTTTAATTAAAAAAAAGAGTAGGCTAAAAAAATCATAAAATTATTAATCCTTGATGCAACGAACAGACATTCCATATTGCTTGAAATAATAGTTTCTATTTATATACCCATTAAAAGAGAAAAGTGAGCGTAACCAAGCGAAGTTAGCGCTACTCTCTGAAGAACTCCACCAGTATCCATTAATACCAATATCGTGAAATAACCCTTCATTGTTGCGATAACCTCCTGGAAGTCCGGAAAAGCCAATTTCGTTAGTGCCGTTTCCGTTATTGATCCATCCTTGTGTGCTTTTCAATTTTTCGCCTCCAAGAATCGAACCGCCCATGAAATCGATTAGCTCCGACCACTCGGAATCGCTCGGAATGTGATATCCATTTGGCGCAAGGCCACGAGGGTCGTTTACCGCATACCAATTATAAAGCTTGCAATAAGTTGTATCATAAGTGGTTTTATTTTCGTAATAGCACCAAGCGCCTGTTGTTATATTTTGCCATATTTTTGAATCTTGCACTTGAGGAATAGTATCACCATTTTTGTATTTGCTTACATTTAGGTTTTTAGTAATCCAAGTTTGATGACCTATTTTAATATCTTCTGTTTCATCTTTTAGAACATCCATACTTCCGTCTGCCCAAATTGAATGCGGATTATTATCTTGAGAATATGTGATCTTAGTACCGGCAATTATTTCAAGTCCATAAGGCAGTATTTGTAAAGGGTTAATAAGATTAAGTTTAAATTTTACTAATCTACCCGGTGGCTCTTTATCTTTGTCAAGTTCTTTATCTAACCTCCAATATACATCCATATACCCCCCATTTTTTTTCCTAAACTTAGTATTAATATATTTATTGTATTTATTTTTCTCACTTAATTTACTACTTTCTGCATACCACATAGCTTCTGTCTCAAAATGTAAATGGGGCCCATCTGACTTGCCTGTTGAGCCAACATACCCTATTATTTGACCTTTAGTTACTTCAATGATATTATTTTTATAATAAGCAAACATGCCATTTTGATATACTTTAGGGTTCGAATTAGAAATAAAATGTTTGTCATATTTTAATTTTGTTCTGTAATCTCCAGGCTTTATTTTAACATCACTAGGAAACAAAGGATTGTTATAATTTTTATTATTTATATAAACACATTTTTTCTCTACCTTATCCGTGTCTATAATCACACATTTTTTAGGGAAACGATTTTTATAAAGAGTTTTAACATGCTCTTGCGAAACCACTTCATCAAGCATATGCGCATAAGTAGCATAGAAGAAGTCTTTTGATTTTCTGTTTCCATCTGGAAAATGTTTAATAACCACATGATTGCCATAGCCGCCTCCGCCTGAGCTATTCCCAGGTCGGGAATGCAATTCAGTTGTATAAGAGTATACAGCTACAACCTGCCCGTAAGCCACAGCGTATATAGGGTCACCTGTTTGACCTTGTAAATCGATCCCAGGATGCTCTCCTATTGATCTTTGACCCACCTTTGAAGTAACTAGCATAGCATCAAGAGGATCTCGAATTCCATCTAATTGAAAAGACGGGCTTGATTTTTTAACCCCATCTTCTAAATTTCTTAATGAATCCCTTTTGTAATTTAGTCTAATGTCTATATCGCTCGTATTAAGAACTTGAGATTTAAGAACAAAGTTAAATAATATAAATAGTGTGATTAGTTTTTTCAAAGTGTTTAAAAATTTAGTAGCTATAAAAACATTTAAAAATCTTTCTAAAAAAAGCTATAAGCCCTATTTTAATGTTTCATATTTTTATATTTAAAGTTTAATAAAACTATATAGGGGGCGTGTTTTTTTTAAACGACTTTGTTTTTAGTAAATGTATAAAAAAATGAATTAATGTTTGATTTAACAATTAATTAATATTTTAGATTTATTAACAAGCAAATCATATCACTAAACAAAATAATTTGAATAATAATTATGTTATTAATGCGTTAAATTATAAAAATACTTTTGAATTCATTTTTACATCAAAACTTTTTTGATTAAGTTTGGCACTTTAAAAATAACTCATTATTATAATATAAATAAAAACCAATATGAATACAAAAAAAACATCAGGCGGCTTTCCGCTAATTATTTCGGCCTTAGCTATTTTAATTTGCCTTTTTATTGGCATCTTTATTTTTAAAGGCATTTTAGGTTCGGCCTCAAATTTTGAAGGTGGCGATGCTGATAAGGGCCACCCACTTAACATGTTAGGCACCATGTATAAAGGAGGTTTTATTGTGCCAATTTTAATTGGATTTTTGTTAACTGTGATTACATTTGCAATTGAAAGGTTTATTACTATTATGAAAGCTAATGGCAGTGGGCAAACAGATAAGTTTGTTTCTAAAATCAAAAGCTTGATATCTGCCCACGATTTTGAAGGTGCTATTGCGGCTTGCGATAAACAAAAAGGTTCTTTAGCAAATGTAGTTCATGAGGGGATTATTAAATATCAATATGTTATGACCGATTCCTCTATGGATAAAGAGGCGAAAGTTGTCGCAATTCAAAAGGCATTAGAAGAAGCCACTTCGCTTGAATTGCCTATGTTGTCTAAAAACATGGTTGTTATTTCAACAATGGCTTCTATTGGAACTTTAGCTGGTTTAATTGGAACCGTTGTAGGAATGATTCGTGCCTTTGCTGCCCTATCTGCCGCTGGTGCTCCCGATACTTCTGCCCTAGCCACTGGTATTTCTGAAGCGCTTGTAAATACCCTTGTCGGAATTTTAACTTCGGCTTTTGCTATAATTTTTTATAACTATTTTAGTAATAGAATTGACCAAATAACATACGCTATGGACGAGGCGGGCTTTTCTATAATACACGAATTTCAATCAACCGGGAAATAATTTTATTTAAACATTTACAATGTCAAAAAAACCATCAAAAGGCGGTGCTCCAGCGTTAGATATGACGCCTATGGTAGATTTAGCTTTTCTTCTGGTTACCTTTTTTATGTTAACGGCTTCTTTTAGAATGGCCGAGCCTGTTGTGGTAGACCCTCCATCATCTATTGGTCAGGTAGATTTGCCCGATAATCATATTATGGTAACTATAGACGATAAAGGCCGTGCATTTTTCGGTATAAGCAATTCTACCGCCAAAATGAATGCGCTCAGGGAAATGGGCAAACGCTACAATGTTACTTTTACCGAAGCTCAAATTATTAAATTTAGCGGCCTACCTAGTATAGGCGTTGATCTTAAAGATTTGCCAAAATATATTGATTTAAAAGAAGATGATCGAAAAAACTTTCAGCCACAAAAAGGTATTCCTATAGATACCATTACCCCAAATAACCAATTAAAAGATTGGATTAGTTTTGGAGGAACAGAGGCGGTTAGAACATTCGAGGCTGCTAAAATAAAAGCAAAAGAGTCAAATTCTGAATTTAAATCTGAAAAGCCTCGTTTTGCAATTAAGTGCGCGTCAACAACCAAATACATTTATGTTAAAGAGGTTATTAAAACATTTACAGATTTAAAGCTCTACCAATTTAATTTAATTACAACTTTAGAAGGCGGCGGCACAGTAATAGACCCTTCTAAATAAATAAAAAATTTAAACCAAAATGGCAGAAATATCAGATAGTGGCGGTGGCCACAAAGGAGGAAAAAAAAGAGCAAAAAAACAATCTACCCGAATTGACATGACGCCAATGGTAGATTTGGCTTTTTTACTTTTAACTTTTTTCGTATTAACTGCTACATTTAGCAAACCCAAATCAATGGAATTAACGTTTCCAGCTCCCCTTCCGCCCGATCAAAAAGTAGATGAAATTAAAAAAGGAATTACTATTTTGCTTTCAAAAGAAAATCGCATATTTTATTATGAAGGTCAATTTAGGGCTGCAGACGATGATAAAGGAAAAAAAACAAGCCTCTCTGAATTGGATTTTTCTCAAGATTCTAAAATTAGCTTACATAAATATTTGCTTGAAAAAAATAAACCCATGCAAGATCAAATTAAAGACCTTGATGCAAAACATAAAAAAAATCTAATCCAAGATTCAACTTTTAAGCGATTAGTAAAGGAAAGAAAGGCTAATAAAGAATCATTTACTTTTTTGATTAAAACCGACGATAAGGCTACTTATAAAAATGTGATTGATGTGATTGACGAATTAAATATTAATGTCGTAGGAAAATATGTGATGGTTGATATTTTAAAACCCGAAATAGATTTATTAAACGAAAAAATTGGCTCTAATTAATAAAACTAAAAATCATGTTGAAAAATTGGAATAATTTAAGTTTAGAAGAGCGAAACAACATTGTTTTTGAAGGAAGAAATCAAAACTATGGGGCTTATGAATTAAGAAAAAATTATAATATACGGGTTAGTTATATTGTTTTGGGAATGATTTTATTTTCTGTTTTTTTACTTGGATTAAAAAAATTTATTGACCGCCCAAAAACTGATGACGAAACTGAAAAAATGGAGGTTGTGCAAATTGACTTAACACCCCCTCCTCCAATTGAAGAAACTCCTCCTCCTCCTCCACCACCACCCCCTCCCCCTATGGTTGAGCT
>CAMCZO010000060.1 GCA_945887955.1 Chitinophaga pinensis | reverse complement strand
ACACCAACTGCATTTACACAACTTCCCACAACCTCATCTAATTTATTTTTAAGCAGTGTTTGATCTACATCGTGTTGATATTGGCCAACGCCAATTGCTTTTGGATCTATTTTTACTAATTCTGCTAAAGGATCGGCTAATCTTCTGGCAATAGAAACGGCACCTCTAACCGTTAAATCGTAATCTGAAAATTCTTCACGAGCTACATCACTTGCAGAGTATACAGAAGCACCAGCTTCGCTAACAACGATTACTGAAATTTCTTTAGGAAGAATATCTATGTTTCGAATAAATTGTTCTGTTTCGCGGGAGGCAGTTCCATTTCCAATTGCAATGGCTTCAATTTGGTGTTTTTGACAAAAAGCTAAAACTATCATTTCAGCTTCATTTTTTTGTTTTTGAGGTTCGTGAGGATAAATAACAGCTTCTTGTAATAGCTTGCCTTGTTTATTAAGAGCAACTATTTTACATCCCGATCTAAATCCTGGATCAATTCCTAAAATTGCTTTTTCTCCTAAAGGAGATGCTAATAATAATTCACGTAAATTATCAGCAAAAACTAAAATAGATTTTTCTTCGGCAATTTGTTTGGTGTGCAATCTCATTTCGGCTTCTATACTCGGGTTTAATAATCGCTTATACCCATCTATAATTGATTCCTTTAATTGATTAGCCGCTTCGCCCCGAGTAGTAATTATTTTTTTTTCAATGAGTGATAGGGCTTCATCATTATCTACCACAAGATCTAAAATTAAAATATCTTCTTTCTCACCACGCCGCATTGCTAATAAACGGTGCGAAGGGCAAGACATTAATTTTTCTTCCCACTGAAAATAATCATTAAATTTTTCGCCAACATCTTCTTTACCCTTAATTACTTTACTTTTTATGTTGGCTGTTTTTTTAAACAAGTCGCGAATACTTTCTCGAACTAGAGCATTTTCACTTATAATTTCGGCAATAATATCTCGTGCACCTTCTAATGCTTCTATAACTGAATGAACGCCTTTTTCAATCGAAATAAATTTTTCTGCTTCTTCAAAAATAAAATTGTTTTTTTGTTCTAAAATAAAATGCGCTAAGGAGTCTAAACCCTTTTCTTTTGCAATAGTAGCTTTTGTTCTGCGTTTTGGCTTGTAGGGTAAATATAAATCTTCGAGTTTACTTAAGGTTTCAGCTTCAAAGATTAACTTTTTTAATTCGTCGCTTAATTTATTTTGACTATCAATTGATTTTAAAATAAATTCTCTTCTATCTTCTAATTGTCGTAAGCGTTCAATTTCGTCTCTAATTTTTGCGACCTGCACTTCGTCTAAACTTCCTGTTGCCTCTTTTCTGTATCGAGAAATAAAAGGTACAGTAGCTCCTTCGTCTATTAGATCAATTGTTGCAGTAACATCTTTTGTATTTAAATTTAATAAGTTGGCAATTTGTAAATGTAATTTTGATTCGATCATGGTTGAATAATAGTAAAATTTAATTTTCCTAAATTAAGAGGATTAATTAATTTTTAAGATTAGAATTTTCAACAAATTAATTTTGTTTACAAGAATTTTAAAAGATTAAAAAAATGTCTTTTTAACAAGAAAAGAAATCTATAGTAACAGTAAAAATTAAGGCCTTTGATTTTAATAAAACTAAGCTTGAGCTGTTGGACCTCCAAAACTCATAGGAAAACCATTGTCAACATCTTTAATTTTACCATTTACTTGTTCAAATTTTTGAAGGTTTTCTGCTAAAGCTTTTACTAAACGTTTAGCATGTTGAGGAGTAAGTAAAATTCTTGATTTGACTCTAGCCTTTGGAACCCCTGGCATTATTTTTATAAAATCAATTACAAATTCGCTTTGAGAATGGGTAATGATGGCTAAATTAGAATAAATTCCTTCAGCTATTTCTTCACTTAACTCAATATCTAAATGTGGGGCTTGTTGATTATTATCTTCCATAAATTAATATATTATTTTTATTGATTATTATCTAAAATTATCTTCATTTCTTCAGCAATTTTTTTTGCTTCATTGGCAGCTTTTTCTGCAAAATCTAATTCATTAGAGGCATAAATGATAGCGCGACTAGAATTAACTAATAGGCCAATTTCTTTAGTTAAGCCATATTTACAAACTTCTTGTAAACTTCCACCTTGGGCTCCAATACCGGGAACTAATAGAAAATGATTTGGCACTATTTTTCGAATATTACTTAGCATTTGTACTTTTGTTGCCCCAACTACAAACATCATATTATTTTCGTTGCCCCATTTAGCGCAGGTTTCAATTACATGTAAATATAATTCTTTTCCATTTAATTGTTGCTGTTGAAAATCAGCAGAACCTTCATTACTAGTAAGGCCTAAAACAATGGCCCATTTATCTTTATATTCCAAAAATGGTTTAACCGAATCGCTTCCCATATAAGGCGAAATAGTTATGGCATCTGCATCTAATCGATTTAAAAACGCTTTTGCATACATTGCACTTGTGTTTCCGATATCGCCCCGTTTAGCATCGGCAATTAAAAAATGATTAGGATAATTTAATTTAATGTACTGAATTGTTTTTTCTAAACTGTGCAAGCCGCTTAATCCGTATGCTTCATAAAAAGCTGTATTTGGCTTAAAAGAAACGCAATAAGGAGCTGTAGCATCAACGATTTGTTTATTAAATTCGTAAATTGGATCTTCTTCGTTTTCTAATAAATGTTTGGGTATTTTTTGTGTATCGGGGTCTAAGCCAACACACAAAAAACTTTTTTTTAATAAAATTTGTTTTATTAATTCATTTCTATCCATTCTTTATATTTTCTAATTCACAATTTTATTTAAACAAGATTGAATCAACAATTCTTCACTTTTCTTATAATCTTTAGTGAATTGTTTTGTAATTCGATTAGCAATTATTACGCAAACAGTTAAACAATTATGATTTAATAACTTACATAAACCATAGAGTGCCGAAGTTTCCATTTCAAAATTAATAATTCTTAATCCATTATGATTAAATGTTGTTAATAAATTATTAGTATCAGGCATAGCGGCACGCAGTCTAATTTCTCTGCCTTGAGGCCCATAAAATCCAGGGGCAGTAGCAGTAATTCCAACATGAGCAACTGTTTTAAACTTTTCGAGTAATTTATCAGAAGCGCTAATACAATAAGGGTAAGCTAAATTATTAAGCCATTTACTATGAACGATAAATGCGTTGCTAATATTATTTTCGTTTATAATTTTTGTTCCTTCATAAAAATTTAATAAACCATCTAAGCCCAAACCATAAGAACTTGCTACTAAATCATTTACTAATATATCTTCTTGTAATGAGCCACTGGTACCTAATCTATAAATATTTAATTTACGAAAAACAGAATTTATTTCTCTTTTGGTGAGATTTATATTTACTGCAGCATCCAATTCATTTAAAACGATATCAATATTATCAGTACCAATGCCTGTACTTAATACAGTTAAACGTTTACCTTGATAGATACCAGTATGGGTAATAAATTCGCGATGAGCTATTTTAAATTCTATGTGATCAAAATGTTTTGATATTTCTGCAACTCGATTTTGATCTCCCACTAAAATAACATCATCTGCAATATCTTCATTTTTTAAATTGAGATGATATACCCTATTTTCGGAATTAAGAATAAGTTCTGTTTCAGGAAACTGTTGCATTAAAATGATATTTAAGTAAATATAAGAACCAATTTATTAAATATGAGAATAATAAATAAAAAAACCTTCCTTAATTAGGGAAGGTTTAAATTTATTTATAAAAATATTAATTAACTAAAGCAGAAAATGAAGCGTCAGAGCGAAGTTTAATAAATTCAGCGTCATTTTTTATATAAGCCTTTAAAGCACTATCTTTTTCAGTAGCTGTTTTTAAATTAGCAATTGCCTCTGGCGTATTTCCACTGCGAACATTTGCTATGGCTTTTAAATAAAAACTGTAAGCCATATCTTTTTCATTACTTGCGTCAATAGTTTCTTTAACAGCACTTCCAGCTCCACTTAATAATTGAGCTAAGGCTTTGTTATGCCCATTAAAATCTCCAAAATTACTTAGAGCATCTGCGTATTTACCATTACGAATTTCGATGATTCCCATATTATATTTTGTTTCTGGATCGCTGGATGCTTTTTTGTAATATTCCATAGCCGAAACACGATTACCATTTTTAGATTCAATTACACCTAAATTATTATAGACCATTGTTTGCAATCCATTTGCTAATTTTTCAGCACGTTTAAATGCTTCGCCAGCTTCATTTACTTTGTTTTGAATTAATAAAGCACAACCTAAATTATTTGATGTTCTCCAATCAGTATTGTATTTTTTTTCAGCTGCTTGATAAATTTTAACTTTATTACCTAAATCATTAGTTAAAGTCCCAGCATATAATAATTCTTCTACTGATAAACTATCTGGAGTTGAGTTAGCTAAACGGGTAATTTCTTGATCACCACGGTAGGTTTTATTTACATTAACTGAAATTTCAGCACGTCGTAATTTTGGTAATATTTTTTCTTGCAATTCAGAATAGGTTTTCGATAAATTTTTAATTTCTTTTCTACGTTGTTCAGCATCAGGATACATAGTTAAAACTCTAAGAATTAATTCTTTGTCTGCCAAATCAGATTTTTCCATTAAACTTTTAAAACCATCCCAATCTTCTTTTGTAGTAAGCACTTGAAATTGATCCTTCGTTTTTCCGAAGGTGACTTTTTTATCTTTATTCTTTTTGAATTCAGACATTACTGCTGCAGAACCTGAGTTAGCACGGTCCTTAGCTAGGTTTTCATTTTTATCTGTTTCACCATCTGGAGAAGCGTAAGCCGAAACGGTAATCCCTTTAAATTCATAAATAGGTGAGTTTAAATTATTAATTATAAATAAATTAATAGCTTTCATTTCTTCGGTTTTTAATTCCGTTGCACGAACATTTGATTCATTTATAGCATAATAAATATGAGTAGTTTGATTCATAGATTCGATTTTTTGTAGGGTTCCTTTTGCTAAAATACCTTTTTCGTCGTTTCTTACCAATAAAGAACTTGCTAATGTTCCATCTGCTAATGGTATTGAATCAAATGCCTTTTCTTTATTTTTGACTTTTCCAATTGCACGAAGTTCTATTTTCGCATTACGCATAGCTGGTTCGAAAGCAATTTTGTCGGAGGCATAATTAAATACACCACCGGTTGAAAACACTACTTTTTGTCCGGCACCAATTGCGGACTCTCCAACTAATGTAACAGGTCTCAGTGCTTTCTCTCCTCCAGCATATTTTATTACTGGTGTAACAATAAAAGTTACTTTTTTTTGGAATAATTTTGGGTTAAATTTTCCAATTATATTAAATTGAATACTATCACCAATCATCTCTATAGGATTTGGAGAGAGTGTGTATTTAATCTCAATTTGTTTTTTTAACATTTTACCGAGAGGATCACAACTAGTTAAAATGAACAAAAACGAAATGCTAATTGCAATATTAATTAAAATTTTTATTTTCATATTTTGAAAGTTTAATTTATACTTAATTTACAAAAATATAAAAATTTAGTGACAAAAAAATATATTATTTTATTAAACAATTAAATTAGTTTTAAGTTATGGTATATAAACTAATAACATCAATATATTTATAAAGACAGAGATAACATTTTAATTCTTAACTATGTTTATTGATGAATAATGTGTTAAATTTGTTCTTTTGTGGAAACGAATTCAATAAATATAATAGTTCAGACTACTAAATATCCTAAACTTTTGGGTTATTTAAAGCTTTCTAAATTACGTTTGGGTTCTTTAGTCGTTTTTTCGGCGATTATCACTTACTTTACTTTAACCGACAACATTCAATGGAAACAAGTTTTAGCTCTTTCCTTAGGTGGTTTATTAGTGACGTCAGCTGCTAATGGGTTTAATCAGATTATCGAAAAAGATTTAGATAAATTGATGGATAGAACCCGATTAAGGCCTATGCCAACAAGAGTGCTAACTGTAAATGAGGCGTTTATATTTTGTGCGTTTATAGGTTTAATAGGCACTGTTTTGTTATGGGTATTTACCAATCCACTTTGTGGTATTTTGGGTTTTTTTTCTATTATTTTATATGCCTTAATCTACACGCCATTAAAGCGAACAACACCATTTTCTGTTCTTGTGGGGGCATTTCCAGGAGCGCTTCCAACTTTAATTGGTGGAGTTGCTGCAACCGAAGGCTTTGGCAACATAACTTTTTTTGCATTTTTACTATTTATGATTCAATTTATTTGGCAATTCCCACATTTTTGGGCTTTAGCTTGGTTTAATCACGACGATTATGCAAAAGCAAATTTTCACTTATTACCCTCTAAAAAAGGAAAGGACGACTTTTCAAAATTTCAAATTTTAATTTATACCGTTTTTTTGTTTATTGTCAGTATTTTACCTTTTGTGTTTCAGTTTGTAGGTTTATTGAGTACTCTGGCTTGTATCATTTGTGGGTTAGCCCTCTTACTTCAGGCTTATAATTTTTATCGATTACCCACAAACGAGCACGCAAAAAAATTATTTTTAGTTACTTTGGTGTACTTACCTTTAGTTCAATTAGCAATAATGACAAAATCTTAATTAATAATAATTTTGGAAACAATTAAATCAAAAAAAAATAATCCTCATAAAGCTGAAATAAAGTTGGCACAGAGAAAAACAGCAAAACCATTATTATATATTGGAATTGTTAGTATGGTGATGTTATTTGCCGGCTTAACCAGCGCTTATGTTGTTAGGGCTGATAATGGTAATTGGTTAGTTTTTCAATTACCAAGTATATCTATAATTAGCACTGCTATTATAGTAACTAGCAGTTTAACCATGTTAATTGCACAATTGGCCATTAAAAAAGACAATTATTTTCTTGCAAATTTGGGTTTATTTCTCTCCTTGGTATTAGGAATTACTTTCTTTTTTACTCAAATTGAGGCTTGGAAAGAATTATCGGCCCAAGGCATTTTCTTTGTCGGAAAATATAGTAATGCAGCTGGCTCTTTTTTATATTTAATTGCTTTAGTTCATCTCGCTCATATGATTGGTGGACTAATTGCTGTTACAGTTTCATTAACAAAGTGTTTGTTGAAAAAATATTCATCATCTGATTTCCTTGGTATTGAACTAACAGCAATTTATTGGCATTTTCTTGATGCATTGTGGGTATATTTGTTTTTATTTTTATATTTTTATCGTTAATATTGTAATCGAAATTTAATTTTTTAAAAAATGGCTCATTCAGCAGAAATAGATTCAAAAGAAGCGTGGGATGGAGGAGTATCTCCCTTCAAACTTAGTTACGGAAAAATGTTTATGTGGTTTTTCCTCGTATCTGATGCCTTAACCTTTGGTGGCTTGTTAATATCTTATGGTTTTATCCGTCATAAATACGCCGAAGTATGGCCAAAAGCAGAAAATGTATTTACTCACTTTCCGTTTATTGAACAACATGTTCCTCTGGCTTATGTTGGTTTAATGACATTCATTTTAATTATGTCTTCTGTAACTATGGTTTTAGCAGTAGAAGCAGGACAAAGAATGGATAGAAAAGGTGTAACAACGTGGATGTTTTGGACAATTATTGGTGGTGCAGCTTTCGTTGGATCGCAAGCATGGGAATGGTATCATTTTATTGTGGGAACTGATCATGGCGCTTTAAGAAATGTTTGGGATGCGGCAAGTGGATCTTATGTTAAACAAGTATTTCAAGGGGCCAATATGGTAACTAATGAATATGGGGTTCCGCAATTTGCTAATTACTTTTTCTTTATTACTGGATTTCATGGAACTCACGTATTTAGTGGGGTTGTTCTTAATTTTATTATCTTTTTAAACGTATTAAAAGGAACCTATCAAAAACGTGGACACTACGAAATGGTTGAAAAGGTTGGTTTATACTGGCACTTTGTAGACTTAGTTTGGGTATTCGTATTTACGTTCTTCTATTTATTATAAAAATTAACTATTAAAAATTAATATATGTCTGACTTTCACGATAATTACCCACAATATGAATTAGAAGCCCTTCACGATGAGGCTTATGGAAAAAAAGCACGCCGTACATTATGGAATGTTTTTTGGATAATGCTAGTGATTACAATTTTCGAATTAATTATTGGCTCTATGGCCCCGGGACATGGTTGGAGTGGTGCTTTGTGGCTAAAAACTTTATTTATTGTTTTAACTCTAGCTAAAGCGGCTGCCATTGTTATTTGGTTTATGCATCTTGGCCATGAAGTTAAATTTTTTAAATATATTATTTTGATTCCATATATTATATTTATGTTTTATACCATTTTTGTCATTTTAACTGAAGGGACATATTCAGGTACATCAACAAAAGCCACCAAAATAGATCCCATATTTGTAGAGCAACAAAAAGCTTTAAAACATGGGCATCACAGTTCGGGAGTTCCACAAACCAATCAAGCAGAACCGGCTCAAAATCAAGAGCATCACTAAAAATTTAATTAAATTCTTGATTATTTATTTCATTTCACTTTTAAATCATTGATAAAAAAATAGTTATCAATTATTAAATAAAAAAAAGAGTAAATAATACTATTTTTTTTTGTGCGGTGAAAGAGGGACTTTTCTTGCCTCTTTTTTATTACATACGGTTTATTCTCTATTTTTTCGATTGGCTATGGTTACAGCCATTTTTACTAAAATATTTATTTTCGGTTTATTTAAAGAATTAAATCATTTAATTTTAAAGTTAAATAAACTGATTTTACTTTTGAAAAACATTGGTTAAAAAATTGATTTAATGACATTGGATCATACACATTTTATAACCTATGTCTACAAAATAAATATGCAATCTGGAGATTTATTAAGTACAAAACGAAGAAAGATTAAATGGTTCTTTAAATTACAGGAAATCTTGACAATTTATTAAAGATATTAACGAAAATGAATCGAAATCATAATTACATACAATTCTTAATCTCTCTCGTCGTTTATTTGATCAGGTTTAAGCCCTTTTGTATCGAAAACAAATAATTTGTCAGCCAAATCTGAATTTGTTTTTAAACTTTTGATGTCATATACTTGAGTCCCTCCGTCCTTCATCAACATTATTAACTGAATCATTTGTTTTTTTATTTTATCAATAGATAATTTAACAGTATGAAATTTTTTCTTTTCTGGCTTTATGGCTGGAAACAGATTAATGACCGAGCAATTAACTAATCCAACTTTTTTTTCTGTATCATAGGTGTATTTATACCCTGTTTCGTACATAGTAAAAATTTTACTAGGATTTTGTTCATCACTTAAGGGATCAAAAGTTTTTATGGTTACCTCTTTAGCATCTTTATTGTAATTCCACAAGGTAACACCATCACAAACTATTGAAGTGCCGGGTATTTCTAATCGAAATTTTTGTCCTTTAACTTGTATTTTCCATATTTGTGGTTTCTCAATGGCTTTTTTTTCTTTGTTATACATTGTAAATGCCACCTCAGCTAAAATAGTTTTATAAGTTTTGGTGTTTTTACTTAAATCATCTAATATGAGTTTAGCTTTAGGATCTTGATCTTGACAAATCGAAACTAAAAAACAAAAGGTAAAAAAAAGTAATAGTAATTTCTTCATGATTTATTTTTATAATTTTATTTTGAGGGACAAATATATAAAAGGTTTAATGGGTTAAATATTATTTTAAATTTTAATTTTTTTTAAATAATCTAAAAAATTGTTTATTTACTTTTTATTTTTTTAATAATTTCATCCAGTTGCGCCATATCTTTTACCAATACCTCTCTTGCTTTACTACCTTCAAAAGGCCCAATAAATCCAGCAGCTTCCAACTGATCAACAATCCTACCGGCACGATTGTAACCTAATTTTAATTTACGTTGTAAGAAAGACGCGCTGCCTTGTTGAAAATTAACAACTAATTTTGCGGCCTCATCAAACATCTTGTCTCGTTCACTTAAATCTACCTCTTCTTTTCCATCGCTACCATCTTCGCCTACGTATTCAGGAAGCATAAAAGCACTTGGATAGGCCCTTTGGTTGCCAATAAAGTCGGTTATTTTTTCAACTTCTGGCGTATCTACAAAAGCGCATTGAATACGAATTAAATCATTACCTGTACTTAATAACATATCGCCACGTCCAATTAACTGGTCGGCACCTCCTGAATCTAAAATAGTTCGGCTATCTATTTTACTAGTTACTCTAAAAGCTATTCGAGCAGGAAAATTAGCTTTAATAGTTCCAGTAATAATGTTTACTGAAGGGCGTTGAGTTGCAATAATTAAGTGTATACCAATAGCTCTTGCTAATTGAGCTAAACGAGCAATTGGGGTTTCTACCTCCTTACCTGCAGTCATAATTAAATCTGCAAATTCATCTACTACCAAAACTATGTATGGTAAATATTTATGGCCATCGATTGGATTTAATTTACGATTAACAAATTTTACATTGTATTCTTTTATGTTACGAACTTGAGCATCTTCAAGAAGCGCATAACGATTATCCATTTCAATACAGAGAGAGTTAAGTGTATGAACTACTTTGGTATTATCTGTAATAATAGCATCTTCTGCATTTGGCAGTTTAGCTAAAAAGTGACGTTCTATTTTTTTAAATAAAGTTAATTCTACCTTTTTAGGATCCACCAAAACAAATTTAACTTGTGATGGATGTTTTTTGTATAATAAAGAAATGAGTACAGCGTTTAAACCTACTGATTTGCCTTGGCCAGTTGCTCCGGCCATAAGCAAGTGAGGCATTTTTGCTAAGTCGGCAATAAAAATTTCGTTGCTAATTGTTTTACCTAAAGCAATAGGTAATTCAAAAGTTGAATTATTAAATTTTTCAGAAGCTAAAATGTTTTTCATTGGTACCATTTCTGGATTTTGATTTGGCACTTCAATTCCAATAGTACCTTTACCTGGAATAGGTGCAATAATACGAATGCCCAATGCAGCTAAACTTAAGGCAATATCGTCTTCTAAATTTTTAATTTTGCTAATACGAACACCGGCCGCAGGAACGATCTCGTATAAGGTTACTGTTGGACCAACGGTAGCCATAATTTTTTCAATTTCAATACCAAAATTTCTTAAGGTATTTACAATTTTATTTTTATTAGCGACTAATTCTTCTTGAGTTACTTTGCCTTTTCCGTCTCCATAATCGGTTAACAAATCAAATGTTGGAAATTTATAAGATCCTAAATCTAGGGTCGGGTCGTACTCTCCAAACTGTTCTACTAATTTAGACGCTTTATTTTCATCATCTAATACATCTGGCTCTGCTAGTGGTGTTTCAATTTCAAATGAGGGTTCGTTAGATGGGTTTAATACAGTAAGTTCATCCTTAGTTTCTAAAACCTCAAAATCTAAAGTATTATCCTTTAAAGGAATTTCATCTAATTCACCTTTGTTTTCTGGATTTTTTGAAATGATTTCAAAATTTAATAATGCGGCTTCTTCTTCGGATGTTAAAATTAATTCTTTTGTTTCATTAAATGAGGAATTAAAAATTATAGAATCTTTGGTTTCATCATTTTTTATTTCAAGTTCATCTTCAATTTGTTTGTCGTCTGCAATTATTTTTTTTAATGGCCATTTGAAAGATAAATTAATTGTAAGAACTAAAAATAGCAACATCGAAAAAACATACAAGATAATTAAGCCCACATTGCCAAAATAATTAGAAATTTGTTCGTTCATAAAATAGCCAAAACAACCGCCAGAAATATGTAATTGATCAGGAAAAGTTTTTGCTAAAACTAAAGAAAGCCAAACCATAGTAAATAACCACTTAGCATTAAAAGCGCTAACATTAATTAATTGCCGTTGATATAATTTTCGAATTCCAATAATAAATAAAATCGGTATCAAAATAAACGTAGCTAATCCAAAGGTTCTATAAATAATTAAATAAGAGGTTAGGGCGCCAATTTTTCCTAACCAATTTTGCACTTTGATATCGGGTGAAAAAAGGTCGGCAACAGTGCCCAAAACCTTATCTTGATCTATTTCCCATGTTGTTAAATAAGATACAAAAGCAATGAATAGGAAAAAAGAAATTAATAAAACAAACAAGCCTATTGCTTTTTGTGTTTGCTCGTTTTTATAAAATGCCATGAATTGCTCCCAGCGCTCAATAAAAGAAACTTTATTTTCTAATTTAGCAGCTTTATCAGAAACTTTTGGCGAGGGTTTAGATTTTACTTTCTTTTCAGATGGCTTTTTTTCATAGTCTTCTATGTCGTTTTTATGAGCCGAAGATATATCGTTTTCTTCAATGGAGACTGTCGGACTATTTTCTCTGAATTTATTCGTTTTCTCTGAACTCATTATCCTTTAAAAGTAGTTGAAATGAATAAATCTTTAAGTTGAATGTTACCAATGTTTTAAACTATAAATTGTTAATCAAAAAAACTTACTTTTACAGTAAATTAAGTGTTAAAGCGATAATTATTAAGTACATGTTTAAAAAGTTTTTTTTAATTGGATTTTTGAGTTTGAGCTTAATTGATATTGCTCAAAATAAAGATAGTATTTTGGTATATGCCAATTATACCAAACAAGAAACCCTTATTAAAATGCGCGATGGGGTTAAATTATTCACAACAATTTATTCGCCTAAATCAACTGCCGATAAACATCCAATCATAATGATGCGAACACCATACTCGTGCGCTCCTTACGGTAAGGATAATTTTTCTTCACGCATATATGCAACACATTGGATAAATTATGCCAAAGAAGAATACATTATTGTCATGCAAGATGTAAGAGGAAAATACATGAGTGAAGGAGAATTTGTAGACGTTAGACCTCATATCGAAAATAAGAAAACTAAAAAAGACATCGACGAATCTAGTGATACTTTTGATGCAATTGATTGGTTGATAAAAAACGTGGTGAATAATAATGGAAATGTTGGAGTATTTGGCATATCATATCCTGGATTTTATAGCACTATGGCTGCGCTTAGCAATCATCCTGCGTTAAAAGCTGTTAGCCCTCAAGCGCCAGTTACCGACTGGTTTATTGGAGATGATTTTCATCACAACGGAGCATTTGCATTAGCCGATGGATTTAGTTTTTATTCAGGCTTTGGTAAAAATAGGCCTAAACCAACTACTGAAAGCGCTAAAGGATTTAATATCCCCGAGAAAGACAACTATCATTTTTATTTAAAACAGGGGGCTCTTAAAAACTTTAAACCTTACATGGATAGTATTCGCTTTTGGGATGATTTAATGCAACACCCCAATTATGATAATTGGTGGAAAGCGAGAGATGCAAGAAGACATTGTAAAAATATTAAACCTGCTATTTTGGTCGTTGGCGGTACCTTTGATGCTGAAGATTGTTTTGGTGCTTGGAATTTATATAAAGCCATCGAAAAACAATCGCCTACTACAAATAATAAATTGGTTATGGGGCCATGGTTTCACGGCGGTTGGCATCGGGGAGAAGGTTCAAATCTTGGAAACATTAGATTTGGAAACAATACTACCGCCTATTATCAAAATGATTTAGAGGTTCCGTTTTTTAATTATTATTTAAAAGGTAAGGGAAGCGTTGATAAAATAGCCGAAGCAACTATTTTTTTTAGTGGAGAAAATGCATGGAAAAACTTTGAAAGTTGGCCTCCAAAAAAAATTGTAAATAAATCTATTTATTTAACTGAAAAAAACGGACTGTCTTTTGAAAAAACAAAAAATATAAATACGTTTTTAGAATACACTAGCTTGCCAGATAAACCAGTGCCGTATACAGAAGATGTTCATTTAAATCGTACGCGCGAATACATGACAGACGATCAGCGTTTTGCATCAAGAAGACCAGATGTATTAGTTTTTGAAACAGAATCTTTAACTGAAAACTTAAGTTTAGCAGGGAGTGTAATTGCCGATTTAAAAGTAAGTTTAAGTTCAAGTGATGCAGATTTTGTAGTTAAAATAATTGATGTATTTCCTGATAATTTTAGTTACGAAAGTGCATATTGTTGCAAAGGGATAAAGCAAGAGACAGAAATGGGAGGCTATCAAATGTTGGTGCGAGGCGAAATTATGCGTGGTCGTTTTAGAAACGGATTTGATGCTCCAGAGGCCTTTACTCCTGAAAAAATTGAAACAGTTAAATTCGAATTACCAGATTTAGCTCATACTTTTTTAAAAGGGCATAAACTTATGATACAAATTCAGAGTTCTTGGTTTCCGCTTTTTGATAGAAATCCACAGCAATTTTTAGATATTTATACTTGCGAGGATAAAGACTTTGTGCCTTGTGATATTAAAGTACATATTGGAAGTGAATTATCTAAACTTATATTACCAATTTTAAGCAATTAAATCTATGCAAGAAATAGCTGTTTATATTATTCTTGGTTTAGCTTTATCTTTTTTAATTATAAAACTTATTATTCGCAAAAAAAAACAAGCTTGCAAAAAAGATTGTAATTGTGGTTAAATAGCCGCCCCTCAAAAGTCAATTTCAAACCCTAATAAAACAATTTTATATAAAGTTAATGAGCCTCTGTTTGCATGAGGTTCATAACATTGTAATTGAAGGTATTTCGCGGCGAAGAAATCATAGCAGCAATATGCAGAATGAACGGGAATAATTATTAAATATTTTATTGAAAATTACTTTTTCTTAAAATTGCTTTTTTAATTACAGAAGCTTCATCATAAGTTGCAACATTAGGTATTCTATTTAATTGCATAAAAGTATAAACGGGCTTAAATTGTATTATTTTTCCTTTATAAAAATAACATTCAAGAAAAAAAGCTTGCCTAACACCAATTCTATGAATTTGATCAAACATAAAATTACCTGTCCCGTAAAAAATAAGTTTTCCTTTGTATATAGCAATTTCTTGTGCTTGATGCGCTTGTGAGCCAATAATAACGTCTGATCCAAAATCAATTAGCTCTCTACATATTTTTTTTTGACTTTCTGATGGCTGATATGAATCTCTTTCTCCAAATTGAACGCAAGAAATTATATAATCAACATGTTCAATATATTTAAGCCTATTAATAATTTTACTAGCACTATCTTTATTAAATCTATTAGCTCCAATTCCTAATTTTGTCCTGTCTGTGCATTCACCACAAGGGCAAAGTTCATTAAATCCTATCCAAGCTATTTTAGTGCCATCCTCAAGAATTCGTATTAAAGGGGAACTGGCTTCATGTTTATTTTTTCCGCCTCCAAAATAGTCGATTTTATTATCTCGGTACCATTTTAATGTATTAAGATATGCCTTACTTCCGAAATCTAAGTTGTGGTTTCCGGTTAATTCGACCAAACTTACATTTAATTTTTTGAGTATTTCAAAATCTCTAAGTTTAGAAGCAAAACTCATTTTCATTGTCGAATAATCTACCGAATCTGAAAAACTTACTTCATTACTTATATGAACTAAATCAGGGTTTTTAAAATAGGGTAAAATATTATAAATATATTTATCTAAACTTATTCGGTCAAGTAATGAGCCAGTCGATCTTGTTAAAGCAGTAACTCCAGTATGAACATATGAGGTAATCTGTTTTGAGAAATTAAAGGTGGAATTATTTTCGTTTTTAACCCAAAGCGGGTATTTGTTTGGTGTTTTAAAAAAATCAATTGAATCAACCTCCATTGATAAATAATTAATATTAACAGAATCTATTCCGGTAATAAAAATTAAAGAGTCAGATGTTTTAGAGCAATTATTAATAAAAATAGATTCTGGATCTCTACTTAATTTAAATATTTTTTTTAATCTATCAGTAACATCTTTTGTGCATTTAATTTCGCCTGAAATAATTTTATTTCTGATTTCTTGAGCTGTTATTGAAGTTCTATTGTTAAAATATGTGGTTAAAACTAAAAGAGGAACGGAATCTTTTCCATTCAATTTATTATCATAATAAATATGAGGACTATGGTTTATTGTTTTTGGTTTCGATAATTTAGAAAATACAAATGAAGCAAATAACAATAAAAAAAAAACAGCTAATAGGGTTTTAATACTTTTTTTCATGGTTTAAATTTAAAGTTAATTGTTTGTTTACAAAAAACCAAATAGACATCTAAAATAAACCAAAAGTTAATGTTTGTTTCGGTTTAGTTAAAGTAAAATCTAATATTGCAATTAATGCTGTAAATAGCATAATCGAATAAATGCCTACATGGATTCAAAACATTTATATTTTTAATGCTTTGTAAATCTAAATTCTACTCCTTCATCATCACTTGCACAGACAATTCCTTCAGAAACCATCAACATTTCAGGTACAAAAACACAGGTGTTACAAAATAGCGCACAGATATAAAGGATATTTTCAGAAATTAAATAACAACTCGACTTATATAACATAAGCATGATAATTTCGTTAAAATTATTCGAAAACAGTCTTAAAAATGAGCTTATTTTAAAATGAAAAAATACACTTCACTCATTTAAAAGCATATTTCACTAATTTAAACATACTGTTCACTCATTTTTAATAAAAATAATGTAACTGATTCCCAGGTACTTACTTATGATGTAAACGTTATTTGACATTTCGGCGAAACCTTTAAGTTTAATTTGATTATAAGTTATATAATCATTTAAAACTTAGGAATTATGGCAATCAACTTAAATTTTCATCAGAGTAACGAGCAGTTACAAGAAGAATTAATAATTATTGAAGCTGCTAAAATTAATCCAAACCAATTTGCGCCTTTGTATACTAAATACTACGAGCAAATATTTAATTATATTTATAATCGTATGGCTAGTAAAGATGTAGCTTTTGATATCACTTCTCAGGTATTTTTAAAAGCTATGACTAATCTGAGCAAATACATTTATATGGGCGTACCTTTCTCAAGTTGGTTATTTCGTATTGCTCATAACGAATTAATGCAAGTTTTTAGAACTAATAAAACTCATCGCATGGTTAATGCAGATATTGGCGATCTTCATTTTATTTGTGAGGAAACTCATGAATTGTTTTTTGAGGAATACATCCCCATAATTAAAAAATTAATTCTAAAACTTAAGTCTACTGATCTTCAATTGGTTGAAATGCGTTTTTTTGAAAAACGCCCCTATAAAGAAATCGCCGAAATATTAAATATTACTGAGGTTAATGCCAAAGTAAAAATGTTTAGAATTTTAGAAAAATTAAAAATTGAATTATCAAAATATAAAATTTCTTATGAAAACAGAGTTTAAATTAAATCGACAAAAAATCACTCAAGCAGAACTTGAAAAACATCAAAATTTTGATGACCTAGTTCAACAATTAAAAAATCAGAAAATGAAAAAAGATAAAGGCAACGAACGATGTAAAATCTTAAAAATTGAAACTGTAAGTTAATTTTTTTTTAAAACTAATTCGGCACTAAAACTAACATGAATAATTTCAGCTATTTTTTGAAATAATAATTTGGGTATTAAAATTTTATGATCTTCAACTTTAATATCAAATTTTGATTCCATTATTATTTTTTCATCCCTTACTTCAATTTTACCACTAATGGTTCTGAATAAAGACACTCCATGCAAATCAAGATTTCCAGATAGTGTTACATTGTATTTTCCATTCTTAGTATAATCTAAAACCTCGTTTAATTTTCCAGAAAAAGTAACCGAAGGATACTTCTCACTTTCAACATAATTTTCGTTGTAATGAGTTTGCATTAAACCTGATTTAAAATTAAAATCTTTTTGAGCAGCCTTAATAACAAACATTCCATTTTTAGAATTAAAAACTGGTTTAGAATTAGTATTAATGGCATCTATATCTTCCATTGGTGTCTTACTAAAAAAAGAAATGCTACATTTTTGTCCGATATATATTTGAGCACTTACTATAAATGGTAAGCTTAATAAAAAAAAGATTATATATTTTTTTGAACTATTTCTCATTTCTGTAAACTAAATACTCTAGAAATATTAAAGCCTAATCTTACTCCTAAATTTGACCAGCTAGTTCGGGTATACATAAAATATTCATTTTCGGTTAAGCCAAAAGAATTTGTTAAATGTACCTGAAAAACATGACCTCCAGTTTCTAAATCATAACCAATTGCAAAACTATCGTAATACGAATTACTACTATATTTATTGATTCGATAACCATATTCTAAAGTAATTGCTTGGCGAGAAGTTATTTTATAACGTCCTACAATTCCTCCTATAAAAACAGTATTATCATCAGTTAAATTATCAACTAAATTAAAATGAACTATAGAAGCGCTTAGCTGAATAGATAAATTAGCGTTGAATTTACGAGCCACAATTAATTGATTACAATATGATAAACGATCTTTATTGAGTTGATATTTATTAAAGCTACTAATTTGTGCTATTTCGAAAGTATGATATGCACCTGAAAAAAGTGTAAGGCTAATTGGCATTGAATGATCAGTAGTTTGCCTTATAAGTTGATACTTCATAAAACCATCAACAATCTTTTTTGATGAAGTTCTTCCTATGCCAAACATAAAACGACCGTCATGACTATATTCTAATGCTAAACGGATATTAGCTCCTCCATCAATACCCCATGCATTATA
>CAMCZO010000059.1 GCA_945887955.1 Chitinophaga pinensis | reverse complement strand
TTAATTTTATCGAAAAATCTAAATCTTTTAGTGCTGCAGAATAATTTTTTATTCCACCCTTTGCTACACCTCTATAGCAATAGCTTACCGGATTTTTAGAATTAAAATTAATTGCGGTATCTAAATCAGAAATAGCACCAGAATAATCGCTAATGTTTATTTTTGCAGCTGCTCTTGAAATTAAATTTTCTTCATTAGACCCCATGTTTCCGATATAAACATTCCAATCATTTACTGCTCCTTGAAAATCTTTTATTTCAAATTTGCTTTTTGCTCTGAGGCTATAGTTTAAATAATTAATATTTTTTTCGTTAGAATTTTTAATAGCTTCGCTCGTTTCGAATATCACATGGTTATAGTTTTTCATATCAAATCTAATTTCAGCTTTTAAAGTCATCACGTTTACGTAAATAGGCCTAAGGTCTATCGCTGATTCGCAGGCTTCTAAAGCTTTAATGTAGTTTTTGCCAATTAGCATTAATCTTGCTCTATAATAGTATATTTCAGGGTCATCAATTTTATCTTCAACGGCAAGGTATAGGGCAGTGTCAAAAGCAACTTTGCATTTGCTAAATTTATTATTCAAATAATAATTTATACCTTTTAATTTTTCAGTTTCATAAAAAAGTGGTTTTATTTTTGTTGCTTTTTCTAATTCTTTTTCAGCTCCATCATAATCTTTTAATTCAATTTTAACAAAAGCTTGTTTAATTATGGCGTCAAAAAAATCCGGATTTTTTTTAATGATTTTTTTTAATAGTTTAGAGGCTTGCTCGTATTTGGATGAATCGATTAAAGTTAAGGCTTTATTGTATTCTTTAACGTGTTTAGGAATTGAGTCAGTTTGAATTACTTGAGAGTGGTGTTTTGTAAAAACAAACAAACAAAAAAGTAAATATATATATCTATTTTTAATAATTACAAACATTATTTATGTTTTGAAATACTAACATTATTCAATATCTTTATACAAATATAATATCTAATGATGTCATCAATGGAAATATTAATTGTAATAGGGTTTTTAGCAGTAACTATTTTTTTATCTTTTGTTACTGTTCAGCAGGGAACTATCGCCATCACAACAATTTTTGGAAAATTCAGTCGTATTTTACGACCAGGTTTAAATTTTAAAATACCATTTATTGAAAAAGTATTTAAAAAAATATCGGTTCAAAATCGTAGTTCAGAGTTAGGTTTTCAGGCAGTTACAATTGATCAAGCGAATGTTAATTTTACAGCTATGTTACTATATTCAGTAATTAACAGCGACGAAGAAACCATTAAAAATGTTGCTTTTAAATTTATTGATGAGCGTAATTTTATGCAAGCCTTGGTTCGTTCGGTAGAAGGGTCTGTAAGAGCTTTTGTTGCTACAAAAAAACAATCAGAGGTGTTAATTTTAAGAAGAGACATTGTAGATGCTGTTAAAGATCAGTTAGATCAGGTGCTCGAAAATTGGGGTTATCACTTAATAGATTTGCAATTAAATGATATTACTTTTGATGAAGAAGTTATGAGGTCTATGGCAAAAGTAGTTGCAAGTAATAATTTAAAATCTGCTGCTGAAAATGAAGGTCAAGCCTTATTAATTACCCGAACTAAAGCTGCAGAGGCCGAAGGTAATTTTATTAAAATTTCAGCTCAAGCCGAAAAAGATGCTTCTCAATTAAAAGGTGAGGGAATTGCTTTGTTTAGAAAAGAAGTTGCCAAGGGTATGGCTGGTGCAGCAAAAGAAATGGAAGAAGCCGACTTAGATTCTTCTTTAATTTTATTTAGTATGTGGACCGAGGCTGTGAAAAACTTTGCACAAGAAGGTAAAGGAAATGTTATATTTTTGGATGGAAGTGTAGAAGGTATGCAAAAAACTATGAAAGATATGATGGCATTAAATCAAATTAATCAATTAAAAAAATAAAAAAAAGTAGATAATGAAAAAACAAGTATTAAATTTTGCTTTAAGTTTAGGTTTATTATTCCCAAGTTTAATTTCTTCACAAGAAAAAAGAATTCAGCCCTGCAACACCTATGCCGCTATGGAAGAGTATTTTATTAAAAACCCAGAAGCGAAAGTAGCTTATGAAAAAAATCAAATTAAAATGCAAAAAGAGTACGAGGATTTATTGGAAATAAAAGGCCAAAGTAAATCTGCTGCTGTTCAATATACTATTCCTGTTGTGTTTCATATTTTGCATTTGGGTGGATCTGAAAATATCTCTGATGCAGTTTGTATTAATGCGATCAATCAAATTAATTTAGATTTTTCTGCGGGAGGTTCTGATTTTTCATCTATTTTCGCTCCTTTTCAGGCGCTTTATGTTAATTCGGATATTAAATTTATGTTGGCAAAAAAAGATCCCTCTGGTAATTGCACAACAGGTATAAATCATATCTATTCAACCAAAACAGATTGGGATCAATCATTAACTTCAAATTATACTGGAATTACATGGAGTCCTACCAAATATTTAAATATAATTATTGTAAAACAAGTTGTGCCTCAAGGTACTGTTACAGGTGGTGGTATAATAGTTGGTTATACTTATAAACCAGGTACCTGGGGAACTGGAGCTAGTCAGGATGCAATTGTTTATAGATACGATTTCTTAAGTAATATCGATGAAATAAGATCGCTAAGTCATGAAGCTGGCCATTGGTTTAATTTAGCTCATACTTTTGGAAACACAAATAATCCTGGCGTTTCTTGTGGTTCTTTGAGTGGCGGTGATGGGGTTAATGATACCCCAGATACAAAAGGCAATTTTTCTTCTTGCCCTGCAAGTTCAACAAATTCAGCTATAGTTTGTACTTCTAATCAAAATCCGTATTATCAAAATGTTCAAAATATTATGGATTATTCTAGTTGTCCAAAAAATTTTACTCAAGGTCAATCTCTTAAAATGCAGGCGGCTTTATCTTCTGCTACAAGTGGTAGAAATAATTTGTGGTCAGCTCAAAATTTAATTAGTACCGATGTAAATGGAACAACTCCGTGCAAACCAACTGCCGATTTTTTATCCATCTCTAATGCATATACAGTTTGTTCGGGTGGCTCTTTAACTATGAAAGATTTTTCTTTTAATGGGACAGTTTCATCATACCAGTGGGCCGCAAATAATTCAGCAATTGTTATTTCGCCAAATAATTCTATCACTAGTATTACTTTTTCTAATGTGGGAGTAACTAATGTTTCATTAACTGTTGGTAACGCTCAAGGATCAACAACAAAGGTAAAAACAGTAACCGTATTAAATGGAATGGCGGCTATTAATGGATCTTATTTTGAAAGTTTTGAAGATGCAGGATTACCTCAAGATTGGTTGATTATTAATTCTCCAATTGCAACAGTAACTTGGGAACAAACTAATACAGCTGCGTTTGATGGCGCAATGTCATATTATATTGATGGACAACAAGCGGTAGCAAATGAAGTTGATATTTTGCAAATGCCGATGATTAATGTTTTGAATAATCAAACAGATTCTTTGAAGTTTTCATATTCATATGCTCGAGGTTCTAATACTAATAATGATGTATTAAAAATACAAGTTTCTACTGATTGTGGAGGACTTTGGACTAATTTGGCTACTTTATCTTCTTCACAATTAGCAGCGGGTTCAGGTGGAATTAATCCTAATCCATTTTTCCCATCAACAACAGCTGAATGGAAAACCTATAATATTTCTGAACATCCATTTTGGCCAAATTATATTAATTCTCAAAGTTTACTTGTTCGATTTAATTTTCAACAAGGATCTGCTGGTGTAAGAAATAACTTTTTTATTGATGCTGCTAGTTTTGGTGCTCAGGATGTAGGGATTAATCAATTAACTAAAAGTGTAAATTTATCATTATTTCCAAATCCAAGTAATTCAGAGTCATATTTAAAATTTACTTTAAGCGAACCAAAATCAGTAAAGATAAATGTAATAGATGTATTAGGTAAAAATATGCTTCCTGAAATAAATTCTGATCTTTCTTCTGGCGAACAAATTATAACAATAAATAAAGATAATAAATTAGCTAAAGGAATCTATTTTATTAATCTTTCGATAAATGGAACAAAAATGTATAAAAAATTAGTTTTGAATTAAATCAAAGTTTTTATTTATCAAAATCCCGTTTAGTTTTTTCTAAACGGGATTTTTTTTATAACTTTAATTAGAATGTCTGTATTTAAAACAATACCATTTTTTAGAATTTTAATTCCATTTTTAGTTGGTGTTTTGGCAGCTATAGAATTAAACACACCAGGCATTGATATTAAATGGTTTATTTTGATTTTCATTATTTTGTTTTTAGTTAAAATTCTTGTTAAATCTAATTTAGTTTCAAAGTTTTTATTATTATTTATTATTGACTGTTTTTTTGTTTTTTTTGGAAATAATTTAGTTCATATTCAAACAACTAGCGAAAACCCATTGTATTATGGTAATTTGTTAAAATCAGATTCGGCTATTCAATTTATTGCAACAGTAAATGATTTGCCCATTGAAAAAGAAAAAACCATTAAATGTAATTTAACCGTATTATCTGTTAAAAAAAAGCATGAACATATAAATGTAAAGGGAGATTTAATTGTTTATTTAAAAAAGTCATTAAAAAACAAACAAATAAAAGCGGGTTCGACATTAGCCATTAAAGTAAAATTAATGCCTGTATCAGAGCCTAAAAATCCATTTGAATTTAATTATAAGCAATACCTAAATTATAAACAAATCTATCATACAGCTTTTTTAGATTCTTCTAATTATGAATTTGTTTTTATTCCCAATACTATTTCATTTATTTGGCAATTAGGATTAAAGTGTAAATTATATATTTTAAATTCTTTACAACATAGTTTATTAAACAAAAATTCATATTCTATTTGTGCCGCATTACTCACTGGATATGATGATGAGATTGATAAATCTGTTATGGAAGCATTTTCACATTCAGGGACTTTACATGTATTGTCTGTATCGGGGTTACATACTGGATTGATATTTTTAGTATTAAGTTTTTTATTTGATTTAGTAGATCGAAAAAAAAGGTTTAAACTGATTAAGTTTTTTTGGATTACAATTGTTTTATGGCTTTTTGCATTAATTACTGGTTTTTCGGCACCTGTATTGAGAGCAGTTATTATGTTTAACTTATTAGGTATTGGTAAAATTTATTTTCGAAGCGATTATCGTAATCAAATTAATATACTTTTATTTTCTGCATTTATTTTACTTAGTTACAACCCATATTTTATTAAGGATATAGGTTTTTTATTAAGTTATTTTGCATTATTTGGTATTTTATATTATCAGCCAATTTTTAGTAATTGGTGGAAACCAAATTCAATTGTTTTAAAAAACATATGGCAAAGTATTACTGCCTCATTTTCAGCCACAATAAGCACTCTGCCATTAACCTTATTTGCTTTTAAACAATTTCCAATCTGGTTTTTTATATGCAATATTGTGGTTGTTCCTATTACTTTTATTGTTTTGCTACTTGCTTTTTTTGTAGTTATTCATATTCCATTTGCTGATGTCTCTATTAATTTTTTAATTCAATATTTAATAATTTTTATTGATTTTTTTAATTCAGCTAATTTTGGTTTTATTGATAAAATAGATTTTAATTTAATAGACTCAATTTGTTTAGCAATATTAATTGTTTTTTTATCTTTATCTATAAGACAGAAATCGTTTAAGAAATTAATTGTTAGTTTTTCTTTAATAATAATTTGGCAGTTTATTTCTCTTATTGATAGTTATGATTCTAAAAATAAATCTCAACTTACTATTTATCATTTAAAAAACGCATCAGTTTTTGGATTAAAAAATAAAGAAAAGGTTATCTTTAATGTTTATAATAAATTAAATTATAATTATCACATTAAGCCACATCTTATTAGTTTTAATTATATAAATGTTGAGTATAAAACATTTAATTTTATTAAAGTCAATAATTTTTCGGTTTTAATTTTATCGAATCAAAAATGTTGGCCAAAAACTGATTTAGAAAAAGTAAATTCTATTATTTTATGTAACAATGTTAAATTATCTTCAAAAGACATAAAGCTTTTTCCTATTCTAAGTATGATTGTTTTAGATGGTTCAAATAATAGTTATAACATTAAAAAAACTGAAGAATTATGTCGTAAATTTGCAATTAAATTTTATTCAACTAAAACTATGGGCGCTGCCCAAATTGCACTAAAATGAAATTAAGAATTGGCGATAAAGTTAGATTTTTAAACGAAGTAGGAGAGGGAGTTGTTTCTCAAATAAAGGATAAATTTACAGTTTATGTTGAGATGAATGATGGTTTTGAAATACCGATTGCTTCAAATCAACTTGTTCCAATTTATACGGAGTTAATTATTGATAAAGATTCTGAGAACATTGAATTAAACTCTGATTCAAATTTAAACGACGCTATATATTTTGTAATTGAACCCGATCATGAATTGCCTTCATTAATCAACGACTATAAAATCTATATATTTAATTCTTCATCTTTTAATTTGCTTTTTTCATATTCAATAAAAGAACAAGATCATTTTCAAACGATTAAACATGGAGAAGTAGGGGCATATCAAAAAATATTTTTAAGAACCATTAAGCTGAATTATTTTATTGAATATAATTATCATAAATTCGAATGCTTGTTGTTTAAAAACACTTTTTTTAAATCTCAAACTCCTATTTCTGAGCTTATATTTATTAATCAAACATTATTATCTAATGTAAAAACTATTAAACACGATCAATTTAAATATCCCGTTTATGCCTTTTTACTTAAAGATAATTTTATAGACATTACAAAGATAGAGCAAGATTTAAGCCTTATTGACATTGAAAGACTTAAGGGAATAAAAGAGTTTAACACCTTATCAAAAACATCTAAATCTAATAAAGAATATTTAAAAACACTTGAAAAAGAGGTTGATTTGCATATTAATGAATTAATTGACAAAACAATTGGATTAAGTAATTTTGAAATGTTGAATATACAATTAGAATGTTTTGAAAAGGAACTAGATATGGCAATAGCTAAAAAATTTAAAAAAATAATTTTTATCCATGGCGTTGGCAATGGAAGACTAAAACAAGAAATTATTTCTATTTTAAAAACAACTAACGGACTAACATATCATGACGCATCCTACAAGGAATATGGTTATGGTGCCACACAAATTAATATAATATAATTACTAAAAATATGATTCCATTTTCGCCACCAAGAGTAGATGATAAAATTTGTGATGAAGTAGTAGCCGTTTTAAAAAGCGGTTGGATTACAACAGGACATAAAACAAAATTATTTGAAAAAAAAATAAGTGAATATTGTGGTATTCAAAACACTTTATGTTTAAACTCTGCTACCGCTGGTTTAGAAATTATGTTACGCTGGTTTGGTGTTGGTCCTGGTGATGAAGTTATTTTACCAGCATATACTTATTCTGCTACGGCTAATGTTATAGTTCATTGTGGCGCAACCCCGGTTTTTGTCGATGTTTGTGCAAATGATTTTAATATTAATCACTTAGAAATTGAAAAAGTAATTTCTTCTAAAACTAAAGTGATTATGCCTGTTGATTTTGCTGGCTTTCCTTGTGATTATGTAGAAATCAATTCTCTTGCCAAAAAATACAGTTCTATTTTTATTGCAAATTGTGAAAATCAAAAAATGTTGGGGCGAATTTTAATATTGAGTGATTCGGCTCATTCTTTTGGGGCTAGTTATAATCAATCAAAGGCCGGGAGTTTAACAGATGTAAGTGTTTTTTCTTTTCATGCTGTTAAAAATTTAACCACTGCCGAAGGTGGAGCGGTTGCTCTTAATTTACCATTGCCTTTTAATAATGCTGATATTTATTCCAAATTATGTATTTCTACTTTGCACGGGCAAAATAAGGATGCTTTAGCCAAAACTCAAAAAGGTAATTGGAAATACGATATTGTTGAAGCAGGATATAAATGTAATATGACAGATATTTCTGCTGCTATTGGTTTAGTAGAATTAGAACGTTATGACAACGATACCCTAATAAAAAGAAAGTCAATTATTTATAATTATCAAAAAGCTTTTGAGATGGATGATCGTTTTGAATTGCCATTGATTGAAACGAAAAACAAAACTAGTTGTTATCATTTATATCCATTACGTATTAAAGGGATTACTGAGCAACAAAGAGATTTAATTATTCAAGAAATTTTTAATGCGGATGTGAGTGTAAACGTTCATTTTATTCCAGTTCCTGCTACAAGTTTTTATAAAAGTTTGGGTTATGATTTACTTAATTATCCTGTTACTTATAATAATTTTAGTCGTGAAATTTCATTACCTGTTTTTTATGATTTAACAATAGAGCAACAAAATACTGTAATTAATGCTGTTAAAAATTCTGTTAATACTATTCTGTAGCCTTTAATTTATAAATTGAGATGAGTTATTTTGTGTATTATTTTCAATTGATTGCCATATTTAAATTAAAAATTAAATAGTTAGATTAAACCTTTAATTTATTTTGTTATCCAAAATTAGTATGATAAAGCGTGGCATAGATATTCTTTTTTCATTAATTGGTTTAATTTGTTTATTCCCATTTTTTATTTTTATTTCTTTTTTTATTTTTATAACATCTAAAGGAGGTGTTTTTTTTGTTCAACTAAGAGTAGGTAAAAACAATAAAGATTTTAAGTTATATAAGTTTAGAACAATGTTTTTAAACTCAGATAACAAAGGGCTATTGACAGTAGGTAATAATGATAAAAGAATTACTAAGCTTGGGTATTATTTACGTAAAAATAAATTAGATGAGTTTCCACAATTGATAAATGTTTTAAATGGCACGATGAGTATAGTGGGTCCGAGACCAGAAGTTAGGAAGTATGTAAATCTTTATAACTCCGAGCAAAAATCTATTTTAGACGTTAAACCTGGAATTACAGATTTTGCTTCATTAATGTATTATAATGAAAATGAAATTTTGGCTAATTCAGTTAATCCTGAGCAAACCTATATTAACGAAATTATGCCTATTAAGCTTGAATTAAATAAACAATATATTAATGAAATGAGCTTGTTCACAGATTTAAAAATTATATTTAAAACTTTTATAAAGCTAATTAATTCTTAAAAAAAACATTTTAACCAAAAAAAACCTCGTTTTAAAACGAGGTTTTTTATTTTTTAGTATTAATTAAACTTCTTCAGAAACTTCTTCTTTACTAGCCATTAATCTTTCATATTCTTCTTTAGAACCAACAACTAATTTTTCGTATTGACGAAGACCAGTACCAGCAGGGATTAAATGACCAACAATTACGTTTTCTTTTAATCCTAACAATGTATCTACTTTTCCATTAACAGCAGCTTCATTTAAAACTTTTGTTGTTTCCTGGAATGATGCTGCAGAAATCCAACTGTTTGTTTGTAATGAAGCACGAGTGATACCTTGAAGAATTGGATTTGCTGTTGCAGGAACGGCATCTCTTGATTCAACTGTTTTTTTATCTCTGCGTTTTAAGAGTGAGTTTTCGTCACGTAATTTGCGGGCAGTAATAATTTGACCACGTTTTAGTTCAGAACTATCTCCAGGTTCAATAACCACTTTTTTTCCAAAAACATTATCGTTTTCAATCATAAAGTCGTTTTTGTTAATTAACTGAAGCTCTAAAAAGATTGTGTCACCTGCATCAACAATTTCAACTTTACGCATCATTTGACGAACAATAGTTTCAAAATGTTTATCATTTAATTTTTGACCTTGTAAACGGTAAACTTCTTGAATCTCATTTACAAGATATTCTTGAACAGAAGTTGGGCCTTTAATTGATAAAATATCTCCTGGGCTTACAGCACCATCAGATAAAGCATCACCAGCTTTTACAAAGTCGTTTTCTTGAACTAAGATGTGTTTACTTAAGTTAACCAAATATCTTCGTTGTTCGCCTGTTTTAGCATCAACGATTACTTCACGATTACCACGTTTAATTTTTCCAAATGAAACAATGCCGTCAATTTCAGAAACAACAGCTGGATTACTTGGGTTACGAGCTTCAAATAATTCTGTTACACGAGGTAAACCACCTGTAATATCACCTGTTTTTCCAGTTACACGAGGTATCTTTACTAAAATTTGACCAGGTTCAATCTTTGATGCTTCATTAACAATAATGTGAGCAGTAACAGGTATATTGTAAGTTTTAAGCGCTTCTCCTTTTTTTCCAATGATTCTAATTAATGGACTCATTGTTTTATCTCTACTTTCGATAATTACTTTTTCGCGGAAACCAGTTTGTTCATCACTTTCTTCGCGGTAGGTTACATTTTCTTTGATGTGTTCAAATTCAACAGTTCCTCCAAATTCAGAAACAATTACTGCGTTATATGGATCCCAATCACAAACTAATTCACCTTTTTTTACTTTATTACCTGGTTTTACATATAAACTAGAACCATAAGGCACATTTCCTGTGGTTAATGTAATTCCGGTATTTGAATCAATAATTCTCATTTCGGTAGATCGTCCGATAACGATATTTGATTTAACACCATCAGTATTTAAACGTTCAACAGTTCTTAATTCATCAATTTCTAGAATACCGGTATGTTTAGCAATCAATGCACTTGATGCTGCAGTATTTGATGCGGTTCCACCCACGTGAAATGTCCGTAATGTTAATTGAGTTCCTGGTTCTCCAATTGATTGAGCTGCAATAACACCAACAGCCTCGCCTAATTGAACCAAACGCCCATTAGATAAGTTTCGGCCATAGCATTTTGCACAAACACCAGAGCGACTTTCGCAAGTTAATACAGAACGAATCTCTACAGTTTCAATGGGAGATTTTTCGATTAATTCACATAAATCTTCAGTAATTACTTCTCCACCTGAAACAATTAAGTCTCCTGTTGATGGATTGAATACATCATTAACAGCGGTTCTTCCTAATAATCGGTCATATAATGTTTCAACTACATCATCATTATTTTTTAAAGCGGTCATGCTTAAGCCACGAAGGGTTCCGCAATCCATTTCATTAATAATTACATCCTGAGCAACGTCAACTAAACGACGGGTTAAGTAACCAGCATCGGCTGTTTTTAATGCCGTATCGGCTAAACCTTTACGAGCACCGTGAGTCGAAATAAAATATTCTAATATCGATAATCCTTCACGGAAATTTGATAATACTGGATTTTCGATAATTGAGGTATTGGTATCGCCAGCTTTTTGAGGCTTAGCCATTAAACCACGCATACCACTTAATTGTTTAATTTGTTCTTTACTTCCACGAGCACCAGAATCAAGCATCATATATACTGGATTAAATCCTTGGCGGTCGGTACTTAAATTATCTAATACTTTCTTAGTAACTTTTGAATTGGTATGAGTCCAAATGTCAATTACCTGATTATATCTTTCGTTATTGGTAATAAAGCCCATGTTATAATTGCTTATTACTTCATCAACTTGAACTTGAGCTTCGGCAATTATTTTTAATTTTTCATCTGGAGTTTGAATGTCGCCTAAATTAAAAGATAAACCACCTTTAAATGCAGTGCGAAATCCTAATTCTTTAATATCATCTAAGAATTTAGCTGTTTTTGCCATACCGGTTTTCTTAACAACCATACCAATAATATCGCGAAGAGATTTTTTGGTTAATAGTTCATTAATATATCCTACTTCATGAGGCACAACTATATTAAAGATTACACGTCCAACAGTTGAATCTATTAATTTGGTAACCAATTCGGTTCCTTCTAAAGCATTTGTGATTTTTACTTTAATTTGAGCGTGCATATCTACACTTTTCTCATTTAAAGCAATAACTACTTCATCGGCACTATAAAATACACGGCCTTCACCTTTAACTGCATCGTTTGGTAAATTCTTTTTTGATTTGGTTAAATAGTATAAGCCTAAAACCATGTCTTGAGATGGAACAGCAACTGGTGCACCATTTGAAGGATTTAAAATGTTATGAGAAGCTAGCATTAATATTTGAGCTTCTAAAATTGCGGCATGTCCTAATGGAACGTGAACCGCCATTTGATCACCATCAAAATCGGCATTAAAGGCTGAACAAACCAAAGGATGTAATTGAATGGCTTTACCTTCAATTAACTTTGGCTGAAACGCTTGAATACCTAATCTGTGTAAGGTTGGAGCACGGTTTAACATCACCGGATGACCTTTTAATACATTTTCTAAAATATCCCAAACAATTGGTTCTTTTTTATCTACAATTTTTTTAGCAGATTTTACTGTTTTAACAATACCTCTTTCAATCATTTTACGAATGATAAATGGTTTGAATAATTCAGCAGCCATTTCTTTAGGCAATCCACATTCGTGTAATTTTAATTCAGGCCCTACAACAATTACCGAACGTGCAGAATAGTCAACACGCTTACCAAGTAAGTTTTGACGGAAACGACCTTGTTTTCCTTTTAAGGAGTCGGATAATGATTTTAAAGGGCGATTACTATCGGTTTTAACAGCATTAGATTTACGAGAGTTATCAAACAATGAATCAACAGATTCTTGAAGCATACGCTTTTCGTTACGTAAGATAACATCAGGTGCTTTTATTTCTATTAAACGCTTTAAACGATTGTTACGAATAATAACACGGCGATATAAATCATTTAAATCAGAAGTAGCAAAACGACCTCCATCTAAAGGAACCAAAGGGCGTAATTCGGGTGGAATAACCGGAACTACTTTTATAATCATCCATTCAGGACGATTAACTACATGTTGATTAGCTTGCCTAAAGGCTTCAATTACATTAAGTCGCTTAAGAGCTTCATTTTTACGCTGTTGAGACGTTTCTGTTCCTGCTTTATGACGTAAATCGTAAGATAATTCATCTAATTTTAAACGTGATAATAAATCTTGAACAGCTTCAGCGCCCATTTTAGCGATAAATTTGTTAACATCAGTATCATCTAATAGAGCATTTTCTTTTGGAAGCGTATCAATAATATTTAAATACTCTTCTTCGGTTAAAAAGTCTAAATAATTAATTCCATTTTCGCCTGCTAAACCTGCATTAATTACTACATAACGTTCATAGTAAATAATCATATCTAATTTTTTTGTTGGTAAACCTAAAAGGTAACCAATTTTATTAGGTAACGATCTAAAATACCAAATATGAGCAACAGGAACCACTAAATTAATATGGCCCATACGTTCTCTTCTAACTTTCTTTTCAGTTACTTCTACACCGCAACGGTCGCAAACTATTCCTTTGTAACGTATACGTTTGTATTTTCCACAATGGCATTCGTAATCTTTAACCGGTCCAAAAATACGTTCGCAAAATAAACCATCTCTTTCTGGTTTGTATGTTCGGTAGTTAATTGTCTCTGGTTTTAAAACCTCACCACTTGAACGTCGAAGAATAGTCTCCGGAGAAGCAAGGCTGATTGTAATTCTTGAGAAATTTGATTTTTGTTTATTATCTCTTCTTAAAGCCATTTTAATTTCTTTGTTTTACATTAATGATTTTTTTTGCTAATTTCATTTGAAATAAATTTTATCAAAACCCCGTTTTAGGGGTTTTGATAATAGATTTAATCCATGGTAATATCTAAAGCTAAGCCTCTTAATTCGTGTAATAAAACATTAAACGATTCTGGTATACCAGGAGTAGGGATGTTTTCACCTTTTACAATTGCTTCATAAGCTTTTGCTCTTCCGGTTACGTCATCTGACTTAACAGTTAATAATTCCTGTAATACATTAGCCGCACCGTATGCTTCTAAAGCCCAAACTTCCATTTCTCCAAAACGTTGACCTCCAAATTGAGCTTTACCGCCTAAAGGTTGCTGCGTAATTAATGAATATGGTCCGATTGAACGCGCGTGCATTTTATCATCTACCATGTGTCCTAATTTTAACATGTAAATAATTCCTACAGTAGCAGGTTGATCAAAAGGTTCTCCAGTTCCACCATCACGTAAATAAGTACGACCAAATTGTGGTAAACCAGCTTTTTTAGTGTATTCATCAATTTGTTCTACTGTAGCACCGTCAAAAATAGGGGTTGAGAATTTTAATCCTAATTTATCACCAGCCCAAGCTAATACGGTTTCGTAAATTTGCCCCAAGTTCATACGAGATGGAACGCCTAATGGATTTAATACGATATCAACTGGAGTTCCGTCTTCTAAGTAAGGCATATCTTCTTCCTTAACAATACGAGCTACAATACCTTTATTTCCATGGCGACCAGCCATTTTATCGCCCACTTTTAATTTACGTTTTTGAGCAATATAAACTTTAGCTAATTGAACTATTCCATTTGGTAATTCATCACCAACAGTAATTTGGAATTTTTCACGTTTATATTTACCCAAATAATCATTAAATTGAATAAGAAAGTTGTGTAATAAACGTTCAATTTGTTCGTTTTTATCTTTATCAGTAGTCCAATTACCAGGATTTACTTCGCTATAGTCTATTCTTTCTAATAATTTTTGAGTAAACTTTGTTCCGCGAGGAATTACTTGTTCGCCTAAAATATTAGTTACACCTTGTGATGTGCGACTATTAACTAATACGAATAATTTATCTACTAATTTTAATTTTAAATTATAATTGTTTTTTTCGTGATCAGCATCTAGTTTCTCAACCAAAGGCTTCTCTTCTGCTTTTAATTTTTTATCTTTTATAACACGTGAAAACAACTTTTTATTAACGATAACACCTTTTATGGAAGGGGATACACGAAGTGAAGCGTCCTTAACATCGCCGGCCTTATCACCAAAAATTGCACGAAGTAATTTTTCTTCTGGTGAAGGATCGGTTTCTCCTTTAGGAGTAATTTTTCCAATTAATATATCACCTTCTTTTACTTCGGCACCAATTCTGATAATACCTTTGTCATCTAAATCCTTGGTTGCTTCTTCGCTTACATTTGGAATATCTGGAGTTAATTCTTCCATTCCACGCTTAGTATCACGCACTTCTAAAGTATATTCATCAATATGAATAGAAGTAAAGATGTCTTCACGAATAATTTTTTCACTAATAACGATTGCATCTTCAAAGTTGTAACCTTTCCATGGCATGAAAGCCACTTTTAAGTTTCTTCCTAAAGCTAATTCGCCATCTTGTGTAGCATAACCTTCGCATAAAACCTGACCTTTAGTAACTTTATCGCCTTTTTTAACAATAGGCTTTAAATTAATACAAGTACTTTGATTTGTTTTTTGAAATTTAGTTAGTTTGTAAGATCTTACATCACCTTCAAAACTAATTAATTTTTCTTCGTCGCTTCGGTTATATTTAATTATAATTTCTTGAGCATCTACATATTCAACAACGCCTTCGCCCTGAGAATTAATTAATACACGACTATCTTCTGCTACGCGAGCTTCGATACCGGTACCAACAATAGGAGCTTGTGGACGTAATAATGGAACTGCTTGACGTTGCATGTTAGAACCCATTAAGGCTCTGTTTGCATCATCATGCTCTAAGAATGGGATTAATGAAGCTGCAATTGAAGCAATTTGATTTGGAGCAATGTCCATCAAATGTATTTTTTCAGGATCAAGAATAGGAAAATCACCTTCGTAACGTGAAGTTATTTTTTTTGTAATAATGTTTCCTTTATCATCAATATCTACATTAACTTGAGCGATATTTTTTTGATCTTCTTCTTCAGCAGTTAAATAAATAATGGGTTTATTAATATCTAATTTACCATTTGTAACAGTTCTATAAGGTGTTTCAATAAAACCTAATTTATTTACTTTAGCATAAACACAAAGTGATGATATTAATCCAATATTAGGACCTTCGGGAGTTTCTATAGTACATAAACGACCATAGTGAGTGTAGTGAACGTCACGAACCTCAAAACCTGCCCTCTCACGACTTAATCCTCCTGGCCCTAGTGCCGATAAACGACGCTTGTGAGTAATCTCTGATAAAGGATTTGTTTGATCCATAAATTGAGATAACTGGTTGGTACCAAAGAATGAGTTAATAACAGAACTTAATGTTTTTGCATTAATTAAATCGGTTGGAGTAAAAACTTCGTTATCACGAACATTCATTCGTTCACGAATTGTTCGAGACATTCTAGCTAAACCTACACCAAATTGAGAATATAATTGTTCGCCAACAGTTCTTACACGACGATTGCTTAAGTGATCGATATCATCTACATCTGTTTTTGAATTAATTAATTCAATTAAATATTTAATGATGAGAATCATATCTTCTTTGGTCAATACTCGAATTTCCATTGGAATAGATAATCCCAATTTTTTATTAATCCGGTAGCGACCAACTTCCCCTAAATCGTAACGTTTATCAGAGAAAAATAATTTATCTATAACTCCTCGAGCCGTTTCTTCATCAGGTGGTTCTGCATTACGTAATAAACGATAAATAAATTCAATAGCTTCTTTTTCAGAGTTTGTTGAATCTTTTTGTAAGGTGTTATAAATAATTGCAAAATCTGCTGTATTAACATCTTGTTTGTGTAAAATAATAGATTTAACGCCGGCATCAACAATAAAGTCAATGTGTTCGTCTTCTAAAATAGTTTCACGGTCTAAGATCACTTCATTACGTTCGATAGAAACAACTTCCCCGGTATCTTCATCTACAAAATCTTCTAACCATGTTTTAAGAACACGTGCGGCTAATTTTCTTCCTATTTCGCGTTTTAAACCTGCTTTACTTACTTTAATTTCGTCGGCTAAACCAAAAATTTCCAAAATTTGTTTATCGCTTTCAAAACCAATAGCACGTAATAATGTTGTAACAGGTAATTTTTTCTTACGATCGATATAAGCGTACATCACGTTATTAATGTCGGTTGCAAATTCAATCCAACTTCCTTTAAAAGGAATAACGCGCGCGCTATATAATTTTGTTCCGTTAGCATGACGGCTTTGCCCAAAAAATACCCCTGGCGAACGATGTAATTGAGAAACAATAACACGTTCAGCACCATTGATAATAAATGATCCTTTTGGGGTCATGTAAGGAATTGTTCCCAAATACACATCTTGCATAATTGGTTCAAAATCTTCGTGTTCTGGGTCTGTACAATAAAGGTATAATTTTGCCTTCAAAGGAACAGAATATGTCAAACCACGTTCGATACATTCGGAGAGAGCGTAGCGGGGTGGGTCGATATAATAATCCTTAAATTCTAATACAAAATTATTTCTTGCATCAGAAATGGGGAAATTTTCAGCAAACACTTTAAATAAACCTTCTTTTTTTCGGTTTTCTGGAGTTGTTTCTAACTGGAAAAAATCCTGAAAAGATTTAACCTGAATATCTAAAAAATCCGGATATTCAATCGGAAATTTATTTGACGAGAAATTAACTCGTTTTGGAATTTTTATATTTGCAGCCAATTTTATTTTGATATTAAGTTATTACAATGATTACTTCTCTTTGTTCGCTGTTTTTAAAAAAAACAGGAAAATGACTTTTATATTTACAGCCATTTTCGAGTAAATTATTACAGAACTACTTAATTTCTGCCTTGGCACCTGCTTCTTCTAAAGCTTTTTTAATTGCTTCAGCCTCTTCTTTGCCAATTCCTTCTTTGATAGCTTTTGGAGCACCATCTACTAAATCTTTAGCTTCTTTTAAGCCTAAACCTGTTAAATCTTTAACAACTTTTACGACACCTAATTTTGCTCCACCAACTTCTAATAAAATTACATCAAAAGATGTTTTTACTGCAGCAGCTTCGCCACCACCACCAGCAGAAACTACTACTGCAGCAGCAGCTGGTTCGATACCGTGTTCGTCTTTTAATACTTTAGCTAATTCTTGTACTTCTTTTACTGTTAAGCTAACTAATTGATCAGCAATTGCTTTTATATCTGCCATGTTTTTATTATTTTAAGGTATTATTATTTATTATTATTATTTAATTTTTAAATTGTTTTAAGCTGCAACATCTTCGTTGCCGCCTTTGTTTTCTAAAGCGCCTAATACGCGTTGGATTGGAGATTGTAATAATCCAATTACTTCGCCTATTAATTCGTTTTTAGATTTTAAGCCTACTAGAGCATCTAATTGTTCGTCGCCTATAAAAATCATTTCTTCAACGTAAGCTGCTTTTAATGCTGGCTTTTTATCGTTTTTACGAAAATCTTTTATAATTTTAGCTGGAGCATTAGAAATATCAGTAAAAATTAATGCTGTTTCTCCTTTTAATGCAGGAATTAACTCAGCTAATTTACTGTCGTTTGCTTTTTCTATTGCTTTTTTTAGTAAAGTATTTTTAATAACAGTAACCGAAATATGTTTTTCAAAACATTGTTTTCGGAATGCATTTACTTTTTCAACAGTTAAAGAAGAACAATCTGCTAAATAGATTTTATTATTAGCATTTAGTTTTTCTACCAACTGCTCAATTACCTGTGTTTTTTCGGTTTTAGTCATTTATAGCAGTTTTTTAGGTGAATGTTTTAGGATCAATTGTTACGCCGGCGCTCATTGTGCTACTTAGAGTTACAGATTTTACATAATTTCCTTTTGCGCTGGATGGTTTTAATTTTAAAATTGTTTGCAATAATTCATTTGCATTGTCAGATAATTTTGTAGCATCAAAAGAAGCTTTACCAATACCTGCATGAATGATTCCTGCTTTATCTACTTTAAAATCAATTTTACCTCCTTTTGAGTCTGTTACTGCTTTTGCAATATCCATTGTAACGGTACCGGTTTTTGGGTTAGGCATTAATCCACGTGGACCTAATACTCGACCTAAAGCACCAACTTTACCCATTACAGAAGGCATTGTGATAATAACATCCACATCTGTCCATCCACCTTTTATTTTTTCAATGTATTCATCTAACCCAACATAATCAGCACCTGCTGCTTTAGCTTCAGCTTCCTTATCAGGAGTTACTAATGCTAAAACGCGCATAGTTTTACCAGTACCATGAGGTAAAGTTACGGTGCCGCGTACCATTTGATTAGCTTTGCGAGGGTCAACTCCTAAACGGATCGCAAGATCCACAGAGGCATCAAATTTTGTTGTAGTAATTTCTTTTACAATTTTTGATGCTTCAAGAACGGAGTAAGACTTGTTAGCGTCGTATTTGACGAGAACAGCCTTTCTTTTTTTAGTCAACGTTGCCATTTCTTAAGCTTGTTTTTTTTGGTTAATAATTTTTTTAATTAGTGAGGTTTTTCACCTGTTACTGTAACTCCCATGCTTCGAGCAGTTCCTACAACCATATTCATGGCCGACTCAATTGTAAAACAATTCATGTCTACAATTTTATCTTCAGCAATTGCTCTAACTTGATCCCAATTTAATGAGCCAACTTTTTTACGATTGCTTGAAGAGGATCCGTTTTTAATCTTAGCAATTTCCAATATTTGTATTGCAACTGGCGGTCGTTTGATAACAAAATCAAAAGACTTATCGGTATAAACATTAATAATTACAGGTAAAACTTTACCGGCATTTTCTTGGGTTCTGGCATTGAATTGTTTACAGAATTCCATGATGTTTACACCTTTGGCGCCTAATGCAGGTCCAATAGGGGGTGATGGGTTAGCAGCTCCACCTTTAATTTGCAATTTTACTATTGCTGATAACTCTTTTGCCATTTTTTTTATTTTTT
>CAMCZO010000058.1 GCA_945887955.1 Chitinophaga pinensis | reverse complement strand
GTTATTTCTTTTAAAATATAATTTACGTCTATTTCTGGTGTTAATTCGATCTTATTTTTTGAAATATAATAATTTGGATAAGATTTTCTTAGCATAGATGCCGATTTGCCATATTTAGCTAAATGACTTAAAAAAATTGCTATTCCAACTAACGCATCACGACCATAATGTAATTCTGGTAAAATAATACCCCCATTGCCTTCACCCCCAATAATAGCCTTTGTAGTTTTCATCATCTCCACAACGTTTACTTCCCCTACAGCTGATGCTGAATAGATGCCTCCATTTTTTTCAGTAACATCTCTTAGTGCTCGAGTACTAGAAAGATTGCTAACAGTATTTGCATTTTTATGCTTTTTTAATACAAAATCTGCTACTGCTACCAGTGTATATTCTTCTCCAAACATTTCGCCATCTTCGCAAACAAATGCAAGGCGGTCTACGTCCGGATCTACACTAATTCCTAATTGAGCTTTATGTTTTAGAACAGCTTTACTTAAATCATTTAAATGTTCAGGTAATGGTTCAGGATTGTGTGCAAAATCTCCATGAGTTTCGCCGTGAATGAGTTCAAATTTATCTACACCAAGTAAAGTTAAAAGTTTTGGAACTACTAGTGCACCGCTGGAATTTATTGCATCAATAACGACAGTGAAATTTGCTTTTTTTATTGCGTCACAATCTACATATGGTAAATTAATTATTTTATTCAAATGAGTCAATAAATAATCTGAATTAATAATGTATTTGCCTAAATTTTGAACTTCAGCATAATTAAAATTTTCATTTTCAGCAAGTTCTAAAATTTCTAATCCTATAGCTTCGCTAATAAACTCTCCTGAGGCATTTAAAAGCTTTAACGCATTCCATTGTTTAGGATTATGACTTGCCGTTAAAATTATTCCTCCTTGAGCATTTAAATCGCAAACAGCCATTTCAACTGTTGGTGTTGTGCTTAGTTCTAAATCAATCACATCTATCCCTAAACCCATCAGAGTTCCGCTTACAATATTTGAAATCATTGTTCCACTAATTCTGGCATCTCGACCAATAATAACTGTAATTTTTTTATTAGGGTTTTGATTAATAACCCATGTGCCATATGCCGACACAAACTTAACTGTATCAATTGGTGTTAAACCTTGATTTGGTTTGCCGCCTATTGTGCCCCTAATTCCTGAAATGCTTTTTATTAAAGTCACAATTTTATTTATTTTCACAAATATAAAAATCTCCTATTAAAATAAACTATGTTTATTGAATAATATATTAATTTTAAATGGCGATATTGCATTTTGTTAATGGGTTTAATATTTTTGAATTAATGAATATAAGTTGTTTTTCGAAAAAAATAAAAATATCGAAAAAATTAATTTCTATACTTTTAGGTTTATTGTCTCTTAATTTATCTTCAAGTTCAACTGTTTGTCTTTACATTGATTCAAATTATTCAGCAATTAATGATTGCTATTCTCACTGCATACAATTAGAAAGCACTAATTTTAATAGGCCTAATCCTATTTTTCAACTATTTAGATTTAAACAAAAACGAAATAAAAGAATAACTGCAGCAGCTTTAGCTTTTCCTTTCCCTTTTGGCATAGTCGCCTTACATAGAATTTATCTGGGGTGCCAACCTCATGTTCCTGTCGTTTATATTGGAAGTTTTGGTGGGGTTTTTGGTGTTTTACCTTTTATCGATTTTGTTTTTTTACTATCTGACAAAGACATTGAAAAGTACAATAACAAACCAGGTGTATTTATGTGGGCTGATTAGATATTGAAATTAATATGTGTGGTATTGCCGGTATAATTTTAAAAAAACAAAATACGATTGATCTATCTCAATCAATTATTTTACTGTCTGATGCCCTTAATCATCGTGGCCCAGATGGAGAAGGTTTTATTCTTTCTTCCAAAAATGAAACGGTTCCATTTTTTAATAAATCTATTAAAGATTTTTTAAGACCGGATTTAAATTATATTCCTCAATCTCATATTTCAAAAGCCACCAATCATAATTTTTTAGCTTTTGCTCACCGTCGATTATCCATTATTGATTTGACTGAAGCTGGCCATCAACCTATGAAGTCTTCTATTGGTGATGTTTGGATTACTTTTAATGGAGAAATTTATAATTATATTGAATTAAAAGCCGATCTTAAAAAATTAGGATATGTTTTTGTATCAGAAACAGATACCGAAGTCGTATTAAATGCCTATAAACAATGGGGGCATAAATGTGTTGAAAAATTTAATGGAATGTGGGCATTTTGTATTTATGATGCTGATAAAAAAACATGTTTTGCTTCACGAGATAGATTTGGAGTAAAACCCTTTTATTATATAAATAATCCTCATTTTTTTTCATTTGCAAGCGAACAAAAAGCTTTTATTAAATCTGGATTAATTAAAGCTAAAATTAATACCGAAGCACTTCAAAATTATTTATTTAATGATTTACTCGAATCAAATACAGAAAACTTTTTTGATGAAATAATAGAATTATGGCCGGGCACCAATTTGTTTTACGATATTTCATCTTGTAAAATTATTACAGAATCATATTATCATTTAAGTCAACATGTCAATTTAAAAAACGATTATTTAAATGAAAATGAATTGATTGAAAAAATAAGCTTCGTTTTTGAAAATGCCGTGAAAATAAGACTGAGAAGTGATGTTGAAGTTGGAACCTGTTTAAGTGGAGGAATAGATAGTAGCGCATTAGCACTAACTATTGCTCAATTTTCAAAACAACCAATTTCTTGTTTTACCTCTGTTTTTAAAAATGAAAAATTTAACGAAGAGTATTTTGCAGATTGTGTAGTGAAAAAAATAAATGCAAAACATTATAAGACCGAACCAAGCTTAAATGGCTTCTTAGATGACCTAGACTCTTTAATTTATTCACAAGATGTTCCTATTTGGGATACTAGTACATATGCTCAGTTTAAAGTGATGGAACTAGCTAAACAAAATAATATTAAAGTTGTTTTAGATGGTCAAGGGGCCGATGAATTATTTGCTGGCTACCATCATCATTTTTTAGCCAAATGGAATGATTTTTTCTCAAAAGGACTTTTTATTTCTGGAATAAACGAAATTTTAAATAGTCGCAAAACAATTACAAATCCTTTTCAATTTTATTGTAAAGAAAAGTTAAAGCAAAATTACTATTTTAATAAAAATAATTTCTCTATTTTTTTTAACGATTCTTTTATTAATAAATCTCAAATTAAAAACCCTTCTGTTTATTTTAATGATATAAATCAACAATTACTGAGTGATATTTATCAAACACGCTTGAAATCGTTTTTAAAATGCGAAGATCGCTGCTCTATGTTTCACAGTGTTGAAAGCCGGACTCCATTTTCAGACGATGTTGATTTAATTAATTTAATGTTTTCTTTTAATGGAAATAAAAAAATAAAAAATGGTGTTTCAAAATTTTTATTACGAGAAGCTTTAAAATCTAAATTACCTGGTGAAATATATTATAGATACGATAAAAAAGGTTTTGAAACACCAATGCAAAGTTGGATGCAAACAATTCGACCACAATTATTGTCAGAAATAAAGTCTGCTGATTTTGAATTTGTTAATTATAATAAAATTCAAAACGCTGATCCTAACAATTCTTTTCATAATAAATTATTATTTAAACTTTTTGTTTTGAATCGCTGGCAAAAAATGTTTTTGTAAATTTATTTTGAAGTCACTTTAAACTCAATTCTTCTGTTTAGTGCCTTATTTTGAGGTGTATCGTTTGCAACTTTTGGTTGCGTGTCTCCATAACCCTTGTAAGTTAATCGACTTAAGTCTATTTTACCAACATTGTTTAAGTAATCGTAAACTGATTTTGAACGGTTAGTTGATAAACTAATATTACTTTTTTTATCACCGTCAGTATCTGTATGCCCACTAATTTCAATTTTAATGTTTACATTTTTCGTTAAAAGTTGAATTAATTTAGTTAATTCAGCTTTACTTTCTGGTTTAATTTCCCATTTATTTACATCAAAAAATATATTTTTCAGCTCTACTTTACCATCAATATCAATTGGTTCTAATGGTATATTTAATTGAAAAGGTTTATTAAAATTGGCTTGAATTTCTTTTAAGCTAAAGTTATCGCTATAAAATAAAAAACCTGTTTTATTTACATTTATTAAATAATTTTTATTCGCAGTTAAGGTAACGAGAAACTCTCCATTTTTTTGAGAATATAATTCAGCAATAGATAATTGAGAAGATAAATCAAAAACTTCAAAGCTTGCTTCTAAAGGTTCGTTTGTTTTAGCATTATATACCTTACCTTTTACATATGTAATTTTCTCAGGCCTCATGTTATCAGGCATTTCAAACTGATATAAATCCAAGCCACCAAATCCACCAGTTCTATCTGATGCGAAGTATCCGATTTGTCCGCTTGGAGAAACTAATAAACTATTTTCGTCTTTAGATGTATTTATGGGATAACCCAGATTAATGGGCGCACCCCAGTTACCATCAGCTTTTCTTTTAGACATAAAAATATCTGCACCACCCATTCCAATATGCCCCTCGCTCGAAAAATAGAGCGTCTGATTGTCGGGATGAATAAATACAGACTGTTCATCTTTTTCGGTATTAATAATTGAAGGTAATTTAACTGCTTGCGAAAATTTACCGTTTGCATCTACTACTGAGTAGTATATGTCTATTCCTTTTATAGTTCCATTTCTAGCAGGCGTTCCTCTAACAAAATATAATGTTTTTCCATCGCTGCTAAAACTAGGCTGACTTTCCCACATACTCGAATTAATTTTAGTGCCCAAATTAATTGGTTTCATCCATCTACCATTTATTTTTTGTGTATAAAAAATATCGCAGCTCCCTAATCCACTAGATTGTCCTCCCATATATTTCCCATCCATTTCTTGTGAAATTGTCATAAACATATAATTTCCATCAGCAGATATTGATGGAGCACCTTCATTACCATCACCACTTAATTCATTAATTTGTCTTGATTCAGCCCAAGTTGATGCAGCGTCTTTTTTTGAAATAAATAAATCTTCTTGAGATTTACTTAAACAATTTTGGCATGAAATTTTTCTTGTATATACAAAATAATTTTCATCGGCAGTGATTGTTGGAAAATATTCGTTATCAGCTGTATTAATCGAAGGACCTGCATTATAGAAATTTATTTTTTTTGGATTTTTTTTAGCTTCTATGGCAAAATCAACACATTTATTTTTAAAAATAGCTTCTTCTTTATCATTTGGATTTATTCTTGTAAATTTTAAAAATTCAGAATAATGTTGTTTTGATTTTTCGTATTCTTCAATACTAAATTCAGTTTCTGCAAGGTTAAAATAATTTTCTACATAAATTCCTGGCCCTTTTTTTATTGCTTCTTCTAAATGATAAATTCTTTCTTTAAGTCTATCTTGTTCTAAACATAATATCGAAATTATAACATGTGGTTCTATAAATGTTTTATCCGTTTCAATTGCTTTTAAAAAATACTCCTCTGCTTGTTTATCTTTTCGGGCGTCATAATAGCGCTTTCCTTCATCAAAGTATTTAAGTGCTTTTTTATTTGTACTAGAATATTGAAATGGTTTAATATTATCTTGTGCAAAAATGCAAAGTGAGATAAACAAAAAAGTATAAATTAAACTATAAGGTTTTATGATAAAGGAAGTCATTTATGAGTAGTTTAAATTTAAATAATTATAATACATTAATTTCCAATTTCTAAGCCTGTCCATGCTTTTAATGTTTGAGTTTGTTTGGCAGTTAAATTTTTAATTAAATTTATTTGATTTTCACGGGTTACTTTTATCTTTTTTGCTATAGCAGTTAATTCGATTGTTTTATAATTTTTATTGTTTTTTTCTGGCCTTAATATTTCAATAATTACTTTATCTCCTTCCTTTATTGATGCATAATAATCTGTAAGTGTTTCTTTGATTTTTTCTACTTCAAGACTTTTTCCATTTATTTTTAGTAATTCATCTCCAATCATATAATTTAAATCTATTCCAAAATCATCTATATTATAAAGGCTCTCAACATAAAGTCTTTTAGTTTTTTCATTATAATTGAAATCAGGATTTCCTATTGAAAATTCGTAATTAAAATTTTCTTTCGAAAATTCTAATCCAATTTTACTAAGTATTTCAGACATAGGTAGAGGGATAGTCCCACCTACATGTTTTTTTAAAAAGCTTCCAATTTCAGGAAAAGTCAAATTCTCGATGTCTTTAAACAATTCAGAATCATTAAATGATTTGTTTTTACCATATTTTAATGATAAATCTTTCATTAAATTTTGTGTGCCATATTTGCCTTCACTTAAGTCTCTTAAAAGAATATCCAAACACATACCTATTACGGCTCCCTTTTCGTAAACGTTATTATATTGTTTGTGTATTTTTTCTTCTAACACATGTTTACTCATATAAGTAAAACTCATGGTATCATTATATTCTTTTATACTTGTTTGATATTTTTGCATCATTGTATTTAATAATTGATCAATATCTATTATTTTACTTTTTGCTTGAGCATGATGTGCTGCATATTCAGTCATTCCTTCATAGAGCCATAAATGCTCGCTCATTTGAGGATTATTAAAATCAAAATCACCTATTTCTTTGGCATGAATATTAAGGGGGGTTACAATATGAAAAAATTCATGTGCTGCTACATCTCTCAGTTGTTGTTGCATACTCAAACTATCATATTCTGGCAATACATAAAAAGACGAGTATGAATGTTCTAATGCTCCGCTTGAACCAGATAGACTTGAGCCTGACATAAAATAAAATAAAAAAGCATATTTTTCTACAGGAAGCTCTCCACCTAAATAATCCTTTTGTGCAATTAACAATTCTTTTAGTGTTTCGCTAATGAATTTAGCTGTTATTTTTTTATTAGGAGAATAGCATGAAACTAAAACATTTGTTTTAGCAATTTTTATGGTTGCAGTATCTGGAATAAAATACATAATTGGCGAATCAACTAAGTCATGATAATCAAAAACACTTATTACATCTTTGTTAATTCCAATATTAATATTATTTAATCCAGTAGATGGAAAGAAGTCTTTTGGTTTTTCAAATTCTAAAATAAAATCACGATTGCTATATCCTTTAAAGTATCCAAACATACTATGTGTATTAATCGAAAAGTTTTTTCCTTTTTCAAAATTTGTTCCCCCTGGTTCAAAAATAATTTTTTCTTTAGTATCTTTTAAATTACATTCATCCCAAGTATCATCAACATCGTAGGTTATTTTTTCAATTTGTGAAGCTGGCGAAAGTCGATAAGTATTTTTATCAATTTTTACTATTTTTATTTTTGTTTTATTTTTACCCAACACATTTAAATTAGATATAAAACGTCCGAAATCATAAATTTCATAAGTACCAGGAACCATCGATGGAAAACAAAAATCAACCACTTCTTGATTTATATTTGGAGTTATTAATAAAACCGAAACCTTATCGTTTATTACTTTATTTAGATTCACAAAATATCGATACGACTCATCAGCACTTAATTTAGTTAAACTAAAATAAATTAGTAATATAAATGATGTTTTTCTCATGTTTTTATTTTATTAGTAAATTAAAATTGTTCCATTTGTATTTTTTTACAAAAACTAAAAAAGTTAAACCTGCCATAAAAAACCAATAAATCAATTCAAGATATGGGTTTTCGTTTTTAGTTTCTAAAATCGAGTACGGTTTTAAAACTGAATCGGGAGTAGAAACCAGTAATCCACTTATCATATTATTAGCAAAATGGATTCCAATTGCTAATTCTAATCCTTCGTCTAATAAAGTAATACACCCCATAAATAGAGCGAAAATTATATAATATGATAACATAATACTCCATCCAAATTTTTGAACTTCAGGATTACTCATATGAGCTAAACCAAAAAGTAAGGAGGTTATAATTAATGGAATAATTCCGTTTTTAAATATCTGTGATAAGCCTTGTATCAAATACCCCCTAAAAAATAATTCTTCTATACCCGTTTGAATAGGCATAAACAATAGTAAAATAACTGTTGAAATGATAAATCCTTGCAAATTAAATTGAAAGGTGAAATCTGCTGGCTTTAATATATAATTAATAATGACAGAAAATAACAATAAGAGCCCCCAAATTAAAAATGCAAAGCCAACTCGATTAATCCTAAATTTTTGAAAACCTGTTAATACACTATTCAGAGATTTATTATGAATTTTTTTTAAGCCTATGAAAAAACCTATAAATGCAAAAACAAACATACCAAGCTCTATTAATATTACCCAGTTTTTGTCTAGTTTTAATGCCTCACTATTAAATAATAAATGAGCATTACTTAAAATTTCCGTTTCAGAGAATCCATTTTGTTTTAAAATATTTATTAATGGATAAAAAATAATAGATTGAAATAATAAGTAGCCAATTATTAAAAGTAAGATTGTTGTTAAATACATCCAACCTTTATTAAATCCGTTTACTAATCCACTAATGAGGTATAAATTATTGAATGGAAGGACTGGCTTTTCCGTATTATTGTTCGAAAGTTCCATTAAATTATATATTAATTAATAATTCAATTCTAATTTTTTCATATGCTCAATAAATATACTTAATATTTTAAAACGTACAATTAATTAAACATGTATTTTATGTTAAAAGAGCTAATAAAAACAAGTATAAAATTCTATTTGTTAGTTATAAACTATTATTTTTGTTTATGAAAACACACATCTGTTTTTTATGTAGTATTTTATTTTTTTTATCATGCTCTAATTTATCTGAACAAAAAATTATTTATTCAGAGGTTGATTTAGGTGAAAGTTTATTTTTTGATACCATTTTATCTCGCGATTATAAATTAAGTTGTGCCAGTTGCCACAAACCTGAATTTGCTTTTGCTGATAATATCCCATTTAGTAAAGGTATTAATGCGCAATTAGGCAACAGAAATACTCCAAGTGCAATGAATCAAACTAATCGTAATTTTTACTTTTGGGATGGTAGAGCAGAATCATTAGAAGAACAAGCGTTAATGCCTATCGAAAATCCATTTGAAATGGACTTACCATTGTCAATTGCAATTAAAAGGCTTTTAAAAAGTAAAAAATATAATGAAGCATTTATAACTGTTTATGGTAAAGCACCCTCTCGAGAATTATTAGCTAATGCCATTTCTAGTTTTGAAAAAACATTAGAAACTAGTAAATCTATTTTTGATAAATATTTAAATGAAGAGGATACAATTTTGATGAACGAAAGTGCTAAAAGAGGCTTGACTATTTTTAATGGCAAAGCAAAATGTTTTGATTGTCATTTTGGAGTTGATTTTACTGGAAGTGATAAGTTTAAAAACATAGGTATTTATAATGGTAAAGAGTTTAACGATGAAGGAAGATTTAAAATTAGTGCTAACCCAAAAGATTTAGGTTCGTTTAAGGTTCCGGGCTTAAGAAACGTTGCGCAAACAGCCCCATATATGCATAACGGAATGCACAAAACACTAAGACAGGTAATTGATTATTATAATGAGCCTGATAAATTTATTTCTAATTCAATAAATCGAGATTCTTTATTAAATAAACCTTTAGGTTTGAATGAGAGAGAAAAAAAAGATCTTGAATTCTTTTTATTAAGTTTGAGCGATGAAAGATTTAATAAAAAATAAATTAATATACTTTATATAAAATTGGTTTGCTCGGACTAGCGTCATTTTCGAAAGGAGCAATTTGTAAATTAAGAATATAAGTCCCATCATTAATTTCATTAGGCACATATATCATTTCTGTAATTGTTTTTTCTAATTCAACTTTGTTTGGGTAATTCCAAAAAGCGTGATGCGCTTCTAGTTTCCCTCCATCTTGCTCTTTATCTATACTTGGCATATCTATTAGTAAATGCCTAACGCCCAATTCATTTAAGTATTCTATTGCATCTTTTAAAATAAAGGGTGGATTTGTGTTGCTATAATTTGTATGCAACTTATTTGAGCCATTACTTAAAGTTCTTATTACAATTGCTTCTGGCTTAGTTATATCATTTAAAGCTGTTTCAAATTGTTTGCGAGTAATAGCAAAATCTCCATTTTCTATTTTTGTCGGAAGCACAGTAATTAATTCTGCAACAAAAACAAATCTTTTTAGAGATTTATTAATGGTATAAAACTCTTTGCTAATATGTCCAACACATTCTGTATGAGTTCCATTTCCATGAGGGTTAAACATAATATTTCTAAAATTTACTGAACCGCCTTTTGTTACATCACCAATCCAATCGCCCTTAACAACCGGTTCTAATTTCATTGGGTCAACATACCAGGCGCTAGTTCCATCAATATTAGTGCTCAATGGCATCGAAATATCAATCGGTTTAAAAAAATCAATTTTATATTCTTTTCCCAAATGAAAAATTGTTGCTATCATTTTTTATACTAATAATTAAATTAAACAGCTACTGTAGCTTTAATGTGAGGGTGTGGATTGTAATTTTCTAATTCAAAATCTTTAAATTCAAAATCAAAAATAGAGTTAATTTCTTTATTAATTTTCATAGTAGGTAATGGCAAAATAGATCTTGATAGTTGAAGATTAGCTTGTTCAATGTGATTTGAATAAAGATGAGCGTCACCTAATGTATGAATAAATTCGCCTAATTTTAAACCACAAACTTGAGCTACCATCATAGTTAATAAAGCATATGAGGCTATGTTAAATGGCACTCCCAAAAACACATCCGCACTTCTTTGGTATAATTGGCAACTTAATTTACCTTCTGCCACATAGAATTGAAAAAAGGCATGACAGGGTGGAAGTTTCATTTGATTGATATCAGCTACATTCCATGCACTAACAATTAATCTCCGTGAATCTTGATTTTTTTTAATCATTTCAATAACCTGAGTTATTTGATCTATATGCCCACCATTTGGTAGTGGCCAATTTCGCCATTGATATCCATAAACTGGACCTAGATTTCCGTTTTCATCTGCCCAATCATCCCAAATTTTTACGTTGTTTTCTTTTAAGTATTTAATATTAGTGTCGCCTTTTAAAAACCAAAGTAATTCATGGATAATACTTTTTGTATGTAGTTTTTTTGTTGTTAATAAAGGAAATCCTTCTTCAAGATTATATCGCATTTGATAACCAAAAATACTGATTGTTCCTGTACCTGTTCTATCTGTTTTTTTACAACCAACATTTAAAACATGTTGCATTAAGTCATGGTATTGTTTCATTTAATTAATTATTGAATAACTATTTTAGGTAAAAATAAAAATCCCTCCTTTAATATGGGGAGGGATTTATTAAAAGTTATAAAAATCAATTTATTTTGTAAGGGTTATTTGTCCGTTAAATTCTTTTCGACCTTCACCATGAGAACCAACTATTTTAACTTTATAAATGTAAATACCATCACCAACTTTATTGTCGTTAACTTTTCCATCCCATGAGCTATTTATGTCCTTGCTCGTATATATATTATTTCCCCATCGATCATAAATATTAATTAGAAACCCATCTTCGCTTAATCCGCTGCCTTTGATTTGAAAAACATCGTTTATTCCATCATTATTTGGGGTGAAACTATTGGGTATAAATATATTATAATCGTCTCTTATATTTATATATTTTATAACAGTATCCGTGCATTCATTTTCTGTTTTACAAATTAATATAACAGGATATTGCCCCGTATTATTATATAATAATTGTGGATTTTTAATGTTTAAGGTGTCGCTGCTTGTGCCTGATGCTAATCCTGAAAAAAACCAAGTATAGCTAGTTGGTTCGTAAGAAAAGGTTGGGTTAAATGTAACTTCCTCGGTAATAGTTGGAGACTCTGGGTTCCAATTAATTTTTGTGCCTGGTTTAGGATAAACCACAATTGGTTGTGGATATTCATATATGCCTGAGCAACCATTTTTACCTTTTGATAAAATTTTTAAATTAAATGTTCCAGGTTTATCAATGCAATAGTTAAAACTATCTTTTTGAATTTTATCAGTTCCTCCAAAATCGTATGTAGTAATTGCAGCTTGACTTTGAGTTCGAGAATTCAAAAATAAACATAAAGGTTGGCAACTAGTGGTTTTATCTAGTTTTAAATCTGGTAATGGCGGTTGATTTACAATAACAGAAAAGGTATGTGCAATCGTATAATTTGGACAAGCAATGTCATAGGCAATAAAATTATAAATTGTAGTTCCCAATGGGCTACATTTTTGATTATTACCGTTAGGGCCTATTAAATATACGGATGGATTCCATGTATAGGCATAGTTTTCACTTCCGCCTGAAACTCCTCCAAATAATATAGTTGTATCATTTTTACAAACCGTTCTGTTAAAAGGAGTTAGAGTAAACTGAATTGGTGTTAAAACATCTATTTCGGTTGATTTACCGGTTATACAAGGTCCAAGAGAAACATTTAAGGTATATGTACCAGAATTATTTGGTTGAATAGATGAAAAATAGATGTTTTGAGAGTTGGAAGTAAATCCGGTTGAACTTGTCCAAGTATATGAAGTAGCACCATTTGGGCCGCTAATAGATATTGGGCTATTATAACAAGCTTGTTGGCGCGGAACTAATGTGAAATTTAAAAGAGGGTTTATGGTTAAAGCAACTGTGTTAGTACTATAACAATATACTATTCCATTATAAAAAGTAGCTGTTACGGTATAAATTCCAGATGCAGATGTTGTTGGATAATAAACTGGTGGATTAGGAAGAGAAGAGGAAAACCCATTTGGTCCAGCCCAAGAAAATTGATACGCTCCAACTGCACTTGCTTGTAAATATGCATTATTTGGCTCGCAAACTGAACCCGGAGGAATTACTGTAATAGTATTTACGGGAACAACATTTATTTGAACTGATTTTGATGTGGTACATTGCGTTGAACCGATAGAAAACTTAGCATAAACATAATAAATACCAGATTGATTTGCTTGTATGCCAGTAATTACAGGAAATGCTCCAAATGAAGTCCATTGTTGCGGACCAGTCCAACTATATGTTGATGCTGCTGGCGAAGTGGTTGCCGAAAAATTAACTACTCCATCTTTACAAACATTTGAGGTTGCATAAATAATGGGTTGAGCTGTTGATACAATTGATACGGTAACAGCAGCACCTGTTGTACAGGTAATAACACCGTTAGTAAATAAGGCTGTTACCGAATAGGTGCCAGCCATTATTGGAGTAATATTAGTAAGAAATGGATTTTGTATTGATGACAAATAAGATTGAGGTCCAAGCCAAGAAAAACCAATAGCTCCACTTGCACCTGCCGATAAATTTAAATTAGCACCTTGGCATAACGTGTAAGCGGGTGATGCAGCAACAGAAACCGGAACTGTTTGAACTACATTTACAGAAGTTGATGCAGATCGAGGGCAAGTTATGTTTCCAAAAACAATATTAGAATAAACAGTATAAACCCCACCTTGATTAACCGAATTAAAAGAAATACATGGATTTTGACTTGGATCTAAAAATCCATTCGGACCAGTCCAATTATAACCATTATTAGTAGTAGGTAAATTTGATGATAAACAATAATTAGTGCCTAAACAAATGTTTGTAGGACTACTGATAGTTATTGCTGTATTAGGAGCTACACTGATATTAGTAACCCCGGTATTTGTGCAACCTGAAAACAAAGTGGTAATTGTATATTGCCCCGTGTTGGGTTGTGGCAAAACATTATTTATTGAAATAATATTTGAGTTTGAAACAAAATTTGCTGTGCCTGGTGGGCCAGATACACTGTATGATATACCACCAATAGGAGCTGTAAAAGTAGCTGTGCTATTAAAACAAAATTGACCTGGATTGGTAAATGTTAATGGAGGAGGAGCAGAAATGCTTAAGTTAAAAGTTGCCGAGGATACTGCTGGAAGACCATTAACTACTCCGTTTCCAGTTATTGTGTATTGAGTAGATGTATTACTAAAAATCGTGAAATTTGGATTTGCTTGAACTACATTTGGTGGGGTTCCTGAGTTAAGAATATAAGTTACATTAGCTGCATTATTCCAATTGGCAGTAACAATAATTGATTGGCCTGGACAGGCATTGTAATTAGAAACAGTAACTTGAGCTTGAATCAGTTGAGAACAAACTAAAACGAATAAAATTAATAAAAATTGAAATGTTATGGTAAATTTAGATCGCATATTAAAAAACAAATTAAAATGATATAATCGTAAATTGGAATAGATAAACAACTTACTCATTTTTTATTTCAAGTTTTAAAATTATTTCAAAAGCTTTAAATCAAAGCATTCTTTACAAATTTATATAAAAAAGTCAATTTAAACCAATTTTTCCCTAAGTAATTAGTTCTATTTACTCATTAAATTAATCATTATTCAATATATTTCGATTTTTATTAGTGTTTTGAAATTGATAATAATCCATTTTTAGTAATATTACTTAACATATTTTTATAATTTTGCTAGTAAATTATAACTAACCAATGAAAGGAATTATTTTAGCCGGAGGCTCAGGTACACGTTTACATCCATTAACTTTTGCTATGAGTAAACAAATGATGCCTATTTTTGATAAACCAATGATTTATTATCCGCTTTCGGTATTGATGATGGCAGGTATTAATGAAATCTTAATTATTTCTACTCCCCATGATTTACCTCAATTTGAACGATTATTGGGGAATGGCGAAAATTTGGGGTGCAAATTCACCTATGCTGTTCAAGAAATCCCGAATGGCTTAGCTCAAGCGTTTGTTATTGGCGAGAAGTTTATTGGAAATGAAAAAGTTGCTTTAATTTTAGGTGATAATATATTTTATGGTGTTGGTTTAGGGGGCTCTTTAAAACAAATTAATAATCCCGAAGGAGGAGTTGTTTTTGCATACCATGTTAGCGATCCCGAAAGATATGGTGTTGTTGAGTTTGACGAAAATCATCGGGTACTTTCAATAGAAGAAAAACCGCAGGTTCCGAAATCAAATTATGCAGTTCCTGGACTTTATTTTTATGATAATGATGTAGTTGAAATTGCTAAAAATTTAAAACCTAGCCCTAGAGGAGAATTTGAAATTACAGATATAAATAAAGAATATTTAAAACAGGGGAAATTGAAAGTATCAATTATGGATCGAGGAACCGCATGGTTAGATACTGGTACCTTTTCATCATTAATGCAAGCGGGGCAATTCGTTCAGGTAATTGAAGAACGTCAAGGTTTAAAAATTGGTTGTATCGAAGAAGTCGCATTTAATATGGGTTATATCAATAAAGAAAAGTTAATCAAATTAGCAACTCCATTAACAAAAAGCGGTTACGGTAATTATTTATTAGAACTAGCAAAACATTCTTAATTCTGTGCATAATCAATATCAAAATTTAATGGATATGTTTTTAAGACATTTAGAGTCTTATCAAATTAATTTAATTGGAAAAAAACCTAAAGAATTATATGAGCCAGAGGATTATATTTTATCATTAGGAGGCAAACGATTAAGGCCCTTATTGGCATTAATTGCTTGTGATTTATTTGATAAAGACCCTAACTTATCTTTACATTCTGCCTTAGCCGTTGAGTTGTTTCATAATTTTTCATTAATTCATGATGATATTTTAGATGCTGCGCCGATTAGAAGAAATATGCCAACAGTTCATAAAAAATGGAACAGCAATATAGCTATTTTAAGTGGCGATGTTATGCTCGTAAAATCATTTCAATCTCTCGAAAACTATGGATTTAAAGAATATAAAAAGTTATCTAAGATTTTTAATGAAACGGCAATAGAAGTTTGTGAAGGACAACAGATGGATATGAATTTTGAAACTTCTGACAATGTTAGTGTTGAAGATTATATTCAAATGATTACATTAAAGACAGCTGTATTGTTGGGTTGTAGCTTGAAAATGGGAGGAGTGAATGCTTATACAAGCGAGGAGAATTTGAATAATATTTACGAATTTGGTAAACATTTGGGTATTGCTTTCCAATTGTTAGATGATAAGCTAGATACATTTTCTGAGAATTTAGAAAAATTTGGGAAACAAATTGGGGGTGATATTTTGGCTTCAAAAAAAACATTTTTATTAATTAAAGCTTTGGAATTATCTGATGATAAACAAAAAAAAGAGTTAATAAACTATTTAGAATTACAGACAATAGCGCCAGATAAAAAAATTGAAGGTGTTCTAAATATTTATAATCAATTAAATATTAAAAAACTTTGTGAGCAAGAGGCTGATAAGCACACTAATATTGCTATAGATTTTTTAGATAAAGTGGATGCGAATTCTTCAAAAAAAGACCAGCTTAAAATGTTTGCTCTCGAATTATTAAATAGACAAGTATAATGTTTCTATTAGATTATATTCATGAGTTGCCAATTCAAATTCGATTTAACGATATTGATAAACTTAGCCATCTTAATAATGCTTGTTACTTAACTTTTTTCGAATTAGGTCGGGTTAATTATTTTAATAAAATTTTAAAAACACCTGTTAATTGGGAAGAACAGGGTTTTGTTTTAGCTCATACCGAAATTAATCATCTTCAACCCATTTATTTAAATGATGACATTTATTGTTATACAAAAGTAATTAGATTGGGATCAAAAAGTTTAACTGTTAAAAATGCTCTTGTAAAAAAACAAAATAATGAATTAATTATTTGCGCCGAAGGAACAGGAGTATTAGTAGCAATGGACTATAAAAAAAAGTTAAGTATTTTAATACCTGAAGCTTGGAGAAAATTAATTAAAGAAGAAGAAAAAATTTAATTTCAATTTCTATAAATTATTTAAAGCCCCATTAATCATTTCTGTTTTATTATTTAGTTAATTTAATTAAAAATAAATACTTCTCAAGGAGACCTAATTTATTGAAATTTAAATAAGTAATTCTATTTGTTTTAATTTATATAAATATCCTACCAAACTTAAATTGAATTTAATTTTTTATTTTTTTGCTGTTATTTTAAAATATAAACAAGGCATACACATAAATACAATTCTTTTTCTTATCTCGTTTTATATTATAAACAATTTCTGGCTTATCCGCATATTTACCTAAATCAATATCAGTCATTTGAACAAGGCTTAGTGACCTAGCAGTAAATGATGTATCTGATAATCCTTGAAATGTATAATGTGCTGACATATAATTTATCCAAGCTGAGTCAAGTAAATTTTCCTTCTGTTTTAAAAGTTTGTAACTTTTTTCTTCAACAAAGTCAGTAAACTTATATAGGCGTTTATAACTTTCATAAACGGTATCACTGGTTACACTTGTAAAATTAGTTATATGGTTAGGAAAACTATTGTTTAATATTGGTTTGTTAGTTTGAGCAAATGATGAATTTATGCCAATTATAATACTGATTATTGCTAGTAAATTTTTCATAGGTAGTTTTTTTTATGGTTTAATAAATTTTACTATTAAAAAAAATTAAAGTTCAACTAGATAAAACATTTCCGTAAAATATTTACATCATTAACTATTTATTTTAAAATATAAATAAGGCATACACATAAATACAATTCTTTTTCTTATCTCGTTTTATATTATAAACAATTTCTGGCTTATCAGCATATTTACCGCCATCAGAACCAGTCATCTCAACAAGTCTTAGTGACCTATCGGTAAATGATGTATCTGATATTCCTTGAAATGTATAATGGGCTGAGAGATAATTTATACTAATTGAGTCTAGTAAATTCTTCTTTTGTTTTAAGAGCTTTTCACTTTTTACTTCAACAAAGTCAGTGAATTTATATAGGCGTTTATATCTATCATAAACGGTATCACTGGTTACTCTTGTAAAATTAGTTATATGGTTAGGAAAACTATTAATTAATATTGGTTTGTTAGTTTGAGCAAATGATGAATTTATGCCAATTATAATACTGATTATTGCTAGTAATTTTTTCATGTGTAGTTTTTTTATGGGCTTAATAAATTTTTCTATTAAAAAAAATTAAAGTTCAACTAGATAACACAATCCAATAAAATATTTACATCATTAACTATTTATTTTAAAATATAAATAAGACATACACATTCATACAATTCTTTTTCTTATCTCGTTTTATATTATAAACAATTTCTGGATTATCCGCATATTTACCTAAATCAATACCAGTCATGTTACAATTTCTAAATGACATATTGGTAAATGAGGTATCAGATACTCCTTCAAATACATAATGTGCTGAGAGATAATTTATCCGAGCTGAGTCAAGTAAATTCTCCTTCTGTTTTAAAAGCTTGTAACTTTTTTCTTCAACAAAGTCAGTGAAATTATATAGACGTTTATATCTAATATTAATGCTATCTTTTGTTATATAAGAAAACTTAGTTACATGGTTAGGAAAACTATTAATTAATATTGGTTTTTTTGTTTGAGCAAATGATGCATTTATGCCAATTATAATAGTGATTATTGCTAGTAAGTTTTTCATATTTGTTTTTTTTATGGTTTAATAAATTTTACTATTAAAAGAATTTAAAGTTCAACTAGATAAAACATTTCCGTAAAATATTTACATCATTAATAAAATATTTTTAAAATATAAATAAGGCATACACATTAATACAATTCTTTTTCTTATCTCGTTTTATATTATAAACAATTTCTGGCTTATCCGCATATTTACCTAAACCAATGCCAGTCGAGATAACTCTACGAAATGACCTTTCAGCAATTGATGTATCAGATACTCCTTCAAATGTATAATGTGCTGACATATAATTTATCCAAACTGAGTCAAGTAAATTCTCCTTCTGTTTTAAAAGTTTGTAACTTTTTTCTTCAACAAAATCAGTGAATTTATATAGTCGTTTATATCTAATACTAATGGAATCTTTTGTTAACGAAGTAAAATTAGTTATATGGTATGGAAAACTATTAATTAACATTGTCTTGTTAGTTTGAGCAAATGATGCATTTATGCCAATTATAATAGTGATTATTGCTAGTAAGTTTTTCATAGGTAGTTTTTTTATGGGCTTAATAAATTTTAATATTAAAAAAATTTAAAGTTCAACTAGATAACGCAATCCCATAAAATAAGTTACATCATAATTTATAATTTGATGTTTGGATGGTTTTAATACATTATTATTTTGGATTGAATTATGGCTGAAGCCAAAACCTAATTAAAAAAAATGCAAAATTTAAATTAAGAAGTGGGAGTTAATTTAAAAATAAATTAGTAAAGAATTAAAAATTAATAGGATTGTAATCCTTAATACGGGTAATGTAAGTTTCGTTCTTGGATTTATTTGGCACCCAGCTATTTCGGAAAAGCAGGGGCATAATATAAAAAACAATAAGTCATTAAGCATTGATAGAGCTTAGTTGAGTTTATTTTATATTTAATTTAATCTCTTAACTTATCTAATAAATTATTAAGATCATTTATTTCTTTGTCTGATAATGTTTTAAATGATTTCTCAGCAGTTTTATCAATATAATTTAAAGATTTTAAAAGTTCAAGGCATTTTTCAGAAATAACAACATCAACAATTCTTCTATCATTTGGACATTCTCTTTTTACTACTAATTTTTTTGAATTTAATTTATCTACTATTCGAGAGGCGTCACTCATTCTATCCAACATTCGTTCTCTAATCAATTTAATACTACAGG
>CAMCZO010000057.1 GCA_945887955.1 Chitinophaga pinensis | reverse complement strand
GCTTTTGCCATTAATGAATAAAAAAAACAAATCACATATTTTAAACATTGGTAGCATGGGTGGATTTCAGGGGAGCTCAAAATTTGCCGGATTAAGCGCTTATTCAAGCAGTAAAGCTGCATTAAGCGTATTAACAGAATGCTTAGCCGAAGAATTTAAAACAAAAAATATTTCAGTTAATTGTTTGGCTTTGGGAGCCGTTCAAACAGAAATGTTAAACTTGGCTTTTCCTGGATATAAAGCGCCATTAACCTCCAAGCAAATGGCTAAATTTATTTGTCACTTTGCACTTACAGGTCATGAATATTTTAATGGTAAAATTATTCCAGTTTCTTCTTCTACTCCATAAGCAACGAATGAAAAATAAATTTTTAATCTTTTTTATATTTCGGCTCTCTTTTTTATTTTCTCAAATCCCTACTCAAACTATTAAAGGTTTTGTTATTGATAAACAGAGCCAGGTTCCATTAATTGGTGTTACTATTCAATTAGTAAATTCAAATCCACTATTAGGGGCAATTTCAAATGATAAAGGAGAGTTTAAGATTTTAAATGTACCAATTGGTCGATGGCAATTAATTGCAAAATCGGTAAGTTATAAAGAGAAAGTTATTTCTATTATTTTAAATTCAGGAAAAGAATCAATTTCAAATATCGAGTTAGAAGAGATTATAATTAATGGTGAAGAAATTATTATTACTACAGAACACGATAAAACACAATCTAATAATAAAATGAGCGCGGTGAGCTCTCGTATATTTAGTGCAGAAGAAGCCTCTCGTTATGCAGGGAGCAGAAATGACCCGTCAAGGATGGCAGCAAATTATGCAGGAGTAAGTGGCACCAATGATTCGCGTAACGACATCATAATAAGAGGAAATTCTCCTATCGGAATATTATGGCGATTAAATGGAATAGATATCCCTAACCCTAATCATTTTGGGAATGCTGGAACAACAGGAGGCCCAATAAGCATATTAAATAATAATACATTAGGAAACTCTGACTTTATAACTGGAGCTTTTGCAGCAGATTATGGCAACGCTACCTCTGGGGTATTTGATTTAAAAATGCGAGAAGGAAATAACGAAAAAAAAGAATTCACTGCGCAAATAGGCTTTAATGGCTTTGAACTTGGAGCAGAAGGCCCTTTATCAAAAAAAGAAAATTCTTCTTTTATGATTAATTATCGTTACTCTACTCTTTCTGTATTTAAAGCATTAAAAATTAGTTTTGGAACAGGCTCAGCGGTTCCCCAATATCAAGACATTTCATTTAAAACAGATTTTGCTACAACAAAATATGGCAAATTTTCTTTTTGGGGCATTGGTGGACTCAGTTATGTTGCTATTTTAGAACGTGATAAAAAATCAGGTCAAAATTTATATGGGATTAACGGTAGGGACTCTTATTTTAATTCAAATGTTGGTGTAAGTGGATTTTCGCATACTTATCTTTTTAAACGTAATGCTTATCTTAAAACAAATATAGGCATAAGCGGACAGTATAATAATATCATAACTAATAAAATTGATAGCTCATTTAATAATACAAATTTCATAATTCCTGAATATCGACAGGAAACTCAAAATATACGTTATACATTTAACAGTACTTTTAATAAAAAATTTAATTCCAGAGATTTTTTTAACATTGGGATTAATATAGAGTTATATAAAAGTAGTTTCATTGACAGCATAAATAATCTTTTTGGAAAAAATACATTTATTACATTAAGAAATTACAAAGGGTCTACTTCTCTTTTACGATCATTTTCACAATGGCAACATAAATTTTCAGATAATTTTTTATTTAATATAGGAATTAATTATCAGTATTTTTTATTAAATCAATCCTCTGCAATTGAACCAAGATTTGGGATTAAGTATAATATTAATCAAAAACAAAGCATTAGTTTAGGAAGTGGTTTGCATAGTCAGATTCAGCCTGCCTATATTTATTTTGCAAGCGAAATGCAAAACGGGATAAGGCAAGAGACTAATAAAAGCCTTGATTTTACAAAATCTTCTCATATAGTAGCGTCATATGAAAATAATTTTTCTGCGAATTTCCGTTTAAAAACAGAAATATATTATCAATATATTTATAACGCACCAGTAAAAAATTACCCTAATACTTTTTCAGCATTAAATTTAGGGGCAGATTTTTATAGTCCAAACATTTCTAATTTAGTTAGTAAAGGCAATGGGTATAATTATGGATTAGAAATTACTTTAGAAAAATTTTATAATAAAGGATATTATTTTTTATTTACAACCAGTTTATTTGAAAGTAAATATAAAGCTAGTGATAACATCACTAGAAATACTGCTTTTAATGGTAATTATGTATTTAATCTTTTAGGAGGCAAAGAAATTAAAATTAAAGACAGGCATACATTTAGCGTCGATTTAAGGGGTGTATTCTCTGGTGGTAAACGGTATTCCCCGATTAATTTAGAAGAAAGTATTTCTCAAAAAACTGAAGTTCGTGATTTAACAAAGGCATACCAATTTCAATATTCAGATTATTTTAGATTAGATATAAAGCCAGGATATCGTTTTAATTCTAAAAAAGTTACACATGAATTTTCAATAGATATACAAAACATTACCAGGCATTTAAATGTCTTTCAACAATATTACGATATTTCTAGTCAAGAAATTAAAACAGATTACCAATTAATCTTTTTTATATTACCACAATATAAAATCTTATTTTAAGAATTAAATTTTTGATTCGAGTTAAATTAAAAATTAAAATAATTTCCTAGAACTTAAAAATTTCTGAAACAAAGCTTGGGAATATTCCAATGGCTAATATTAAAAAAGTTGAAATAATGATAACGAACTTATTAGAATTTTCAATAATTAATGGTGCATCATCTTCTGATTTATTAAAATACATTGCAATTACAATTTTAAAATAATAATATGCGCCTACAGCAGAAGTAATAATTGCTAAAATAAGTAGCCATTTATAGGGTGTTCCGATCAGGGTAGTAAAAACAAAATATTTAGCAAAAAATCCTGCAGTAATTGGAATGCCGGCTAAAGAAAACATAGCTAATGTCATACACAAAGCAATTAAAGGGTTATTTTTAGATAAGCCGTTAAAAGCGCTAATGTCTTCATTGCCTTTTCGTGAAACGTTATATAATATTCCAAAAGCCGAAATACTTCCAATAGAATAAGCTAAAGAATAATAAATAATAGCATCTAAAGAAATATTTGTTCGAATATTTGCTAAAATTACCATTAACATAAACCCAGCGTGGCTGATGCTTGAAAAGGCTAACATTCTTTTTACATTTGATTGCATTGCTGCAGAAAAATTGGCAATTATTAAAGACGCCGCAATAATTAATGCTAAAGCGCTTGTCCAAACCTCGCTAATAGATCCAAATCCAATTGAGAAAAGACGAAATATGGCTGCAAAAGCTGCAGTTTTAACAATGGTACTCATTAAAGCTGTGATTAATGTTGGAGAGCCTTCGTAAACGTCAGGGGCCCAAAAATGAAAAGGGGCTGCTGAAACCTTAAACAACAGAGCAATCAAAATTAAAACAACCCCTACATAAAAAAATAAAGGTAACTGTGTAGCGTTGTGTTCTATAAACATACGCATCTTCATAATATCAAATGTGCCGCATGCGCCATATATTAATGCAATGCCAAAGAGTAAAAATCCGCTTGCAAAAGACCCCATTATTAAATATTTGAAACCAGCTTCGTTACTTTTTAAATCTTCTTTTTTACTAGCCGCTAAAACATATAATGGAATACTCATAATTTCTATTCCTAAAAATAAAGTCGTCATATTTTTAAAAGCCGTTAACATTAATGCGCCAACTAATGCAAATAATACAAGAGCAAAATGATCAACTAATGAGGATGATTTATCAAAATAATTATTAGCTAAAATAAACCAAAAGAATGCAGTAAGAAGAATAATTCCAGAAAAAGCAATTGCTAGCTTATCAAAACTAATCATATTATCAAAATAAGAAATATCTAATCTAGTTTGCCACTCCAAAAAATTTAGTGCAAAGGCAGCAATAATTCCTAATAAAACTATTGGTAAAAGTAATTTCTTAAACTTAAAAATTTCAGCAAGCATTGCTAAAATCCCTAATCCACTTATAATTAATAACCCCTTCATAAATTTTTAAAATGTTAGCTCAATTATTTAATGTTAATTAAAATATCTTTAGAAGCTTGTTCTGCAATATCATTTAAAGGCTTTGGATAAACGCCAAGTCCAATAATAACAATACAAATAATAACCAAAATTAATTTTTCAGAACTTGCTAAAACTCCAAAACTTGAATCTTTATTTTCGCCTAACATAATTTGTTGATAGCTTCTTAACATATATACTGCACCCAAAATCACCGTAAGACCGGCGAAGGCGGCGGCTATAGGACTAAACTGATAAACACCATTAATTAATAAAAATTCTCCCACAAAACCATTTGTAAGAGGCAAAGCAACTGAACCTAACAAAATAATTAAAAATAAAACAGCAAAATTTGGATTTATATTTCGAATACCACCTAATTTATTTATCTCATTAGTTCCAGTATGACGCAATAAAATATCGGCAATAAAAAATAAACCAACCACATTAACTCCATGTGCTAACATTTGCATAATTGCACCTTGAACGCCTTGTTGATTAGCAGATAAAATACCGGCAGAAATTAAGCCTACGTGAGCTATCGAAGAGTATGCAATTAATCGTTTAAAATCTTTTTGAGCTATTGCGATACATGAAGCGTAAACTATTCCAATAACAGATAGGGCGATTGCCGTTGACCCCCATTTGTCTAAAGCTAATGGCACAATTGGCAATAACCATTTAATAACTCCAAAGGTACCCATTTTTAACATTATACCTGCTAACAACATGGTGCCTTGAGTTGGTGCATTTACATAGGTATTAGGTTGCCAAGTATGAAAAGGAAAAATTGGCATTTTAATTGCAAAGGCAATAAAAATTAACCAAAAAACTGCACTTTGTTGATCCAGATTTAAAGCTCTGCCGGCTTGATATAGATCTTGTATTGCCCATGATTTTAATCCGTTTATACCACTATGATTGTATAAATAAATTAAGCCTACTAACATAAACAGAGAACCAAACAAAGTATAAATAAAAAATTTAAAGGTAATTTTTGCTCTGTTTTCTCCTCCCCACAACATGCAAATAAAATATATTGGAATCAAAGCTAATTCCCAAAACACATAAAATAAAAAGCCATCGTTAGCTGCAAAAACACCAACCAGAGCCATTTGCATCAATAAAATTAATCCATAAAATTTAGAACTAAGTTCTTGCAAATTATTAAAAGAAGAAAGTATAATTAATGGCACCAAAAAAGTTGTAAGTAAAATCATTAATAAACTTAATCCATTTATGCTAACCGAAAAACTAATTCCTAAAGATTGAACCCATGTGTGGTTAAAACATAGTATTGATAAATTCGGATTGTGTGTAAATAAAACAAACGCGACTAAGGCAATTATAAATTCAAATACCGAAAAAGTTAATGCAAGATTACGGGCTAAACGGCCTTTAGTAAAAAAAACTATGAGTGCCGAGATAAAAGGGAATAATATTAATAAAACTGTTAACATAAATATAAACTCTTACTTAATTAAAAATGTTAATAAAATAATAAAAACAACACCCATTGCCATTGTCATTAAATAAAAACCAATGTTGCCGGTTTGAATTAGTCGAACTAATGAGCCAATAGATTTAACTGAATTACCTATAGCATTAACAGTTCCGTCAACCAATCGTAAATCTATAAACTTAAAAAATACTGAGGAAATTAAATCTAACGGCTTTCTAATTACCATATCATAAATCTCATCAATATAATATTTATTATATATAAGTCTTTGCCAAGGCTTCATTTCTTCTTCTTTATTTACAGGAAGAACCTTATTTTTAATAAATAATAAATAGGTAAAATAAAATACGGATAGAGCTGCAGCTACCGCTAATGCCATTAGCATCCATTCTGTTTCGTGAGATAAAATACTTGGGTTTTTTCTAATAATAATATGTTCTAAATGATGGTGCATCCAATTAGAAGCATTCCAAAATTCTGGCAAGCCAATTAATCCGCCAACAACAGAAAGAATAGCCAAGATAATTAATGGAATAGTCATAGATGAGGGCGACTCGTGTAAATGATTTGCTTGATCATGAGTGCCTCTAAATTTCCCAAAAAAAGTTAGAAATAATAAACGAAACATATAAAAAGCTGTAAGCATTGAAGCGAACATTCCTAATAACCAAAGAAGTTTACTATGCTCATAAGTATGAGCTAAAATTTCATCTTTGCTAAAGAAACCACTAAAAGGTGGTAGACCACTAATGGCAATAGTTCCTATTAACATGGTAATAAACGTAATTTTTATTTTCCCATTTAATCCGCCCATTTTACGAATATCTTGTTCACCACCCATCGCATGAATAACGGATCCTGCTCCTAAAAATAGTAATGCTTTAAAAAACGCATGAGTTGTTACATGAAATACAGCTGAGCTATAAGCACCAACACCTAATCCCAAAAACATTAAACCCAATTGAGATACAGTTGAATAGGCTAATATTTTTTTAATGTCGTTTTGAAATAAACCAATTGTGGCAGCAAACAAGGCGGTAATAACCCCAACAATGGCAACTGTTTCGCTGGCAACTTCGCTTATAGAATAGAAAACATTTGAACGCACAATCATATATATTCCAGCTGTAACCATTGTAGCAGCATGAATTAAGGCCGAAACAGGTGTAGGGCCCGCCATTGCATCTGGCAACCAAGTATAAAGTGGAATCTGAGCGCTTTTTCCTATTGCGCCAATAAATAATAGCAAAGCAATGGAGGTTATAACGCTAGTAGGAACTGTTCCTGCTCTTAAAAAAATATCGTTAAAAGAAATACTACCAAAGGTTATGAAAATTAAAATAATGCCTAATAAAAAACCTAAATCTCCAATACGATTCATTACAAAAGCTTTTCGAGCTGCATTATTATAAGCTGTATTTTTAAACCAAAAACCAATTAATAAATAAGAACATAAGCCAACTCCTTCCCATCCTACAAACATGATTAGGTAATTGTTTCCTAAAACAAGCAACAACATAAAAAACACGAATAGATTTAAATAAGTAAAAAATCGAGAGAAGCCTTCGTCTTCTTTCATATAACCAATTGAATAAAGATGAATTAAAAATCCAATTCCTGTTATTATTAATAAAAACCAGGTGGACAAAGGATCGATTAAAAATTCAAAAGGAATTTGAAGTGTATCAGAATTAATCCAAGAAAACAAATTAACGATAATTTGAGGTTTACCTGTTGTCTCTTTTAATTGGATAAAAATTATTAGAGAAACAATAAAAGAAGCTAATACAGATAGCGTTGCTATAGCGCCACTTAATCCTTTACTTAATTTCTTTCCAAAAAAACCATTAATTATAAATCCAATCAATGGGAATAAAGGAACAAGTGCTATTAAATTAAACATATTTGAAAAACTAATTTTTTAAATTACGTAATAAATCGGAATCAATACTTTTTATATTTCTATAAATCATACTTAAAATAGCTAAGCCCACAGCAACCTCAGCAGCCGCAACTGCCATTACAAAAAATACAAATACCTGTCCGGCAGAATCGTGATGTAAAACACTAAAGGCTACTAATAATAAATTTACTGCATTTAACATTAACTCAATGCACATAAAAAGGATAATGATGTTTCGACGAGCCATAACGCCCACAGCGCCAATAGTAAATAAAATAGTGCTCAACATCAAGTACATATTTATAGAAATTCCGTTAATCATATTTAAAATAAATTTTAGTTATTTAATTTCTTTTTTTCCTATCATAATTGCCCCAACTAATGCTGATAAAAGAAGGATAGAAACTATTTCAAATGGAAATAAATATTCGTGAAATAAAACTCTCCCTAAATTTTTTACTAAGCCGATTTCAGAATGTCCAGATTGAGATAACTGAATTTGCTCGGTGCCTTTGAGCGCACCTACTAAAACTACAAGTAACAAGCCCCCAATGATGCCTGCAATAAGTTTTGATGCCATTGTTTTTTGAGGCTCTGAATCTTGATTTAAATTCATGAGCATAATAACAAATAGAAATAACACCATAATGGCCCCAGCATAAACAGCAATATGAACTACCGCCAAAAACTGAGCATTTAATAATAAATAATGTGCGGCTATACAAAAAAAAGTTAATACTAAGTATAATACTGAATTAATAGGGTTACGAGTAAATACAACCATCAACGCAAACATAATTGAAAGAAAGGAGATAATTCCAAAAAGCCATTGTGTAATTGTGTAACCTAACATAAATTTATTTAAATTTTATTTTTATAATTATTTATAATTAAAATGGTTTAATGTTTTTCTTTATTTAATTTTTTTTGATATAATTCATTGTGTTTAAGTCCAGGAAGCTTTTTAAATTCAAGAACTTCAGGAGTTTGACGCTTAGTAACATCAATGCGCTTATCTATCTTTTCTACCAATTTATCTTTCCCGTAAATAAAAGTATCTCTTTCATACTCTGCATCCACTATTTTATCAGTTAAAAAAATAGCTTCTTTAGGGCAAGCTTCTTCGCATAAACCACAAAATATACAACGCAGCATATTAATCTCGTATGTTTTTGCATATTTTTCTTCGCGATATAAATGCTCTTCTCCCTTTTTGCGCTCTGCGCTTTCCATAATAATAGCTTCTGCTGGACAAGCAACCGCGCACATTCCACATGAAGTACAGCGTTCTGCTCCATTTTCGTCAAGTTTCAATATATGTTGTCCACGATAAACATCTGAATACTGACGCTTTACTTCAGGATACATGATGGTGGGGCGTTTTTTAAAAAGATGACTAAAAGTAATAGCCATCCCTTTTATTATAGCTGGAAAATATATTTTTTCAGCAAAACTTTGCTCCTTATTAGATACGACTATACTTCTCTTTGTTAATTGCATGTTTTCAATTTAAAGATTTATATTTCCTCTGAAATATTCAACAACTACAGTTATTAATAAATTTAATAAAGACAATGGCAATAAACTTTTCCAACCTAAATTCATTAATTGATCGTAACGAAATCTTGGAATTGTCCAGCGTATCCACATAAATACTGAAATGAAAATTAATGTTTTTGTGAAATAAGCTCCAAATCCAATCAATGAAATAATCCATGAACCCTCTTGTAAGCCCATTGCTTGATATAATTCGTGAGCAAAAGGAAAATTATAACCACCAAAATAAAAGCCTGCCATCACTGCCGAAGAAACAAACATATTAATATACTCTGCAAATAAAAACAAACCCAATTTAAATGCTGAGTATTCTGTATGATATCCTCCTACTAACTCAGTTTCGCATTCTGCTAAATCAAATGGCGCACGATTAGTTTCGGCTAAGGCACAAATAAAAAAGATAATAAATCCTAGCGGTTGCCAAACAATATTTGCAACGCCTTTATCTTGCGCCGCAACAATTTCACTAAAACTTAAAGTCCCTCCTGCAGTTATAATTAAAGCAATTAAAGCAATACCCATTGCTAATTCGTAACTTATCATTTGAGCCGAAGCGCGAATAGCACCTAATAAAGAGTATTTATTATTAGAAGCCCAACCGCCAATCATAATTCCATATACTCCAATTGAGGTAACGCCTAATAAAAAAATTACTCCAACATTTATATCCGAAACTTGTAAAGCGTAAAAGGTTTCGCCAATTTTAACTGAAGGCCCCCAAGGTATTAAAACGCCAGCCATAATTGCTGTAACTATAAATAATGCAGGAGCTAAAACGAATAAAAATTTATTAGAAACATTTGGAATAATTTCTTCTTTGAATAACATTTTTCCTCCGTCGGCCAAAGGTTGTAATAATCCCCAAATACCAGCTCGGCTTGGCCCCCATCTATCTTGCAACAATCCAGCAAATTTTCTTTCCCACCAAGTAGAGTATGCAGCAATCCCTAATGATACAACAAAAATAATCGTACAGATAATTGATTTATAAATAATAAATTCTAACATTTTAATTTTATTTAATCATTATGGTTTTTTATCAAGTGGCATAAAACCAAGAGCATTTTGTTGTTTTAGAGCCTGTAATTTTAATTCGTTTAAATGTTGATAATGATTTTGTGATATTACTGAATTTCTGTGAATAGGAGCTGGCCCTTCAATTACCCAATCACTCGTTTTTTTGTAATCATAACGACAAGAGTTACAAATAAATTCTTCTACCTCGTCCCACTGGTCTTTTCTTGCTGTTACACGAACAACTTCTTCTCCTTTTAACCAAAGGCGAGTTTTACCACAACACTTATCGCAATTTCGATGAGCCTCTAAAGGTTTTGTAAACCAAACACGTTGTTTAAAACGAAATGTTTTATCTGTTAAAGCTCCAACAGGACAAACATCAATTACATTTCCAGAAAAATCGTTATCTATTATGTTTTCAATATAAGTAGAAATTTCTGACGAATCTCCTCGAGAGATTACGCCATGAACTCGATCATCAGTTATTTGTTCTGCAACTTTTACACAACGATAACAGAGAATGCAGCGATTCATGTGCAATTTTATTTTATCTCCAATATCAATCGGCTCATATTCGCGTCGTTTAAATTCGAAACGAGTTGCGGCAGCTCCATGTCCGTAACCCAAATCTTGAAGCTTACATTCGCCGGCCTGATCACACACTGGGCAATCTAAAGGATGATTAATTAATAAAAATTCAACAACACCTTTTCTAGCTTCTAATAATTCGGCATTAATATTATTTTCAACCACCATGCCATCCATTACTTCAGTTCTACAAGAAGCAACCGGTTTGGGCATAGGCGTTGGATTGGCAGCGCTACCTTGAGTAACTTTTACAATACAAGTTCGGCAATAACCTCCACTCGTTTTTAACGAAGAATAATAGCACATGGCTGGAGGGGCCACCTCGGGTCCAATCATTCGTGCTGCCTGAAGAATAGTGGTGCCTTTTGGCACATCTATTTCTATTCCGTCAATTGTTACTTTCATTTTAGGCAATAATTTTATTTAATCGGTTATAATGACTAACGTCTATAAATTTTTTATTTCTTGCAACATCTAAAAACTCTTGTTTAAAATGGCGAATAGCCGCAGCTACAGGCCAAGCAGCCGCTTCTCCTAAAGGACAAATAGTTTTGCCTTCTATTTTACTTTGAATATCCCAAAGTAATTCTACATCACTTTCGTTTGCTGTTCCGTTTAAAAACTTTTGTAATATTTTTTCCATCCAACCTGTTCCTTCGCGACAAGGCGAACACTGTCCGCAACTTTCATGATGATAAAATCGGGCAAACGTAAATAAATTTTTAACGATGCTGGTGTCTTCATCCATAACTATAAATCCGCCTGAACCTAACATTGTACCTGTTTGAAATCCTCCATCACTCAGGCTTTCGTAAGTCATTAGGCGAGGCTCGCCTTTTGCTGTTTTTAAAATTAATTCAGTTGGAAGAATAGGAACAGAAGATCCGCCGGCAACTACCGCTTTTAATTTTTTTCCATTTCTTATGCCACCACAATATTCTTCGCTATAAATAAATTCTTCAACAGGCACTCCCAATTCGATCTCATATACACCTGGATTATTAATATGTCCAGAAGCAGAAATTAATTTCGTTCCAGTTGATTTTCCTATTCCTATTTTTGAATATTCTTCGCCACCCATATTAATAATTGGACAAACTGCTGCAATAGTTTCTACATTATTTACAACCGTTGGGCAACCCCATAAACCAGCTACAGCAGGAAAAGGAGGTTTTATTCTTGGATTTCCTCTTTTCCCCTCTAAGGATTCGAGCAATGCTGTTTCTTCTCCACAAATGTATGCTCCAGCTCCAACTTGAACATAACAATCGTGAGAAAAATTAGTTCCTAAAATATTTTTCCCTAACCAACCAGCTGAATATGCTTCGGCAATTGCTGTTTCTATAATACGAGCAACATAAAAGTATTCGCCACGAATATAGATATAAGAAGTTTTTGCCCCCAATGCAAAAGAAGAAGTAATCATTCCTTCGATTAAAGCATGAGGTATTTTTTCCATTAAGTAACGGTCTTTAAAGGTTCCAGGTTCAGATTCGTCGGCATTACAAACTAAGTAACGCTCAACACCTTCGGGCTTTGCTAAAAAACTCCATTTAAGTCCTGTAGGAAAACCAGCACCACCACGACCCCTCAGCCCAGATTTTTTAACTTCATCAGTTACCTGGTCTGGCGTCATTGTTTTTAGTGCTTTTTCTACAGAAGAATAACCGCCATGGGCACGATAAACTTCTAGGGTATCTATTCCAGGCACTTTATCATTGTGTATTAGTAATTTTTTTCCCATTTTTTTATTCTACTGACAATAATTTTTATAATGTGTTTTTATAATCTAAATCAGTATAGCTCTTTCGTTTATTTTCTGATTTATAATTTTCGAGAAGCGCATCAACTTTTTCGTAGGTTAAATTTTCGTGGTAGCTAGCCCCACATTGTAACATGGGCGATGTGCCGCAAGAACCTAAACATTCAGCTACTTTTAAAGAAAACATGCCGTCCTTTGTAGTTTCTCCCACCTTGATATTTAATTTTTTCTCAATGTATTTTACAATATCTTCCGCTCCGTTTAGCCAACAAGAACTAGTTTGACAAACTTCTAAAATACACTTGCCCATTGGCTTTAAATTGTACATAGAATAAAACGAGGCTACTTCAAATACTTCTATTGATTTTATATTTAAGATAGAGGCCACATAATCCATTGTTTCAGGACTAAGCCATCCACCAAACTCTGCTTGAGCAAGATGCAAGATGGGTAGTAAAGCCGATTTTTGTTTGCCTTTTGGATATCGATTTATAATAGTTTGTGCAATTTGCATCACTTCATCACTAAATTTTATTTCCAAGCGTTTGCTTTTATCAAAATGTTGCGTGCCGTGTATTTGTGAACTCATTTTATTATTTTATATTTTTTTATGCATCTAATTCTCCAGCAATTACATTCATACTACTCATAGTAATAATTGCATCACTTAACATTGCCCCTTTTATCATTTCAGGATAGGCTTGATAATAAATAAAACAAGGTCTTCTAAAATGTAATCTAAATGGCGTTCTACCTCCATCACTAATTAAGTAAAAACCTAATTCGCCGTTGCCTCCTTCTACGCAATGATATATTTCTCCTTTAGGAACATCCGTCTCGCCCATAACAATTTTAAAATGATAGATTAGGGCTTCCATGTTGTTATAAACTTCATGTTTTGGCGGCAAAAAGAAATCAGGAATATCTGCATGAACTTTTCCTGAAGGCATATTTTTTATTGCTTGCGAAATTATGCTTAATGACTGTTTCATTTCTTCATCACGCACTGTAAATCTATCATAAGTATCGCCACTTGTGCCAATAGGAATTTTAAATTCAAAATCTTGATAAGAAGAATAGGGGCTTGCCACTCTAACATCATAATCAATTCCTGCGGCACGTAAATTAGGACCAGTAAAGCTATATTCTAATGCCATCTTTGAGGTGATGGGCCCGCAATTTATGGTTCTGTCCATAAAGATTTTATTGCGCATTAATAAAGCATTAAATTCGTTTAACGCTTTTGGAAAATCTTTAATAAATAAATTTATTTTGTCCCAAGTAGTTTGACTCCAGTCTCTTTCAAATCCTCCAATTCTACAAATATTTGTTGTTAATCTGGCGCCACAAATACTTTCAAAAATATCGTAAATATGTTCTCTCCATTGAAATAAATATAAAAATCCTGTTGTTCCTCCAGTATCTTGACCAATAATAGTATTGCAAATAATGTGATCGGCGATTCTAGATAACTCCATAACAATAACTCGCATATATTCGGCGCGTTTTGGAATTTCGACTTTAATTAATTTTTCAACGGTCATGTGCCATCCCATATTATTAATGGGAGAAGAGCAATAGTTTAAACGATCAGTTATAGGCGTTATTTGAGCATAAGGGCGTCTTTCGGCTAATTTTTCAAATGCACGATGAATGTATCCTAAAGTTGGAACTGCATCATGAATAATTTCGCCATCCATTCTTAATACATTTTGAAAAATTCCATGTGTGGCGGGATGAGTTGGGCCTAAATTTAAGATGGAATATTCTTTTTCCGTCGAATCAGAAGGCGGCACCGTTGTATTTACTTTTTTACTCATTTATTATTTCAGGCTGTTGATTTTATTTATTTATCGGCCAAACATTTTATCATCTTTATCTTCTCTTGTTTGATCTTCGAGAGGATACTCTTTTCGTAAAGGAAAAATATCCATTTCATCAACATTTAAAATGCGTTTTAAATTAGGATGTCCGATAAAGCGAACCCCATAAAAATCGTAAGTTTCACGCTCCATCCAATTGGCTCCGGGCCACAAATCAGTTGCTGTTGGTATTTCTGGAGTATTAATATCAAAATAAGTTTTTACACGAACGCGCCAATTTTTAGGCATATTGTGTAAATGATAGATAACGCTTAATTGTTTTTCGTCGGCGGTTTGAGCGCCAGTTAAATCTGTTAAAAAGTGGAAATTTAATTCGTCATCTTCTTTTAAAAAACGAATTACGTCATGAATATTAGCTGAATTTATTGTAAAAACAGGAAAGTCATATAATAATTCTGAGCTAATAATAGCGTTTGAAAATTTAGCATTTAATTTTAGTGAAATTTTATTTAAAAGTTCTTCCATTCAAAAATTTATTCGATCCCGTAACTATTTAATAATTTTTTATATTCTGGATTATTTCTTCTTCTTCCAGATTCGTTTTTTGCTAGTTCTTGTATTTTTAAAATGCCTTCTATTATTTGTTCAGGGCGAGGAGGACAACCAGGAACATAAACATCAACCGGTATAATTCTATCAATTCCTTGCAATACGCTATAAGTATCAAAAATACCTCCACTACTTGCACAGGCGCCAACACTCAAAACCCAACGGGGTTCTGCCATTTGTTCGTATACTTGACGAAGAATAGGGCCCATTTTCTTTGCAATTGTTCCCATTACCATTAATAAATCTGCTTGTCTTGGGGAAAAACTTAATCGCTCCATTCCGAAACGAGCCAAATCATAGTGAGAACCCATAGTAGCCATAAATTCGATGCCACAACAGGATGTTGCAAAAGGCAGTGGCCACAATGAATTAGTTCTTGCCATCCCAATAACCCCATCAATTTTTGTCGCAAAAAAACCTGGCCCTTCTAAGCCTTCTGGCTGCTTAGCAATTTCGAGCTTTGTTTGTTTTATAATTTCTTTAGGCATTCTTAATTTTTTTAACTTTTTGGTTTATTTATTCTTCCCACTGAAGTGCTTTTTTAGAAATCATATAATAAAATCCAACTAACAATAAAATAATAAAGCTAAAAACTTCAATAATTCCAAGCAAGCCTAATTCCTTAAAATTTGCGGCCCATGGATACATAAATATAACTTCCACATCAAAAAGTACAAATAGAATTGCAACTAAAAAGTATTTAATTGAAAAGGGTACTCGAGCATTTCCTTGAGTTTCAATTCCGCATTCAAAAGATTCTAATTTAACTTTTGTTTTTCGTTTTGGGCCCAAAGCATGGGTAGCTATTAAAGAAACAGCTGCAAAGCCAACTGCAATAGTAAACATTATAAAGATTGGTAAATAGTCTATAGGAGAGTTATTCATAATCGTAATAATTTAAGTCTGCAAGATTAACCATTTTATACAACTTTTCAAAAACAAATGGCTAACAATTAATTTTTAATAAATTGTATATAATTTTTTTTATTATCGCTTAAAAAACTTAAAAAATAAAATCCTGATGGGAGAGTTTGAGTAAATATTTTCGTTTCTTTATTTTCGATTTTAAATTTCGATTTTATTATTAATTGGCCTAAACTATTATGTATTTCATAATCTGTTTCGTTTTTTATTTCGTTCTCAAACTTCAAATTTAATTCATCTCTTACTGGATTTGGCCTGATTGAAATTTTATTTTTTAAAGCACTAATTTGCTGAATGGCATCTATATAAAACTCATAATAATCAGACTCTGAGAAACAATTATCATTTCCAGCCCAAACAGAGTACCATCCATTTTGAATTGGGATGTATGTTTGAGTGGTTGCTCCTGGAATTAATGCCCCACTAAAATACCATTGATAAGAAGAGGCCGTTCCCAAAGCTGTTAAATAGCCTGCCGTAGAAATTATTGAAGGGGTTATTGGTGTTTGAGAAACATATAATGTTGAGCTTCCAATGCTATTACAGGCTCCTAGTGAAGCAGTAAAGTTATAAATTGAAGTAACTGAATTTGAAACTGGAATAAAAAAACCTTGTTGACCACTCGACCAATTAATATTATTTGCGTTAGAGCTAACCCCAATAGTTCCAATTTGATTATCACATACAGAACCAGAAATTGCAGCTAAAGTTGGAGTATTAACAATAGAAATTGTATTTGTATAAATTGCACTTGGTCCAAATCCATTAGACGATAGGAGACTTACGGTATAAATTCCAGTTGTAGGAAAAGTAACAGATGGAGATTGAACTGTTGATGTTGAGGGGGAACCTCCTGAAAAGGTCCAATTCCAAGAATTTGGACTATTTGCCGAAACATCATTAAATTGAAGCGAAGTATTAATACACCCTGGAGAAAATTGGGTATTAAAAGCCGCAGTTGGAGGAGAAGTTGGATTTGAATATAAATTAGTCTCCCAAACTCCTCTAGCATAGGTAGCCGCCCTGAGCTTTCCGGTAGAATAATAAATTTCTAAATCTTGAACAATAATGTTTGGAAGGCCTGTAAAATAAGAAATCCAATTACTCATATTTGCCTCTCGGTAATAAACACCAACATCTGTTCCTAAATATAATCCTTGTGGGCTATTCTTTACATACACTATACAGTTAGTTGGTATATTAGGCAAGCCTTGAGAATAATTAATCCAAGTTGAACCGCCATTATATGATGCTAAAACTTTAATCCCCGCTGAGTAACCAGAAAGAGTAATATAAATGTTATTTGGATTCAAATTATCCATTGTTAAATCAGTAATTTGATTGTTGCCAATAATGTTTGTAGGCGTGATGTTAGACCAAGTAGTTCCTCCATTTGAGGTCTTCCAAATAGCATTAGTAGAGGTCGCGAAAATTATATTTGGATTTAGCGGCGAAACTTTAATTTCATCTAAAGTTGTATTAAAATTGCTGATTATAGTCCATGTATTTCCTTGATTTGTTGATTTAAAAACATTTTGATAGCCACAGTAATACGTATTTGCACTAATTGGATCTTGAACGATTGGAGCTACCCAAGCTGGAGTTCCTGATAAACCTGAAACAATAGCACTCCAATTAGCTCCTCCATTAATTGACCGAGTAAATCCTCCATTTTGTGTAGAGGCAACAAGGGTATTATTATTATTCCAATCTATAAAACAATCCATGCCATCGCCTCCATATACTTGACTCCAATTGGAACCATTTAATAAATTAGAGCCATTATCTTGGTGCCCAGTAATTAGTTTTGAAGAATTGTTTGAGGCTAAGCCTATTTTATACATTTGAGCAATATTCATATTCCCATTAATTTCTGTCCAATTTTGCCCATTATTACTTGTTTTTGAAACACCACCATCTGTTCCTAAATAACAGGTAGTTCCAGAAGTATATAATACATAATGTAAATCAGCATGAACATATGGTTTTCCGCCACCGCCATACCAATGAGAGTTTAAAACCCAATTCGCTCCGCCATTCGTTGATTTCCAGGAATTAACTCCTCCTGCAATAATTTCATTAGCATTTGATGGAGAAGCATCAATAGCAATATCATACCAACCTTGGCCACCTGTTCCATTTCCGGTTGTACTCCAATCAAAAATATTTGGAGAGCTGCTCATTAAGCTAAAAGTTGTTCCTGAGTTTAACGAACGATACAATCCTCCAAAGCCATTTGAATTATTACTTACTAATACGTACAAGTAATTGGCATTTGCTCTTGAAACGGCAATAGACAAACGATTTGCCGAAATTCCACTTGGGAAAGCCGAAACGCCAGCAAAACTGGCACCTCCATTAATTGATTTGCTCAATCCATTGCTTGTAACAGCATAAACTGTTGTTGTGTCGTTGGGTCTATACTCAGCATCTACATAATTTCCTGAAGAAATTAAGGACCAACTTTGGCCAGCATTTAAAGACCTGTAAATACCAACAGAAGTAGCCGCTATTAAAGTGTTGGGATTTATGGGATTAATTAGTAAACGATATATTCTTCTTTGCTGAATAGTTTGCCAAACAAGGCCTGTATTACTCCATGTTAAGCCACCATTAATCGATTTAAGTACTCCTGTTGCATAAGTATCTCCAGCATCGCGATCGCCAGTTGATATGTATATAATATTTGTATTAAACGGGTTTATCGCAATGTCTGAAACACCACAAGACCCTAATTGATCTGTTGTTGTTGTATAGGAAATCCCTCCATTGTTTGTTATCCAAAACCCACCAGCAGCTGAACCAACGTAAAAACTATTTGTATTTGTTGGGTTAGCACAAATTACTTGAATTCGACCAGCGCCTCCTCCTGCGGGAGATCCAAAAGGTCCAAGAGGAGTCCAATTAGCAACAGATGCAGCTGAACTTAAATTATTCGAGGTTTCTTCCAGTCTAGAATTTTCATTTAAAAACTCTTGATACTTTTCTAAAGCATATCCTCTTGAAGCAAACTTTAAATTCCCCGAAGGAAAAACTCTAGGTTCTGCAAACCATTGCCATCTTTTAAAAGCTTTATATCCTTTTCCCTTTTCATATGGACGATCTTTCCAATAAGTATCAAATTCCTTAACAATATCATAAAAATTAGCATTGGTATCAGTCATCATTTCTGTCCACTTTTGAGAGAATGTGGTAAAGCAAGATATCAAAAGTAGAAGCGTGATTTTATTTTTCATTTATAAAATTTTATTAATTTCCCAAAGTAAATAAATTTATAAACAAAATCTATATTAAATTTCATTTTTTTGGTTTATAATTATCAAATGTGTAACTTTACATATTAATACTTAATTATGATATCAACATTTATTTTGGGCATTTTAGGCGGTTTAGGGACTACTGAAGTTATTGTTATTTTAGTAATCGTATTATTATTATTTGGCGGAAAAAAAATACCAGAATTAATGAAGGGGCTAGGAAGAGGTGTTAAAGATTTTAAAGAAGCCAGCAAGGGTGAGGTAAACGAAAACGATCCTGAAAAAAAATAGTTTGTATATATGTATTTTTAAAGCGTTATTCATAATGGATAACGCTTTTGTTTTTTTAAATTAAAATTAGTGTACTCATTTTTAAATATAGAAAAATTAAAAGCCGATTTAAAATCGGGACTAACAACTTGCAAGGAGTTAACTGAACAAGCCATTAAACAAATTTCTGAAAACCATAGATTAAATGCATTTTTAGAAGTATTTGAATCTTCGGCTTTGGCTCAAGCACTTATCGTTGATGAAAAAATTAAATCTGGAACTGAAGGAAAGCTAGCGGGAGTAATTGTTGGATTAAAAGATAATATTTGCTATAAAGGGCATAAAGTTTCGGCATCATCAAAAATTTTAGAAGGCTTTGAGTCCTTATATTCTGCAAC
>CAMCZO010000056.1 GCA_945887955.1 Chitinophaga pinensis | reverse complement strand
CCAATACGCTTTGTGTGTTAGTTGCCGAAAGGTTTTGATTAGGCTGCCAGTTAAATAAGGTAGCAGTGCCAATGGCGTTTAGGGCAACACTGGTAGTATTAGCACAAATACTTGGGCTATTGGGGCTAATTGTGAGGGTGGGTAGAGGTAATACATTAAAACTGGCACTTTGTGCAGCGGCATTACAACCATAGGCATTTGCTGCTATTACCGAATACACTAAACTGGCACCAGCTGTGGCAATGACACCGCTGCCTACTGTGTTATTTAAACCGGTAGCGGGAAACCAAGAATAACTTGTTGCACCTGAGGCATTAAATGTTTGTGTGTTGCCAAAACATTGGGTGGCTGTGGCAGGATTTATAGAAATAGTAGGATTAGGAAAGATGCTAAAACTGCTGGTGGTAGTGTTGCTACAGGCGCCATCAAAGCCTACGAGTGTGGCAGTGCCCAGTGAGGTAAAGGCATAATAAGGTGGCAATAACTGAATGGGCATTGTGCTTGCATTGGGCACCGCAGTAGAAAAGTTTGCCCCTACAAAAAGCGTATAATTACTTGCACCATTGGCTGTAAGGGTAATTGTATTAGATGAGCCATTAAAACCCTGCGCACATAACGTATTGCTACTTGGGCTAAGTGTTAATTGCGGGGCAGCATTTACTGTAGCTGTTGCTGTGCCCACACAACCGTTGACTATATTGGTAACACTTAGGGAATAAACGCCAGCTGCATTTAAAGTTAGCGTGGGGCTATTGGCACCATTGATCAAACCAGCTCCTGTCCAAGTACTTGTATAGTTGTTGGCATTGGGGCTGGCATTTAACGTAAAGGTATTATACAAACAAAGGTTACCCGATGGGTTTATGGAAGCCACCGTGGGAACAGTATTGGTACTAACGACTGTGGTGACCATTGTTTGTGTTGGCAATTGCACGGGTGGGCAACCCACTGTTGAAACAAGGCAACTGTAAGTGCCAGCCATGCTTACCATAGCAACAGAATTATTGACGGCACCCACCAAACCCGAGCCCGACCAAAAATAACTTAGTGGGCTTAAGGCAGTAGTGACTGTGCAAGCTACGTTTACTGTTGGGTTGACGCAGGTAATAGTGCCATTGGAAGACGCAACTGCTGTGATGGAGCTTGCTGCGCAAGCGCCTCCACAGGTAGCGTAATCTGAACCAAAAAATGTACTGGTTAATAAAGTAAAATTAATGGCGGCGCCGGAAATAAGACCTACGTAAACTCCAAGTACTGCATCGGAGATATATACACTGTTGCTGGTTATCGCTAGTCCAAATTTGTTACCAATAGATCCTGGGAGATTTGTAACAGACCAAGTGCATAATGACGCTCCCAATGAATTATATAGACTAAGTTGACTTTGATTCATTAAATAAAAATTACAATTACAGTCCACTTCAATATCTGAAACGAAAATGGTTGGTAAAGTCAAAATTAGGGTAGCGTTTGAAGTGCCATTATAAGCATAAATGCTTGTAGTGGGCGCGCCAGAAATTAAACCATAAAGTGTGGTTGAACAACCAGCCATATCAGAAATAGTAGGCATTGTGTGCCCAGTATTTATCCAAGTATTTCCATTCCAATAGCGAATAGAATTAGCAGAATATTTAGAATAAAATGTTGGAGATAGTGTCCCACCGTTAATATTTGGCATTATTGCTAAAGCCGTGTATCCTACACCGGGTTGAGGGACATTTGTGACGGAAGGATTCAAAGCTGACGTTGGGACAGATGGATCGTAGACTGAAATGGTCGGGGCAGGAGAATTTGTTCCATAAACCAAATTACCTTGACAGATAGGGTGCTGGCTAAAAACAAAACTTGCTTTTAAAAAATAGAAAAGAGTAAATATTTTTAAAATTGATTTAATAACTAATTTTGCTTTAACATAAATAGTTTTGTAGTGTGACGAAAACTAATAGCCCTTTTTTTGGACTATTAGTTTTAATTCAAAGTTAGAATAATTACTTTACCTCTTAGTCTTTGGCGTAAATAATTTTATAATTTGAAATTTTTTTATTATTATTAGTTTTCAAAAAGTAAACGCCATAAGGGATATTTAAATTGTTAAAATTAATCTCAAATTGGTAAAGTCCACTATTTAATTCGCTCTCATTGTCTATCTTTTTTACCAATTGCCCAAAGCAATTATACAACTCTAATTTTAAGTTTGCTTTTTCTGTAAGGTTGCAACTGAATGTTATTTTTTCGTTGGTAGGGTTTGGAGTAACTGATGCCAAAGATGTGTGATTTGTTTCAGATTTAATTCCAGTTGAAGTAGCCTTGTTATTACTACCACCGTTTACTGATGGATAAGGCCCACAAATACTATTGTAACTTGTCAAATTCGCAGAAGTTATATTGAAAACAGAACAAAAAGTTAAATTAGCCCCTTGCAAATTTGTAGGATTGTTTGTCGCTGGCGAACTCGCATTATCGTAAGCAAATATGTTAAGGGGGCTATTACATCCTTCAAAACCGTTAAAATAGGATTCCACAAAATAATGATTACCAGCAGAAGTATTATCTAAATTCCCGAAAACATGCAACCCTTCGTCAGTTGCGCTACCTGTATTATTAAAGGTCATAGCGACTGGCGCAGTGGCACCACTTGAACCTGTATTAAAAACAAATTCATCTTGTCCGCCATAATTTACATTGAACGGAATACCTAAATCGTCTAACTTATATACTGTTATCCCAGAATTGTTAGCGCAAGCACCGTAATTTTCATAAATTAAATTGAAAGTACTTAATCTTTCAACCACAGCCCAAGCCTTTCCATTTACATTATCAGTTATGCCTTCAATAATCGTATTCCAAACCAAAGTGCCTGTGGGGTCTAATTTTAGCATCCATGATTTGCCAGGAAAATTTGGGTTTGACGAGACACTCAAGCCTCCAATTAAAAAGCCATTGCTACCACCGCCACCTGATTGAGAAATAACTATAGAATTAAATTCGTTATCGTTATTTGAGCCATTACTGATATCGAATGTTTTAAAGACAGTTGGTCCAGTAGTAGGAAGAGAATTTGGTATCTGATAGAAAAAACCATCAAGTCCAGTAGTATTATTGCTGGACACGCCAACGATTGTTAAAGGATTACTTCCATAAGGTGATTCAATTATATCAAACGGTTCGAGGTAATGAGTACTTGTAATGTTTGTAACATACTGTGAAATAATTGCGCCAGTGCTATCTAAACTCAACATATACATTGCACCGTTATATGCACCAACAATATAATATTGGTTAGGAATGGTGGGAGATTCCTTAATGATTGGTTTACTCCATGACTGTGGAGAAATACCTCCAGGGAAAATATACAACGCTTTTTGCAATACAGCGCCGGTATTATCTAATTTAGCAAAAAAGCAACCAATATTAGCCGCGCCGGTAATTGCATAGGGCGAATATCCTGTGGACTCAATAGCATCAATGCCCCAGCAATTGTAAATCTGCGGAAACCCTCCGCATAAATTATTCCCAAAAATCTGATATCCTTTTTGAAAACTATTTGGCGGTCCGCCAGGTAAACCACCAGCATCCATTTTATCAATTGTAAAATTATATCCAGCATTGGTGTTTGTTGACTCATAACCCGCCATTAAAAAACCGGCGGTTAAATTTGTTGCCATACCTGAATTTAATACGGAATTTGCATGTGGGTAGGAAGTAGCCCCAAAATAACTTTGGCTTTTTGCCATGCTCACGATTAAGCACAGGGCAAGGATAATTTTTATTTTTTTCATAAGATTGTTTTTAATTATTAAATCTATTTTTTTGAATATGAGTATTGGGAAGTTTCCAAATCTCTTGTGCGCTGAACATTTAACTATTACTAATTACAAAGCCCAAAAACGGCGCCAACTTTGTAAATAAAATTTTTACTAAAAATTTTAAAAATAATGTTGTCACATCGGAAATGGCTTTTTAGGTAGTTACAAAACAATAGCACTTTGTTTACAAAATCGTTTGAGCGATTTAGCAATGCTATTCGTTGAACCAACTTGGTGATTATACAAAATGTAGCGCAAAACTGATTTAAAGTAGAGTATGGTTTATACTTATTGTTTAGGCAAAATAAATACTTCATAAAAATTCTTTTGTAGGTTTATTTATTTTATAAACAGTATGTGAGTCCTTGTTGCATAATGTTTTGTTACTAAAACACTTAGTTTAAAACCACCAGTTTGCAATTATTTTTAACAACTAAACTTTTAAAGAAACATGAGTTTATTTTGAAAATTCAGTGCCAACTGCAATATGATTTTAGCTTTTAATAAAAATAAAGGAAGGATTGCTAAAAGTAAATACGTAGTACTACTCGATTTTATATTGAAAATTTACGTTTCAAAAAATATGCATTTTGAATACAAGAATAATACTGCCCCATTGGGATGATTCAACAGCTAAGGCACAATAGAATGGAAATGAGTATGAATTCTTAAATTAATCCTACTTGAATTTATTATGAACACTTTGAAAATAAATTATTTTACACTAATTGAAAAACATTAAAGTTAAGAACAAATGATTCGTACAGGGTGGGAAAATTAATTTAGATTAAGTTTAATCTCGACTAAAAAAAGATTTGCGGGTGCAATATAAGTAAAGGAAAAATCAGGAAACACTCACAAAGTTATTTTGTATGGCAAAGGTGGTCAATTCTAAAGCATTTTTGCAGTTTGTTTTTTTCATTATGTGTAATCTATGCCCTTCGACTGTTCTGACGCTTATACTTAATGATTCTGCAATTTCCTTGTTTGATTTATTTAAACATATTAATCGAATTATTTCGATTTCGCGGCTCGTAATATCGGTAAGGGCTAAAATATCCTCTGAAGGAGGAATGCAATTGCTTGCTATTGATTTTGCCATTATCATTGCAACGGTATTATCATAGTAAAACCCATGCTCATGCACTGAAAATAAAGCGTCAACAATTTTCTCGATGCTGCTATTCTTATTTAAAAAACTACTCGCCCCTTTTTTTACAAATTCAATTATATACGAATCTTTAAAATGCATGCTAATAATGATAATTTTAAGTTTTGGATATTTGACTTTTATTTTTTCAAATACCTCGCGACCATTCATTACAGGCATTTCAATATCTAACAAGATGATGTCAGGTACAGACTTTTTTAAAGTGTCTAATAATTCTCGTCCATTTGCCACGTCAAACATTACGTTAATTCCCTCAAACTCTTTTAATAGGGAAATCAAACCCTGACGCGTAAGAAGATGATCTTCGGCAATGCCTATTTGAATTAATTTAGTCATTCTTTATTGGGATTTTTAAAACGATGGTTGAATTTTCTTTTCCTTTTTCATAATAAATATTTGCTCCTAAAATCAAGACTCTTGCTTTAAGTGATTTTAAACCAAGGCCTCCTTCTACATGCGTAAATTTTTCAACTTCGGCATTTGAAATACCTAGTCCATCATGCTTAAATTCAATTACAAAATTATTGAGCAATACCGAAAGGTTTAATGATAATTGCGAACAAGCAGTGTGCTTTAAAATATTATTTATTACTTCGAGACAGACCCTATATATGTTTAATTGTTCTTGTTTGATGAAGGGGGCGGTTTCGTTATAATGAGTTGTATTCACAAAATTAGCAGGTAAAATTTCTGCGTCGTTTAAACTTCTTATGTAATCCTTCAGAGAAACAATGAGCCCATAATCAATCAGAAAACTAGGGACAAGCTCGTATGAACTATTGCGAATACCGTCCATCGCTTTATCAATAAGTTCAAAATCCTGGTTAAAACTTTCTACCTGAAATTTGTTTTTCATAATATACAGTCTATGCCGTTGCAGATTTTGTTTTAGAACATTTAAAAGCGGATTAATTTCATCGTGGAGATTTCGAGCAATCCTCTCTTTCTCTCGCTCCTCTATTTCGGCAGAAGCATTAAACAATTCAATTTGCTGAAGTGCTTTAACTGCTTTGAGTTTACTATCATTGTGTAAAATACGTTTTTGATAGTTGACTGCAAACAGAACAAATGCTACGATGAAGAAGCAAAAAACCAAGCTGCCAAGTACTATTAATAAGGCTAAGTCTTTTTGATTTTCCATATACCGATGCTTAATAAGAAATTGTGAGTAATATTGCTAATTAACTGTATTGACCAAGTAAAAAAGGCCAATGTTTCGTCTCCAGAGCGAATAAAATTTTCGAAAAGAGAAAATAAAAACGTAGTGCCGAAGTAAAACAGTAAAGCTGTGTTAATCCAAAAGAAATAATAGTTGGTTAGAACAGGAACCTGAAGATTGATAAAAATTTGTGTAAAATATCTAACTCCAAAAAAACAAATTATCAAGTCCACTAAGGCATTTGAAAAATCTGAAGAGGTGGGCGAAATAAAATGGATAAACAAAAACAAACAAAGCATCAATAATTGAATTGAGAGCATTGTGCGATGAGAAAATTTAAACTGGTTGCTGTATATATAAACAACAATAAAGCCTTGAAGTATAGTAAATATTTCGAATGAAAAAGTTGTGCTTGTATTATTTATAAATAAAACATAGCCAATAACATCATTGGAAAGATTTAATATTAAATAAATAAACAGTGCTTTCAACTGTTTGTTGAAAGCACTGAGTTTAATTAAACTAATAATAATTGGAATTAATACACTGAGTGAAGATAAGTGTGAAAAAGAAATATAAATATCTTTAGCTGACATCACTATTTAAGGCATTAGCGTTGCCACAAACTGGTGGACATAAATACGATTTATCACCAAGAACGCCATCGCATAAATCATTTTCATCTTCATCAACTCCTACGAGAACTAATTGTTTTTGACCTGTACTGGTGAGCGCATAATAAACTCTAATACCCACACAAGCTTCTTGTGCTAAGATATTATTAATTATTGTTTTGCCAAAATAATGTCCTAAAACAGTATTGGTAGTAGACGCAGCTCTGTAGTTTGCTGTTAATGCTGAAGCTTCTGATAAAGTAATTTCTTGATCTTCGTTTCCTGTAAATGACATAATTTTTTAGAGTTTAAGAGTTAGTAATAATTATGGCAACAATGTATTGTGTCTAGTTTTTGGAAAGCCACAAAAGCATCTAAAACTCTAAGTTAAAAAAAAAGCTTTATATATAAATAAATTTGATTTTCAAGTAGTTGAACTTAAAAAAGTAAGTATTTAAATAAGCTATAAACACGTAGTTTAATATAATTAAAAACAAGTAAAACTACTTGGTTTTAATGATGTTTTGTTCTGGCGAAGGGGGTAAAAATGGACTTAGTTTTTTACAATAGAAAATACTCAAGCTAATTATGGAGCAAAAAATTTCGATATAAACTTTTGAAAATGACTTTCAACACATAAAATCATTTTTAAAAGTGAAATCAGATAAAATCGTGCATCGATTAATTTTTTCTAATTAATTTATCAAGTATCGCCAAATATTCTTACTTGTTAAGGACTGTGTTCTTCCTTTTTTTTAGTACCAATCAAAAATAGACATTTTTTTAATTTTGATTTATCAAAGCTCAATAATTAATGACACCTCTACATCGTGAACTTTTTTCTTCTAATCAAGTGGTCAATTTGAGCCGGTTTGCACTGGTCAATTTGGGCCGATTTCAGGTGGTCAATTTAAATCGGTCTTGGGAAGTCAACTTCATAGGGTTTTGCACTGCCTCTTCGTTTGAAGTTTCAGCCAATTCTTTTGAGAAATTTAATGTATTTATAGCCCCCAAAAAAATCAGGTATTTATACCTATTTGTAATAGTCATTTTTGAACTTAAATTTACAGTAATTCAATTTTTTTTAAATTTTACCCCTCGTTTTTATGCATACAGGAACAAAAATAAAATTATTGCGTGAACATCATAGATTCAGCCAAGAATTTGTGGCAAGTGAACTAAAAATCAGTCAGGCTAGTCTCTCAAGAATAGAATCAGGAAGAGTGAATGCAAAATTTAAGTATTTCTACTCACTAGCTAAATTATTTGGGGTAAATCCAAATACCTTATTGGATGATTAAAATTAACAATAGTTTAGCTGCAACCAAATATCTTTTTTACCTGAAGCAACTTTTCATCGGCCTAAGTAAAGGCTTTTGTCTCGCCAATAGACAATTCCTTTTCAAGCTATACTGTTCAAAATACTCATGTCACCTTAAGAATATGAGCCCAGCTCAGATTACTATGAAAGTTAATCTTGAGTTGAATGCTAAATAAATTATATATTTAAAAGAATGAAGGAATGGGATATATTTTGCAAATATATTTGAAGAGAATAATTTAATTACATCAGAAAAAGTGTTATTACTAAACAATTAAATACTTGTTTTATATTTGTTTTTTCTCTTTTCCAGCCATTGTGAATCTGCGAATTCGTATATTCAGAAAAACATCCCAATTCATTGAACTTTGAATGGTGATTGCAGAAGATCCAAATAGTTTAGTTCTGGTTGGAACAACCTATCAACAAACAAATGGCCAATTGTAGAAAGTATTTCTACACCAATCTTTTCAATTCCTTTAACTCTTGGCTTAAAGTAAATTCTGTCCATTGCCGGATTCGGAAACATATAAACAGAGTTTTCTGTAAAAGCTATTTCATCTATTCCAACCGTCAGGCTGCGCCAGTACGTTGAATAAGCAAATACAGCTTTACCACTTGTTCCAAATGGATACCAGTCAATAGGAAGATTGGTATTAGCGTTATATATTTCATAAATATATCCCTCAAAGTTAGCGCTCACAGAATTTACGGGTGCGGTTGAGATTATATTGGTGGCAGCAGTCTAATCTGGACGAATGAAGCACATGGCAGTCAAATCATTTGTTAAGAAGAAAATTGTTTCGAAATTTAAAAATTTTGCCGAATTTATTAGGCAGCCTTCTGGAACTTTTAATTTTCTAGAGCACTTTATCTTTGATGTTTTTTTGTCATACTCTATTAATTGAAGCAGGCTATCAGTATATACCAAAGCCCTGAAAACATTATCTCTTAGAACGATGTCGTTGCAAAATGAATTCTCCTTGTCTAATACAATACCATTCATATCATAGTGCTTATTAGATTTCAATTCTACTATTATGCTGAGTGTTGGGTTAAAATAGAAGTTGCTGTTAATTAAAAAATATTTGTCATTTAACTTAAATTCATTTTCCTGTATTTCTGATGTTGTGAAAGAATCGAATTTTGCAAAGGAGTACTGATTTTTCGAATTTAATTGCCATTCTGATAGAATTTTTGAGGGCTTTTTATCACCTTTAATATAATAAACACTAAACGCCATGCCGGAGTTACTAAAGAAAAACGGGAAGTTTTGTTGAAAGACATACTTTTTTTGATTATTTTCATAAAATTCCAATGTTCCATCAACGTATTTCAGCGCTTTTTTACCATTTAAAGTGTTTTTATGATAAATGAATAAACCAGACATGATCATTGTATCGTTTGGGTCATGTGGATTATGCATTGGATATCTCAAATTCATCATTAAATTCAAAGAAGAATCATTGATAAATGCGCCTTCAATACGAGGATCGGCCATATTCAATTTCTTTAAAACACCTAAAGTGTTTTTATAGAACATTGTATCGTAATTGCCAGCCTTTAAAAATGCCTCGTAGCCAAACTGGTTACCCCTCAGTTCGGAGAAGCTCCTAACGCTATCTTTGGCAAGATCAATACTGAAATAGATGTTTTTACCTAGAGAATAATCATATATATTGATATCATTCTTATTCGACATTATTGTCAATCTTGTTTTATTCAATACCAGTTTCTTAGGAAAGTGAACTTTTCTGAAATAGCTGTAATATTCCAGCTGTTTTAAGTCGTTAATCTTGTACGGCAATTTTCTGAAAGCGAAACTATCAATCTGGAGATTCTGCACAAACACCCTGCAATAAGATTGTGTTTCAATCGAATAGTTGACATAATTGAATTTTAAATCCCTTGGCAATTCATAATTCTCAAGCAACTCAATAAATACAGCGCTATCCCGTTTATTAATAAAAACAATCTTCTCATAATTATTAAGCTCTTTTATTGAGTTAAATGCCAAAAGGCAATTTGAGCACTCTGTGAGTCCAACATAAATATCTATCCTACAAATAGAAAAACTAAAATTTGAAAGCAGAACAAAAAATAGAATTAGCCTCATTAGTTTAATCTTTTTAGTAATACAAAAATTAGAAAATTACCCTGCACCTTAAGAAAATCTTAGAGTACGGGGTATTAATTAGTATCTCAACTATTCTACTATGCAGGAGCCGATATCAGTTGTTTCATCGTATGTGTGGCTTGGATCATCTAAAACCACCAGATTCGAATTTACCTCATATACGATAAAGTTGTCATCGATTCTGCAGCACCAATTCGAAGATGCAGGGCAAGTAAAGTAGACAATGTTACCGACTTTTACCACTTTGGTGAAAGTTCCGCTAATCGTAGTGTGGGCGTTTGCATTACTAAAAAGACCAACTGTAAATAGGGCCATAGCAGCAATGATTGTTTTTTTTATTATTGTTTTCATTTTTATTTAATTTTTTTATTTATTGTAAATGTAATACGCAAAAGCGAATGATGATATGCATTAAGTGCATAATCAAATACAGAATATGCATAATTTCGATGGCAGACCACTAAAAAATAGTTTGATTCAGTTTCTGGTGTCGGTTTTGATTTTTTTCAAAATGACTAATTCCACCGTGAAATAGACAATTAAAAAAAACTAAGGTTTTTCACATGATTTCTCGTAATCACATAGCATTAGTTATTGTGTTATCTAATGGTATTACAAGAATCCTCAAGACATTAGTATAAAATAAACTGGATTAAAAAAATAATATGATGATTTCCGTGTTAACACGAGAAATCGCCAATATAATTATTAGAACATAGCCCATTGTAATTTGTGAACAAGAGTCACTTCAATCCAAGGACCTTTTCACGATATATTTAATTCAGAATTTTTTATTGTTGAAAGTCTAAACTATAAACCAAGATATAAACAATTTTTTCCTTGCTCGTTTTTACAAACTTGAGCATTCGCCCAAATTCTTTGCGTTCATCTGTTTTAGCACTTTCGTAGGTACCAACATAATATCCTTTAATCTCAAATTCATTCTATTGAGCATATTCAGTAAAAACTTTTTTTGCCATTCTAAACTTAGATTATTATCCCTGTCGGGCAACGATTAACCTACGCTTAGCTTTTGCAAATAAAAAAACAAATTCACATAGCAATAGCTTAAGATCGCCGGGCTTTCCGGCAGGGTTTGTTTCTAATGGCATGAGCTGTTAAACCTAAAACATTCTTTGTGTTTGTTTTTTTATGATTATATATCGGTGAACTTTCAAAAAAACAAAATCAGGTATTTATTTCAGGTAAACTAGGTATTTGTAACCCATGAAAATCAGGTATTTGTACGTATTTTTTTTAACATTCACTTGCATTAGGTTTGGTGCGTTTAAAACCTAACGTCATGGAATCAAAACAACCTACCGGAAATTGTTTTCGCCTTTTTTTAAAAGCTGGTGCAAGTAACCCAACAACCGTTATACAACATAAGCGATTTAGTTTCAAGGCTTACAATTGGTGTCTGCTAGCGTTTTTATTCTTTGTTTCTTTTAGATTATCCGCCTCTATTTCCGGCTCTACAGTAATTTGTGCCAACTCATCTTCCCAATATACCACAAGCCCCACCGCCGGTTATATTTACTTATGGAATGTTACCGGTGCGGCACAAAGTGCTGCCAACAGCAATACATTCACAGTAACCTGGGGTCCCTATTCGGCAGCGACTTCCGGATTGATTACCCTTATTGTAAAAAACAATTTTGGTGTTACGGTTGGCACTTATTCTTTAAATGTAAGCATCAATCCTTTACTCATACCAAAAATTAAACCATTAAAAACCAATGGCTGTTCGAATACACTTTCACCTGTCACAACAGATGGAGGTACAGTTACCGGCCTTGATTCCACAGCTAACCAATGTTATATGGTATGTGATTCAACAATTTATGAATACGAACCGCTTTTCCCTTCTGCTACTCAAAACTATGTTTGGAGCGTTATTCCTTCTTCAGCCGCTATTGGAATGACGGTTGCTTCGGGTGGCAATGTTCTGCTAAATTGGGGTCGCAGAGCAATTTTTAATTACCCTTAACAAATAATTTTTTATGAAAAAACTCATTTCAACTTTATTGCTAATTCTGAGCTACAATTTAATTCGATCTCAAAATCTTCCATTTGCGACTTCGCAAATAAATGCTGCATTTTCCACCGGAGTGCAAGCTGCTTGGCCATGGCTTGCACAAAATATAGGAACTCCAGATCCTAATTGGTTAGTAAATGGCGGGCCTGCAATTTCTGTTAGTGGTGGCCCCGGAAACTGCGTAATGGCAATACCTGGTGCTGTTGGCTCGCCTAATGCGCAATGGATAACCTTTCCGCCATCAGGAGGAACAGGTGCTGGCATGAACATTAACGGGGCTATATTTACACATACTTTTTATATTCCCGTTAACCAAACCTTTTACTTGAATTTGGATATTAGAGCTCCTGGTTGGATTGAAGAAGTATTGGTAAATGGTGATTTGGAATATAAACGGTATGGAGCTGTTCTATCAGGCACAAACATTTTAGATGTTCCATCCATTTGGGGAATAGGAAGCGGTGGCTTTGGAATGATTTTTAAATGGTGTAGAAAAAATTTCAGTTTAACAACCAATACAATTACAATTAAAACTAATAATTTACCCTCGTCTTCACAACAAAATGGATGCAATTTTACAGGGCTTTTAGTGTCATCATTTTCTCCAGTTGGTCAAAATTATCCAATAACCACGGGCACGCCAACTCTTTGCCTTGGGACACAATACACTTTTGCAGTACCAAATTCTACATACACTCAGGGTTCTAATTTACAATGGGTTAAACCAACCGCTATATGGGGAAACACCCTTATTACTTCGCCATGGCCCAGCGGGCCAACAACTTTTACACAACTTACCACACTTGCTACAATTAGCCCGACTAATGTGCCTAACGGTGGAATTATAAGTAATTACTATTACACTTCCTACCACATGCCTTCAAGTTCGCTAAATCCATTTTTTGGGCAATGGAAGATGTATCAAACCTGTGAAGCAACAAGTGCCTATAGTGTCACCGTGGTGCCACCACTCACAATAACACCCACTTCAACAACTATATGTAGGGGTTATACCTTACAACTCACTGCTAATGGCGCAACTTCCTATACGTGGTATGCTCCTCCATCATTAACAAATATAGGCTCGCCTTTGCCATCGGTCACGGTCTCGCCAACGGTATCTGCAACTTATACGGTTAAAGGCTTAACAGCAAGTGGTGGTTGCCTGTATACAAAAACATTAAGCGTAAATGTCTTACCATCGCCGACAGTAAATGTTGTGCCTTCTAGCACTGCTGTTTGCTTGGGCAATCCAGTCTCCTTTGTCCCTTCAGGCGCTGCAAGCTATTCGTATTGGCCCGGGCCACCAATTACTGGGTTAACAGCGCAGTTTACACCATTAGTGCCAACAACCTATACCATTACGGGCAAAAATGCAAATGGCTGCACCAATACAAAAACCGTTAGTATCGGTGTCAATCAAAATCCAACGGTCACAGCCCTTGCTAATCCAACCATTATTTGTCCCGGTTCTCCAGCAACAATTACCGCAAGTGGAGCCTCTACCTACTTTTGGCCGCAAACATTTGCTATCACAAGCGCAATAACAGTTACCCCAAATGTTACTACGGTTTATCAAGCCATTGGCACGGCTACAAATGGTTGTAGTAAAACAGCAACTGTACAAATGGTTGTGATGACTACGCCAACCGTTGTAATTTCGCCACCAATGATATGTGCCGGAATGGCAAATACATTAACTGCTAGTGGCGCAAGTAATTATACCTGGACTTTTGGCTCCGGAACCAATCAAGTTACTTATGCCAATACACCAAGTGTGGTTATTACCTTAACCAGCACTACCAACTATACCTTGTGTGGTATGGGGCCACTAAATAATTGTTCAGCTTGTGTTAATGGCACATTGAAACCTGGCAATCCTATCCCATTAAGCGTTGCTAATGTTACATGGTGTACAAATGCCACCAACAATGCAACAATTACCGTTAATTCAAGTTTAAATGCACCAATCAATTATACTTGGACACCCGGCTCACCAAGCCCTCTCATTGGGCAAACGCAAACGGTTGCACCATCCGTAAATTCTGTATATTTGGTTAGCGCTACCTCTCCTTCGGGATGTCCAAATAACGCGATTTTAAAAGTAGATATACTTACTAATTGCTGCCCCAACAGTACATCAGGTCTGCAATCATTATCACAAATGTTGCCTATACAAAATTCCTACATGAACAGTTCTTATGTATTGGACGCCCCTATTACTTTAAATGGAAGTGCCGATTTTACGAACGTTGAAATTTTAATGACACCGAATGCAAAAATCACCGTGCCCGCAGGCGCTACGCTCGAATTAGACAAAACGCACCTTTACGCCTGTGGTTTAAATATGTGGCAAGGAATAGATGTGCTTGATGGTGGTAGAATTATTACCTCACCCGGTAAAACGAGGTTCAACAGCAGCTTAATTGAAGATGCCGAAATTGGCATCAATTTGGATAATATTACGCTACAAAATTCAGGTAGCGGAACACCACCCATTGATATTCAGCGCATTATTTTTAATAAAAATTATATTGGTATTAAAATTAGTAACTCCGACCCTAATCTTAGCAAGCTCGCCTTGGGCATTTCGGGCTGTGTATTTAGTAGTAAAACCTTAACGTACACTACTTTTCAAAATTTACCATTAAACTGGCCATTTTCTGATATGGCAAGTTTACCTAACTCACTCCGTGCAACTATTAATCCAACCACAGGACTACTTCCACCGTTTACAAATTTAACCACCAATTATGGGTCATCCAATTTATTGGAACCGCATAGCACACAATATGCGCAAATAGGCATAAAAATTGAAAACATTGGTGACACCGCTTTTAATACATTTACTTCCAATTATACTACCGATGATGGTGTAGAATTTGGAATTACTTATCCATCCAAAACAGTAACAAACGATTTTAATTTGTTTTACAGCATTGAAACAGGCATTGAAGTTATTAATTCGAGTTTAACCACAAAAGATAATGTGTTTATGCAAATGTATGGAGATTATGGCATTAAGCATATCGTAACCCCAGGTAATACGATGAATACGCGTTTAGCCCTAAAAAGCAATACAGTGGATGATGGTAACCGATTTTGGGATTGTAAAACTGCCATATTTGCATACAATGTAAGAGATATGTGGATAGATAATGCCATATTTAGAAGCACACACGATGCGCTAGTTGCGCCTTCTCTGCCCCAAGCTATGTGGGGCGATACCGCTATTAGCCTTTGCACTAACCGATTTGAATTTACTGTGAGCCACAGCCAATTTAATAATATCGAAAATGGCATTGTATTTAGAACTCCTGCTATTCCGCAAAATTATGATAATGGCAATGGCCCTACTCCCGGTATTTTTGCAAAAAATATTAGCATCGAACAAAATTATTTTGGACCCGAAGTATTAACGAGTACACCCATTAGTCTTAATGGTTCAATCTCCATCGAGTACTCGGCTGATGCCATTCAAGTGATAACACCAACTATAACTGGATGGGTAAATGACTCAACGTATGCGGGTACAAGTTGGATTATATTAAACAAAATAGACCGCACCTACAGAGGCATTTTATTGGATGGCTTTGCCGATAAGCTTATGACAATACATAGCAATTCTATTAACATTGTAAACGACTACGTGTTTAACAACCCAAGCGGTAGCGGCGCTCCAGCTTTCGCTTATGGCATTGCAGTAACAAATAATTTAGGCAATTTAACCATCGAAACCAATACACTCCAAGCCCAAGGATCCCTTGCCAGCTCCGTAGCACTTGTATATTGCGATAATAATTATGGCACCAACTCCCCTTACATTGAATGCAACCACACCAAGTTTGCCCGCTATGGTTTTCAATTTAACGGCAGCAATGCCGGCACCGTGTGGCGAAAAAACTACATGTGCACAGAATGGGCAGGCTTGGCCCTAACCAACAGTGCTGTGATAGGCATGCAAGGCTCACCTACCGGCAGCGCCAGTTTAAACCAGTGGGATCAGGGTTGTGCTCTTTGGGGCAACAGTCAATTTGCACCACATCAAACCTATTGCGAAAATAGCGACCCAACACAGTCTTTCTTATGGGTTAGAGTGCAGGGTTCAGATAATCCTATACACCATACTTCAGTTGGTCCTAATGGACCGTATTTAATGGCAAATAGCACAAGCATTGGCATAGGTGGCTGGGGAGAACCTACTTGTAATAATTATAGCCCGTGGGTGCCGGCATGGCGCACATCCAATAGCAATACTGTTACCGCTTTGGTGGAGGGGAAATTAACTACTGATGAAATAAAGTTATACCCTAACCCTACTAACAGCATTTTGAACATTGATAATTTGAGTAGCAGCCAAAATGTGACTATGTGTATTATTGACGTTACCGGCAAAATTTTGTTGTCACAATACATTCATGCTTCGGAAAGTTTACAATTAAATGTATCAGACTTAGCACAGGGCTTGTATTTGGTTGAAATAAAAAGTGATGAAGGTGCAACCGTGCGCAAAAAATTTATTAAATCAAATTAATTTTTTACCCATGCGGGTGAGTGTAAAATTCATCGGCATGGGTATTTATTTTTCAATAACTTTGTTAAACATATCATAAAAAAATTATGAAAAAAATCAAAATAATAAGCACTCTGTTTTTAGTCTTTAATTCCAGTTTATTTTTTGCTCAAAACGAATTTAGTAGATGGTATTTCGGAAATGGCGGTACAGGATTAAATTTTAATTCTAGTCCTCCCTCAGTACTTACTGGTGGTGTAATCAACTATGCAGAAGCCTGTGCTACTATAAGTGATATTAATGGTAATTTATTATTTTACACAGATGGTGTTACTGTTGTAAATAGTACCAATTCTTTAATGGCAAATGGTGGTGGATTGTCTGGTAATAGCTCAACTTCACAAGGTGCTGTGATTGTAAAGCAACCCGGAAACAATTCACTCTATTTTGTTTTTACTATTGATCAAGCTGGGCAAGCAAATGGTTATAGATACTCTATTGTAGATATGGCATTGGCAGCAGGCTTAGGCTCTGTTACCGTAAAAAATGCGACACTTTATACCCCAAGTTGCGAAAAACAAGTGGCAGTAAGGCATTGCAATGGCAGGGATGTGTGGATAGTGAGCCACGAATACGGTACCAATAAATTTAGGTCGTATTTGCTTACGAGCAGCGGCTTAAATCCCTCCCCAGTGATTACAGCCATTGGTGAAACTCCGGGGCAAGGCCAAACAAATGGTTTATTATCAGCAATTGGCCACATGAAAATATCGCCGGATGGAAAAAAATTGGCGCTTGCTGTTTATGACGCCTCTGTCCCCAGCACTTTGGGACTAGGCGGTTTTCAATTATTCGATTTTGATGCATCAAGTGGTGTAATTTCAAATTCGTTAATTTTATTAAATGCACCAAATGCAATTGGCGGTCCTTATGGTGTTGAATTCTCTCAAGATGGCACTAAATTATATGGTGCCGCTAGTCCGTCAATAAATAATATGCCTGCTACTTTATATCAATGGGATATCTGCTCTCAATTTACCACAGCAATCATAGCTTCACAATATTCTCTAAATTTAGGTAACGCCGGTGGAGGTGGTTTACAAAGAGCTATTGATAATAAAATTTATTTATCGTTGAGTTTACCTGGAGGCACCCAAAGTATTAGTGTAATCAATAATCCTAATTCTTCTGGTTTATCCATGAATTATGTCTATAATGGTCAAAGCATAGCTCCTGGTATAATGTCTCTTGGTTTCCCAAACTACATCAACCCCTACACTAAACCCTCTCCCGCGCCATTAAGTAATAGCATAGCCTGCCAAAAAGTAAGTTTTTCGGTGCCTCCTGTGTCAACCTTTAGCAGTGGCTGTAGTAGCACACCTTATCCACCCAGTGGCTATTTGTGGGATTTTGGTGAGGCAAGCAGCGGCGCGGCAAATACGAGCACGCTTACTAACCCTGCGCATACGTATAGTGCATTAGGCACATATACCGTGCAATTAATTTTATTTAATAATTGTACCAATGATACACTTAAAAAAGTAATCAATATTACCACGCTTGGTCCCACACCTGCTGTATCAGGCCCAAGTGTCATTTGTAGAGGCGATAAAAACGTTTACACCGCAAGTGGTGGCAGTACTTATTTGTGGAGTAATAACAATTCCACAACAGCCACACAAACATTGGCTCCAACAACTACCACTGGTTATACTGTTTCGGCAACTACAAATGGTTGCACCTTATCAAAAACGTTTACTGTAACCGTAAACCCTTGCTTGGGCATAGAAGCCTACCAAAACAATGGGTTGTGGCAAGTATTCCCAAATCCGTTTAAAGATGTGTTATCGGTAGAGGCGTCTCAAGTGTCTACGAGCTCTGGCGCTGCTGGTACTAGCAAAGTGATACGCATAGTAAATGTATTGGGCGAAGAATTAATTTCAGTTTATTTTGAAAATAAAATAGATTTGGATATGACTAACTTTAGTAAAGGAATTTATTTTGTGCAACTGCTGGATAAAAATAAGGTGCTATTTAGTAAAAAAGTAATTAAAGAATGATGGCAGGTGTAGGTTTACGTTTGATATCAGGTAATCCCTCCCTCCCCTTCGGGAAGGGCTCGGTTGGAACTTCTACTCTCAAAACTATTTTTATGAAAAAAATCAAAATAATAAGCACTCTGTTTTTAATCTTTAATTCCAGTTTATTTTTTAGCCAAAACGAATTTAGTAAATGGTATTTTGGAGTTTATGCGGGTTTAGATTTTGCAACATCTCCTCCTACAATTCTTACAAACGGTGCTCTAAGTACTGGAGAAGGATGTGCTTCAATCTCTGATAATTCGGGAAATCTACTATTTTATGGAAATAGTATAGGATTATATAATAGTTCACATTCTGCAATGGCAAATGGGAGTGGATTGTTTGGTAACTCTTCTACTACTCAAGGTATAGTAATTGTAAAACAGCCTAATAGTAATACAATATATTACGTATTTACACTCGATCAAACAGGTCAAAGTAATGGTGCAAGATACTCAATTGTAGATATGGCATTAGCCGCTGGTTTGGGTTCTGTTACTGTAAAAAACGCTACCCTTTACACGCCCAGTTGCGAAAAACAAGTGGCAGTAAGGCATTGCAATGGCAGAGATGTGTGGATAGTGAGCCACGAATATAATACTAATAATTTTAGGTCGTATTTATTAACAAGTGCAGGCTTAAATACTACAGCAATAATAACTTCAATTGGCGAAACTGCAGGGCAGGGCAATACAAATGGCTTAATATCTACAGCAGGCCACATGAAAATTTCACCCGATGGAAAAAAATTAGCGTTGGCAATTTCGGGTGTTTCAGTTCCAAATAATTTAGGATTAGGCGGTTTCCAATTATTTGATTTTGATGCATCGAGTGGGGTAGTTTCAAATTCATTAATTTTACTAAACGCATTAAATACATTTGGTAATCCTTATGGTATAGAGTTTTCTCCTGACGGTAATAAATTGTATGGTGCTACTCAACCTTCTTTATCCAGTATTGCGGGAACAATTTATCAATGGGATATTTGTTTACAATTTAGTACAGCAATTATTGCTTCCCAATATTCTTTAAGTTTAGGCACTAATATTAATTTAGGAGCTTTGCAAAGAGCTATTGATAATAAAATATATCTAGTAAATGCAGGACCTGGGCTTCCTCAAACCTTACATGTTATAAATAATCCTAATTTAGTAGGTACAGCTATGGGCTTTACTTTAAATGGGCAAAGTGTAGCACCTAAACAAACTTCTCAATGCTTGCCCAACTTCATCAATCCCTACACCAAGCCCACACCCGCTTTATTTACCAATAGCCTTTCTTGCCAAAAAGTAACATTTGCTGTGCCGCCAGTAACCACCTTTAGCAGCGGTTGTAGTAGCACACCTTACCCGCCCAGTGGCTATTTGTGGGATTTTGGAGAAACTGCCAGCGGTGCTACAAATACCAGTACCCTCAGTAATCCTGTGCATACGTATAGTGCATTAGGCACATATACCGTGCAATTAATTTTATTAAATAATTGTACGAATGATACACTTAAAAAAGTAATCAACATTACTACGCTTGGCCCCACACCCGCTGTATCAGGCCCAAGTGTAATTTGTAGAGGAGAAAAATATGTTTACACCGCAAGTGGTGGCAGCACGTATTTATGGGCTAATAATAACGCCACTTCATTCACACAAACATTGGCGCCAACAACTACCACAAGTTATACCGTTTCGGC
>CAMCZO010000055.1 GCA_945887955.1 Chitinophaga pinensis | reverse complement strand
GCTGTTGTTCCATTTACTGATGTTTGAATTGGTGATACGATACCGGTTGGGATGGGCGCCCAATTTATCGTATAGGTAGGTGCAGGATTTGATGGGTTAAATGTTAATCCCAAATTAAATGCGTTTAATGTACTCGTGCAACTTGTTTGTGTGATTGTTGGACTTACTATGGGTTGAGGAAAAACAGTAACTGTTGAAGGCGCTGTTTGAGTTACTACCACATTTAAATTGTTTGCACCTGTAATAAAAACCGTGTAATTGGTAGTTGAAATAGGGCTTACAGTAAAAATACCAGTAGCATTTATGTTTCCTCCAGGTTGAATTGAATAGCTTGGGTTGGTAAGATTACCTGAATTTGTGGTTGAAACAGTTGCCACTGCGCCTGCGCAAATAGATGTGTTACTGGCTAATAAGGAGCAATTCGTGCTACCAGTTCCTGCATATTGTTGAAAAATAATATTTTGTGTTACGTTTGCGAAATTAGTAATTAACACCATGTAATATTGGCCACTAATTCCATTAGGAATATTTAAAGTTTCTGTAAAACTCCCAGAATAACTACAATCAATAGTATTTAAAGCGGTTAAATTATTACATATACCAGGCAAACTAGAAAAAGGCCCCCAACAAGTAAAATCAACATCTTGACCAGGTCCGGTTGGCGGAGAAGTTAGAGTACCTTGAATTAATATATCTAAATTACCAGAATTACTTATTTGGAGATAATACCATGATGGGTTTGGTTGAGTACTAAGGCAAGTATAGGCTGGGCCAACTTGGGCTTGAGTTGCAGGAGTTGAAGTGAAAGCGGGAAATGTTAAACCAGAGGTACCATTGGCACAAAAAGGGAGAGCATTTATACAAGTGTTGTTTTGTGGAATACAACAAATTGTCAAAAAAATCAAAAATACCAAAAATATTCTTCTCATAATCAATTTATAATTTGCCCCAAATATACAAATACCTTACCATAATTTGTTAAATCCAAAAAAAAATTGTGTGAAATATCTAATTAAGGTCTACTTTTTCTGATTTTGTATTAGACTAAAATTAAAACTATCTTTGAAAACTATCTATAAAATTATGCTTTTATTAAATAATAAAGTTGCCCTAATTACTGGGGCAACAAGAGGAATTGGTAAAGAAATTGCTTTAACTTTTGCCAAAAATGGTGCAAATATTGCCTTTACTTACATTAGCTCCGAAGATAAAGCCAAGGCCTTAGAAACTGAATTACAGAACTATGGAATAAAAGCAAAAAGCTATAAAAGTGATGCCGGTGATTTTAAAGCAGCTGAAGAGCTAGTAAATAGTGTTACTGCAGAATTTGGAACTATAGACATATTAGTAAATAATGCTGGAATTACGCGCGACGGATTATTGATGAGAATGAGCGAATTACAATGGGATGAAGTAATAAGTGCAAATTTAAAAGCGGTATTTAATTTAGTAAAAGCAGTACAAAAACCTATGCTAAGAGCAAAAAAAGGATCCATAATTAATATGAGTTCTGTTGTAGGCATTAAAGGAAATGCAGGACAAAGTAATTATTCGGCTTCTAAAGCAGGTATTATTGGCTTTACAAAATCCATTGCTTTAGAATTAGGTTCTAGGAATATTAGAAGTAATGCTATTGCGCCAGGATTTATCGAAACCGAAATGACTTCTTTGTTAAATGAAAAAGTAGTTCAGCAATGGCGAGATTCGATACCTTTAAAACGCGGCGGAACTCCTGAGGATGTCGCAAATTTAACTTTATTTTTAGCAAGCGATTTGAGCGCATACATTACAGGACAATGCATTAATGTTTGCGGCGGAATGTTAACCTAAATAATTAGTTAATCAACTAATTTTTAAATGCCATTCCTTATTCAAATATTTATAAAATATAAATTAATTGTTCACAAAAATCATAGTCGCAAGCCCTTGGTATTTTTTTGCTTTAAGTATAATAATTGGTTTTATTATTGCAATTATCGCCTATTACAAAAAAAACACTGAAGCCCCAAAAAATATTATTTTAATTTTATTTGGATTAAGATTTATTAGTTCGGTATTTTTAATTTTTTTGTTGCTAAATATCTTTGTCAAGCGATTAAAAAACCAAACTGAAAAGCCAATTATTTTATTTGCCATTGACAACTCTTCGTCCATTGTTTCGAACCAAGACAGTGTTTATATTAAATCTGTATTTCAAGAAAAAATAGGCCAGTTAAAAGAAAAAATAGGCAGAAAATTTAATTTCAAAACTATTCTGTTTGGCAATAATGTGACAACAACAGAAAAATCACCAAGCTTTTCTTCAAAAGAAACAGACTTAGAGAATTTAATGATTGAACTAGAAACAAGTTATTCTAATCAAAACATAGGCGCGTTAATCTTGGTAAGCGATGGCATATACAATAAAGGTAGCGACCCTACTCTATTTGCAGAAAAATTAGGATACCCCATTTATTCTATAGCTTTGGGCGACACGCTTCAATTTAAAGATGTTTCTATTCAAAAAATTAATCATAATCAATTGGCTTATTTAGGAAATGATTTTCCGGCTGAAGTAATTATTCAAGCTAATAAATATCAAGGAAGAAATCTAGAAGTAACTTTACTTAAAAACGGAAACGTTCAGGCTAAAAAAACAATAAATGTAAACGCTTCTAATTTTATTGGAACATGTAGTTTTACATTAAACTCTGAAGTAAAAGGCATTGTAAAATACGATGCAAAAGTCACAGTAATAGACGACGAAAAAAATAAATTCAATAATACTCAATCTTTTTTAATAGATATTCTTGACAATAAAGAAAAAATATTATTACTAGCTAACCAGCCACATCCAGATGTTTCATGCTTAAAAGAAGCCATATTAAATGGCACAAATTATGAATTAGAAAATGATTTAATAACTCAATTTAATAAGCCTTTGAGTGCATTTAGTTTAGTTATAATTCATGGTTATTCATCGAATAATTCAGATGTTTTAATCAATTGTAAAAAAAATAATGTTCCGGTGTGGATAATTAATCCAATAACCAACTCTAATTTACCAGGCATTAAAATAAATGCCATTGGAAATGAAGTTAATGAAACAGAATCATTAGTAGAAAAAAACTTTAATTTATTTTCTTTGAGCGATAAACTCTGCTCCTTTATAAATAATGCCCCAGCGCTAAATACCTTTTTCGGATACTATTCTTTAAGTAATGGTTCAAACATCCTTATTAATCAAAAAATCGGACAAATTGAAACAAAAAATCCTGTTTTATTTTTTTATGAAAATAACAATTTAAAACAAGGCGTTTTTATAGGAGACGGGCTTTGGAAATGGAAAATGCGTGATTTTATAGAAAACAAAACTAATGATCTATTCTTTGAATTCATCAGAAAAACTATTCAATATTTATCTGTTAAAAGTGATAAAAGTTTTTTTAGACTCGTTGTTCCAAAAATAACAAACGAAAACACGCCGATTGAAATAAGCGCAGAATTGTATAATAAAAGTTATGAATTAACCACTTTGCCCGAAATAAATTTTAAACTAAGTGATAAAGAAAAAAAAATATTTTCTTACACATTTAGTAAAACCAGTTCGTCTTACCAATTAAATTTGGGCATTTTAGGTGCTGGAGAATATGAGTACGAAGCTAGTGCTAAATTCAACAATGAATTATACGTAAAAAAAGGAAAAATATTAGTTAACGAGCTTTTGTCTGAAAATATAAATACCGTTGCAAATCATCAATTACTTTATAAAATTAGTTCTCGAAGCAATGGAAAGATATTTTACCCGAAAGATTTGATGAAATTAGAAATAGAATTATTAAAAAATAATACAATAAAGTCTATTACTTTTTCTCAAAAATCTAATTTTAATTTAATAGATTTTAATTGGTTTTTTATTTTTATACTTGTTCTTTTGAGTATTGAATGGTTTTTAAGAAAACGTTTTTTAACGATTTAATTCTCTTCATTATTTTTTTAACTTTAAATGGCATTTAGTTTTATTAATTTATTTGAATGTTTGTGACCATACATGCTGATATTAAAGATATTAAACGTTCTTTGGTGAAAATTATCTATAATTAGTTTTTTAAAATTAAACTTAATCCCTAATTTCGTGTTTTATTGATGAATTTAACAAAAGAAAAATGAGCAATACCAATAATATTCGTTTTGATAACTCAAATCGTCAATTTTACACAGAGGTAAAAAAGAGGGTCGATTTTTACTTTAGAGATAATAAAATCACTAAAAATGGGAATTACAATATGTATTTGAAATCAATTTTTATGTTTTCTGCTTATTTTGTTCCTTATTTCTTACTCGTGTTTAATGTATTTGATAGTAAATTAATTTGGCTTTTATTAGCCGTATTAATGGGTTTCTCGATGGCCGGCATTGGCTTATGTGTTATGCACGACGCTAATCATGGCAGTTACAGTAAAAATGCTAAAATAAATCGAATACTAGGTTATGTTACCCTTAACATTTTAGGAGGTCATTCGCTTAATTGGAGAATACAACACAATGTGATTCATCATACATATACCAATGTGCATGATATTGATGAAGACATAGCGCCTCCAGGATTTATGAGGTTTGAACCCCATACTGAAAGAAAATTCATACATAAATTTCAGTTTTTGTATGCTTGGTTTTTTTATGGTTTGATGACAATTATGTGGAGTACCACTAAAGATTTTAAACAAGTAATAAGATACAATAAACAAGGTCACCTTAAAACTGCTAATACTAATTTTGCTACCGAATTATTTTTGGTAATTATGTCTAAAATTATTTACCATGGTTATGTATTATTACCATACTTTTTAATAAAAGAGTTGACTTTTTTAAATTGGCTGAGTGGTTTTGTAGTAATGCATTTTATTGCAGGCTTATTATTAGCAATGATTTTTCAGCCAGCTCATGTTGTAGTTGAAACAGAATTTCCTCTACCAAATAATGAAGGAAGTATTGAAAATCATTGGGCAGAACATCAAATGAGAACAACCATGAATTTTGGAACAAAAGACCCATTTTTTTCTTGGTTAGTAGGTGGTTTAAATCATCAAGTTGAGCATCATCTTTTTCCTACTATTTGTCACGTTCACTATCCAAAAATTTCTAAAATTGTAGCTGATGTAGCAAAAGAATTTAATGTACCTTATCTAAATCAAAAAAGTTTTGTAGGTGCCTTGTGGTCTCATGAGAAAATGCTTTGGAAACTTGGAAGAGTTTAATGTTTTTTATTAAATTAATTATTTGAATTAATCTAGAACTTCAACTAATAATTTAAATTTTTCTCTATTAGAATCTTATACAAAGATCAGTTTACTTCATCATTTTTTTAATATTGCTGTAAACTGGCAAATTATTATGATGCCAATTCATAACAACAGTTCCATTTTTAATCAACATTAATCCAGGATTGCTTCTAATCATTGTTTTTAACACAGTTTGATCCACAATTACAAAATTGTATAAGGCATTATATTTGTGTTTAAATGCATCAATTTCTTTAGATCCGCTAGCAGTAAATGCGATAAAATTTAAATGATCTTTAGCTACTAATGTATAAAAATCGTTTATCTGAGCCATTAACTTTTCATCATCTTTGGTTTCGTTTAAATCATATGCAATCAACCAAAAGCTATAATTTTTATCATTTAGAACAGAATCTGTTAAATTAACATCATCCAAAGAATTTACCATAAAATCAGTTATTTTTGGGGGATTAATCGCATCATGTATTAATTTATTATTTGTTGCTTCCCATTTCCAATTTAAAGTATCTTCCCATATTTTAGATTTCATATAATCAGGCTGGTTAAACTCTTTTAACTCATCAGTTTTTAAGTTTTTATAAACTAACATTGATTCGTAAACTGCATCTTTATAATCTGCAGCTTTTTTCATATTTTCTTTAATGTTCATTCCTGGGGCATATGCTCTAAAATCTAAAGGCGGTAAATTTCGATAAGCATAAATTGGGAACCAAAAAGCTAAAACCACAGCTAATGTAAATAAAGCACCAGATGCCATTGGAGCGAAAGTTTCTTTTATATTTTCTTTTCCAGAAAATAAGAGTGTAATTAATACTAATAAGGCAATGTCTTTCCAAAAACTTTCCCAAGGTTTTAATTTTAAAAAATCACCAAAGCATCCACAATGGGTTACTTTATTATAACATGCAGAATAAAAAGTTAAAAAGGTAAAAAAAGCAATTTGAGCAAATAAAAGCCATAAAGTTAAATCACGTTTGAACCCAATTAATAACATAATGCCTAAAATAATTTCACTGGCACAAATAATTATTGCCAAAGGCAAAGCGATATGAGCAAACATCTCAAAAAAAGCCATACCCGTATCGGCCTGAAATACTTCGAAGTATTCTTTTAATTTATAACTAAAACCTAAAGGATCGTTAGCTTTAATAAAGCCTGAAAAAATAAATAAAGCTCCAACTAAAATTCTAGATATATGTGTTAGAAGAGTTATTTTTCCTATATATCCAGAGGCATTGATTAAAAATAATTGAATAATCAATAAAACAGATAAAATTATTTTACTAAAACAAGGCGGGCAAAGAAAATAAAATAATGCTGCTAATCCGGCAGACCAAATGAAGCGAAATAATTTAGAGGATAAAATTTTTTTCATATGTTATAATTTACAATCTTAATAAAAAATTAAACTTACTAATTTTTACATTTAATCAAGGCGAAAACAGAATAATTTATCATATCCATATAATTAGCATCAACGCCTTCGCTAATACTCGTTTTACCTTCATTGTCTTCTATTTGTTTAACACGAAAAACTTTCATTAAAATTAAATCGGTTATCGAACTCATCCTCATGTCCCTCCACGCTTCTCCATAATCATGATTTTTATCTTCCATTAATTGCTTAGTTTGTTTAATATATTTATTGTAAAGGCCTTCGACCTCATTGTAAGGAATATCAATACGCGCATCATCATATAGCTCTATTTGAATAAGAGCAATTACACAATAGTTAATAATGCCAATATATTCTCCATTTATAGCGTCGCTAATTTTTTGAATTCCTTTTTCTTCAATACTTTTGATGCGTTGAGCTTTTATAAAAATTTGATCGGTTAAAGATTTTGGTCTTAAATTTCGCCAAGCGGTTCCATAGTCGTTCATTTTCTTTAAAAAGATATCTTTGCATATCGCAATTGCTTCGTCGTAATGTTGAGATGTACTTTGCATAATTTATATGAACACTAAAATTAACGAAAAAAAAACAATTGAATATTCTTGTAATGGGAAAATTATAAAATTTAATAAGCCATTAATAATGAGTATTGTTAATATTACCCCAGATAGCTTTTATGACGGTGGCAAATATGACTCAGAATCTGATGTATTAAAAGATGTTGAAGATAAAATAAATTCGGGGGCCAATATTATTGATATTGGAGCATCTTCAACCAGGCCGAATTCAGACGAAATAACTGAAAAAGAAGAATGGCAGAGATTAAAAGGTGTTTTAATTTCGGTTCGTGCTAATTTTCCTGATATTTTATTAAGTGTAGATACTTATCGAGCTTCTGTTGCAAAAAAAAGTGCCGAACATGGTATAGATATTATTAATGATATTAGTGGGGGTAATTTAGATTCGTTAATGTTTAAAACTGTTGCTGATTTAAATATTCCATATATCTTAATGCACATTCAGGGCACCCCTAAAACAATGCAAAAAAATCCCAAATATTTAAACGTAGTGGATGAAGTTAAAAAAGATTTTGAATCAAAAATTACTCAATTAATAAATTTAGGATTCAATAAAATAATTTTAGACCCAGGATTTGGATTTGGAAAATCACTTGAAAATAATTATCAATTATTAAAAAGTCTTAATATTTTTAGCAGCTTTAATTACCCATTACTAGCTGGAGTTTCTCGAAAAAGCATGATTAATCGTGTTATTGGCACTAATCCTGTTACTGCCTTAAACGGTACAACTGTTTTAAATACCATTGCCTTACAAAATGGCGCGTCTATATTAAGAGTTCACGATGCTTTCGAAGCAAAACAAGCTATTGAATTAGTTGAGTTTTATAAATCTTGCTAAGGGGATTAATTTTAAAACTTTGAGCCTACAAAAAAATAAATTAATTTTATAAAATGTATAAAAAAATATTTTTTTCTTTCTTGTTACTTTCTTTTTCAATTATTATATTTTCTTTTAAATCAAAAACTACCTACGCTTATCAAATTGCCTTATTAAAATATAATGGTGGTGGAGATTGGTATGCTAATTTAGAAACATCGCTCCCTAACCTAATAAAATTCTGTAATGATAATTTAAAAACGGCAATTAATCCTGAACAAGCTATTGCCGATGCAGGAAGTATTGAAATTTTTAATTATCCATTTATTCATATGACTGGTCATGGAAACGTTATTTTTTCGAATCAAGAGGCTGAAAATTTAAGAAATTATTTGCTTGCCGGGGGATTCTTACATATAAGTGATAATTATGGCATGGATAATTTTATACGTATTCAATTAAAAAAAATATTTCCTGAATTAGATTTAATAGAATTACCTTTTAGCCATCCCATTTATCATCAAAAATATGATTTTCCAAAAGGCCTACCTAAAATTCATGAACATGACAAAAAGGCTCCACAAGGATTTGGATTAATATATAAAGGTAAATTAATTTGCTTTTATGATTTTGAATGCGATTTAGGTGATGGCTGGGAAAGCCAAGAAATTCATAATGATAGCCAAGAGGCAAGAAATAATGCCTTAAAAATGGGCGCCAATATTATTTCTTATGCCTTTATGAATTTTGAAAAAAAATAATTTATACGTTTATATTCGTGATCAATTTTTTAAAACAATTAAATTTATTAAAAAAACCTCTAAACATACTTTTATTCTTTTTATTCACAAACACCATCGCTCAAAACTATATCGTGAGCGGGATAATAAAAGGAGGTCGTGAAAATCTTGCTTTTGCAACTATCTATTTAAAAGGAACAACTAAAGGAGTAAATAGCAATGATGCCGGAAATTATTCTTTAAAATTAGAAAAAGGAATACACACACTTGTATTTAAATGCATAGGCTATTCAAAACAAGAAATCGAAATAAATTTAACCGAAAATAAAATATTAAATGTTAATTTAATAGCCGAAGGAGTTCTGCTTCAAGAAGTAACCATTAAATCTGGCGAAGATCCCTCTTACGCCATAATTCGAAAAGCAATCAAAAAACGTAAATTTTATTTTAATGAAGTTAAAGAATATAGCTGCCAGTCATACATTAAAGGGTTGCAACGCTTAAATCACGTGCCTGAAAAAATTAAAAAGCTAATTAAATTTACTACCGGCGAAAAAATAGATTCTACTCAACTTGGCGTAATTTATTTAAGTGAAAGTGAAAGTAATTACTTTTTTCAAAAACCTAATAAAGAAAAAGAAATAATGTTTAGTAGTAAAATAAGTGGCGAAAACAAAAATTTTAGCTTTAATCAATTAAGTCAATTAAAATTTAATTTCTACGATAATTTAATTACTATTAAAGGGATAAGCGACCGGCCAATAATTTCGCCATTAAATAAAAACGCTTTTTTATACTATAAATTTTATCTTGTAGGAACCATTATAGAAGATGGAAAGATAATTAATAAAATAAAAATAAAGCCTAAACGAAATACCGATCCTTGTTTTACAGGAATCATTTATATTCAAGACAAAACCTGGCGCTTAACAAGTCTTGATTTAAATTTAACCAAAGAAAATAAAATAAATTTTGTTGATACACTTAGTATTAAACAAATACAAGCTCCAATTCTAAACGATAGTATTTGGATGCCTGTTAATCATAATCTTAGCTTTTCTTTCAATTTTATGGGCATTAAGGGAAGCGGCTATTTTAATGCCACAGTTAGAAATTATAATCTGTATCCAAATTTTAACAAAAAAACATTTAGTAATGAGAAATTATTGATTGAAGATGGCGCAAATAAAAAAGATTCGAACTATTGGAATTTAAATAGACTTGCTCCACTAACAAAAGAAGAAAATAGAGATTATTTAAAAAAAGATAGTGTTTCAAAAATTGAAGGCTCAGAAAAATATAAAGATTCTATCGATAAAAAAAGAAATAGAATGAGACTTGCGAATATATTAATTGGTTATAAATATAATAAAACTAAAAATGGACTCTCAATAAGCGTTCCCGGTATTATTAAAAATGGCATTCAATACAACACAATTGAAGGAATTAATTTAAATTGTTATTTTTCTATTAATAAACAATTTGAAGATTACAGATCGCACAGCATAAATGGTAGAATAAGATATGGATTAAGTAACTCTTTATTAGGAGGAGAAATAGGCTATAATTATTTTTATAATCCAAAAAAAAATAGCCGAGTTGGCTTTAAATTTCAATCTATTGTTGAACAATTTAATTCATCTGACCCAATAAGTCCTCTAGTAAATTCATTATATACTTTATTTAAAAATGACAATTATATGAAGCTTTATAAAGAAACAGCTATAGAAAGCAGCTACTTTAACGAAGTTGTAAATGGTGTTTTCTTTAATTCAGTAATTAAATATGCCCGAAGAGATTTACTAATAAACTCGAGTGATTTGCTAATAATTGACGATAAGATTAAATTATTTACAAGTAATATTCCTAATGCAAGTATTACTTCAGACTCTGTTTATTTTAACAGCAATGCCTTTACCGCCGAAGCAACAATTTCTATAAGATTTAAACAAAAATATATTTCGATACCGAATAAAAAAATAATTACTGGAAGTAAATACCCCAGAATTAGTATAACTTATAAAAAAGCGATTCCTGTTTTTTTTAGTAAAATAAATTACGATTTAGCAAGTGCCATGATATATGACGAAGTAAATTTATCCTTATTAGGGAAAATAGCTTATCGTATAAAAGTTGGTGGTTTCTTAAATACAAAAAAAATTGCATTTATGGACTTTAAACATTTTTTAGGAAATCAAACTATTTTAAATACAAATGAATATCTTGGGAGTTATAGGCTACTTCCATATTATGAATTCAGTGCAGATCGATGGTATATAGAGTCTCACATCGAACATCATTTTAATGGCTTTTTAGTTAACAAAATTCCTTTAATTAAAAAACTAAGATTACAAGAAGTTATAGGAGGGCATCTTTTAATGAATAATCGATTAAGTAAATATTATGAAATCAATTTTGGAATAGAAAATATTTTAAATGCTCTAAGAATTGATTATGTTTTGAGTTATGGAATAAATAATGAAATAAAAAGTGGTTTTACAATCGGTGTTATTTCTCGATTATAATATAAATAATATAATTTTATAATTATGAAAAAAAATAGCTTATTTTTCTTATTCCTTTCTTTTTTTATAATTCATCACGCTCAGAATTTTCCTACTAGTAGCGAATTTGAAGCTCAAATTATTGGAGGCAACAACCAATTAGTACAAGTATTACAAACCCAGTTAAATATACCTAAAACTATATTAAATACTAATTTTAATCAAGATGTAATTGTTTTTTTTAATATTGATTCTATTGGTAAGGCTTGTGATGTAATAATCGAGAATAAAATAGATGCTTTTTTAGGAAATGAAATAAAACGAATGCTCTTGTTTTTAAAATTTAAAAAAACAATTCCGTTTTCGAATCTATCAAGCCCCTACTTTATTAAATTTAATGTTTCAAAAATTAAATACAATAACTATTTTAAACAAAAATCTAAAATAAATTTAAAAATAAATCTAAGTGCAGATAGCAGTTTTATAATTTATTCTAAAGCAGATAAATCTCCAGAATATTATAAAAATGGTGATGAAGGATTGGCTGATTTTATTTTATCAGAAATAGAATATCCAAAACTTGCTATAGAAAAATCTATTGAAGGCACAGTTACTACAGAATTTATTATTGAAACGAATGGCTATGTTAGTAATCTTATTATAAAAAACGGAATCGGTGCTGGATGCTCTGAAGAAGCTTTAAGAATAATAAAGCAAACTAAATGGCAACCAGCTGTTATTAATAATAAATTAGTTAGATACAAAACAACATATCCTATTACGTTTAGCTTACGAAACGTGAATAAGGATAATGGATCTTCCTCACAAAGTCTTGGTCAGTAAATTAACTTATTTGTTTTAAGGCCCAATTCTCTTTTTTACGCATCAACTCTGTATCAGCAGTTTTTTTATCATTGTATCCGCACAAATGCAATACGCCATGAATCAAAACGCGCTTCAATTCTTCTTCAAAATCTGATTTAAATTTTTCGGCATTTTCTTTTACACGATCAATACTAATTATAATATCGCCATTTATAATTTTATCCTTACAGTAATTAAAAGTAATAATATCAGTATAGGTGTTATGTTTTAAAAATTGAATATTTTTCTTTAAAATCTCCTCATCATTGGTAAAAAGAAAATTAATTTGCCCTACTTGTTTTTTTTCTAACTGTAAAACCTTAGCAATCCATAATTTTATAGTAATTTTTTTTTTAAAATTAAACTTTATTTTTTCTACCTGGAACGTAATTGGCATATTGTTAGTTTAAAGTATCTTTAATAATTAATGGCAACTCTCCATTATTGTGTTTCATAATTAATACATCAACATCCTTTATCGAAATTTTAAATTCAAGCATTCTAGTATAAAATAATTTCTGTTGTGAATACATCAAATCTATTAACTTAGAACATTCTTGTTTTTCTGTGAGATTATACAATTTCATTTGATCAACATCAAAAACATTTTCTTTTGTATCGGCTGTTAATTTTTTTAACTGTTGTTGTACCATTTTTGATCTTTCAAAAATTAATTGCCGATTAGTCGTAAAATCTGCTAAACCAATTCCACTATTATAAAAACGTTGTAAATTATCTGCTTCTTGTTTACTGATTGTATCAATAATAATTTGTTGGATAAACTGTTTATAATCATTAAAACAGGCAACTGATTTTTTCAAAAGTACAGTATCTGTTTTTAAAAATTCCTCTTGAAGAATATTAACTACCGTGCTTAAACTATCGATGGTTTTTGTGTTTTGATCATATAAATCCGAATTACGACAAGAACCAAATAAAACTATAATGGCAAAAATAATTATAAAATGATGTTGGCCTCGATTCATTAATCAATTCTATTAAAACCACAATATGGAATAAGTACTTCAGGTATTTTTATCCCCTCTTGTGATTGATTATTTTCTAATAAAGCGGCAACAATTCTTGGCAATGCCAAAGCGCTTCCATTTAAACTATGAGCTAATTGCGTTTTTCCGTTTGCATCTTTATACCTACATTTTAAACGATTAGTTTGAAAAGTCTCGAAATTACTAACGCTACTTACTTCTAACCATTTTAATTGAGCCGCGCTCCATACTTCTAAATCATAAGTTAAGGCGCTAGAAAAACTCATGTCGCCGCCGCATAATTTTAAAATACGAAATGGCAATCCTAACTCTTTTAATAAACTAGCAACATAGTCTCGCATATCTTCTAAAATTTTATAGCTTTCGTTTGGATGAGCAATTTGTACAATTTCAACTTTATCAAATTGATGCAAACGATTTAATCCTCTCACATCTTTTCCATAACTTCCTGCTTCTCTTCTAAAACAAGGTGTATAACCACAATTTTTTATTGGTAAATCAGTTTCTTTTAAAATTACATCACGATACATATTTGTGATAGGAACCTCTGCTGTTGGAATTAAATACAAATTATCTATTGTAGCATGATACATTTGTCCTTCCTTATCAGGCAATTGCCCGGTGCCATAACCGCTTTCTTCATTAACTAAAATAGGAGGTTGCACCTCATTATAACCTTTTGAGGTAGCTCTATCTAAAAAGAAATTAATTAAAGCTCTCTGCAAACGCGCACCTTTACCTTTATAAACCGGAAAACCTGCCCCAGTTAATTTTACACCTAATTCAAAATCTATTATATTATATTTTGAAGTTAATTCCCAATGAGGTTTTGCGTTTGAATAAAGAGTTGGCTTTTCTCCATATTCTAAAATTACTTCATTATCCTCAGGAGTTTTTCCAACTGGTACGGTTAAGTTTGGGGTATTTGGAACTGTTACTAATAAATTATGTAATTTTAATTCAATCTGTGTTAATTGTTCGTCTATTAATTTCTCAGTGTTTTTTAACTCAGAAGTTTTTATTTTTAAAGCCTCACCCTCTTCTTTTTTTCCACTTTTCATCAAATCTCCAATTTGTTTTGCACAGCTATTTGATTCAGCCTTTAAATCATCGCCTTGTTTTTGTGTTGTTTTTCTAATTTTATCTAATTCTAAAATATCATTAATTATGGTTTCGGCGTTTTTAAAGTTTTTTATTGCTAAACGTTTTAAAACATCTTCCTTATTTTCTCTGATATTATTTATTTGTAACATATTGGCAGAATTTTATTTTTAATCAAAATTAATTACGTATTATTCTTAAGCTAAATTACCCATTTTATCTCTTGGTCTTTAAGAGATATTAAAAAAAAAGCCCACCGATAAAGGAGGGCTTTTAAATTATAAGACTGACTTACTATCCCTCAATAGGAACAATAGAAACATAAGATCTATCATCTTTTTTCTTTTTAAAAACAACTTTTCCATCAATCAAAGCATATAGCGTGTGATCTTTTCCAATCCCAACACCAACACCAGGATTGTGCTTTGTGCCACGTTGTCGAACAATAATATTTCCTGCAATACAAACTTGTCCTCCAAAAATTTTAACTCCTAAACGTTTACTATGCGAATCACGACCATTATCTGATGAACCCGCGCCTTTTTTGTGTGCCATTTTTTTTTATATTTTAATTTTATGAATTAGATTTAAAAAAAATCTTCTTTCTTAACTAATTAATCTTCTTTCTTTTTGGTTACTTTTTTTGCCGCTGCTTTTTTAGGAGCTTTTTTTACTGGCGCTTCCGTAACAACTTCTTCAGCTGCTACTATTGGCTCAGGGGCTTTAGCTTTTAATCCCTGAACACGAACCTTTTTTTCTGCGGTTAATTCAGACTCTAATTTATCGCCTTTAGCTAACACGCCTTGAATTAATATTTGTGTTAAACATTGGCGGTGATTATTCCATTTTTGATAACCCTTGCGGCGTTTCTTTTTGAAAATAATTACTTTGTCGCCTTTTAAGTGACTAATTACTGTGGCTGCTACTTTAGCACCATCTACGGTTGGGTTTCCAACTGAAATTTTTCCGCCGTTATCCAAAAGGAGAACATTGTCAAATTCAATTTTTGCACCCTCGTTAGCCTCTAGGCGGTGAACGTATACTTTGTTTCCACGTTCCACTTTAAATTGCTGCCCGGCTATTTCTACAATTGCGTACATCTAATTTTGATTTTAAATTTTTACTAATTTCCTTTAAAAAGGGATGCAAATATACTCAATTCTTAATAATTTGCAAATTTTCAATGGCGATTGATTAAATAAACACTTAAAATTATTGCCAAAACACTTAAAATTTGCATTAAATTAATAGTTTCACCCATAAAAACTCCCCAAGCAACTGCAACTATAGGTATTAAATAGGTGCAACTACTTGCGAAAACGGTTCCTGCCATTTTGATTAATACATTAAAAATGATAACTGATAAAGCTGAACCAACAATCGCTAAAATACAAATATAACCTAAAGATGATAGTGCTTGTGGATGATGACTAAGGTGATTAGTAAATTGGGTAAATCCAAAAAGATAAACCAAAGCCATAGGACCAATAATAGAAAAAGACCAAACTGTAGCTTTAATTGAGCTTAAATGACTTAAATACTTTTTAATTCCATTTAAACTAATCGCATAACAAAAAGTTGCAATTACAACCAATAATCCAAACATTATATTCTGAAACTTATTATCCCCTTTTTCAAAAAATATTAAACAAACTGCAGCAATAAAACCAACGATAATACCAGAAATTTGTTTTGATGAAGTTTTTGTTTTTAACCAGAATAAAGCAACTAAAATAGTAAAAATTGGCGTTAATGCATTTAACATGCCTGCTAAACTGCTACTAATATGCGTTTCGGCTTTTGTAAATAAAAATGCAGGAATTAAATTGCCAAAAACGCCCATTAAGGCTAGACCTAAAAAATATTTTTTAATGTCAATTTTATAATATTTAATCTGAAATGGCAACAAAAATAAAAAAGCAATAGAAATTCTTAAAGCGGCTACTTCATCGCTACTAAATGCATCCAATCCACGTTTCATTAAAATAAATGAACTTCCCCAAACTACTGATAAAACAATAAGAATAGACCAACTTAATGATTTTGAATGCATAATTATTGCAAATTTAAGTTTTAAAGTTCTATTTATAATTATAAAATTTTTACAAATAAAATAATCGAGTACCTTTGATTGAATAAAATAAAAACATGATAGAGATTGGAAGAATGAATAGCCTTATCGTTTTAAGAGAAACTGATGTGGGTTTATTTTTAGGGGATTCAGAAAACAATGAGGTCTTATTGCCCGCTTCATTTATAAAATCAAAATATAAAAATAACGAAAATATTAGTGTTTTTGTATATACTGATTCGGATCATAAATTAATTGCATCTTCACATAAACCTTTTGCGGAAATTAACAACTTTGCATACTTAAGAGTAACTTCCGTTACTGATTTTGGCGCTTTTTTAGAGTGGGGATTAGAAAAGGATTTATTTATTCCCTTCAACGAACAAAAAATAAAAATGAATGTAGACGATTTTTATGTTGTGTACATTTATTTAGATAAATTAACTAACCGCCTTTTGGGCTCAAATAAAATAGATAAATTTATCTCAAAAGAAATTCCAGAACTTGAAACAGCGCAAGAAGTTGATTTACTTGTGTTCGAAGAGTCTCCATTAGGATTTAGTGCTATTATAAATGGAAAATATAAAGGCCTAATTTATCATAACGACATATACCAAGATGTTTATATTGGTGATGAAATGAAAGGGTATGTAAAAACAATTAGAGAAGATCATTTAATAGATATTAGCTTTCAAAAAAGTGGGTTCAAAAATGTATTAGATTCAACAGAGTTGATATTAGACTATATTAAAAAAAACAATGGGTTTATTAATCTTCACGACAAAAGTTCGCCCGAAGAAATTTCGATTAGATTAAGTATGAGTAAAGCAACTTTTAAAAAATCAATTGGAATTTTATACCGTCATAAAAAAGTATTAATAAAACCAGATGGAGTATACCTAGCTAAAGAAGAAATAATTATTAATAAAGAGTCGTAAAATGAAAATTGCTGTTGTAGGAGCCACAGGCCTTGTAGGAAGTAAAATGTTAGAAGTTTTAAACGAAAGAAAATTTCCAATTTCAGAGCTAATTCTAGTCGCTTCTGAAAAATCAGTAGGCAAATTTATTTCGTTTCAAAATAAATCTATTATCATTCAATCCATGGAACAAGCAATTGCTGCCAAACCTCAACTAGCAATTTTTTCAGCTGGAGGAAACGTTTCTTTAGAATGGGCGCCAAAATTTGCAAAGGCTGGCATTACCGTTATTGACAACTCTTCGGCTTGGAGGATGGATACAACTAAAAAATTAGTTGTGCCTGAAATCAACGCAAATGAATTAACAATAGAAGATAAAATTATTGCTAATCCAAACTGCTCCACAATCCAAATGGTAGTTGTATTAAATCCATTACATAAAAAATATAAAATCAAACGTGTTGTGGTATCAACATATCAAAGTGTTACAGGTACAGGTGCAAAAGCTGTTGATCAACTTTTAAATGAGAGAAAAAATGGTAGTAGTGCTCAAATGGCCTACAAATATTCTATCGATTTAAATGTAATCCCTCAAATAGATTTGTTTTTAGAAAACGGCTATACAAAAGAAGAGATGAAAATGGTTAACGAAACCAAAAAAATTATGGGCGATTCTTCACTCGAATTAACGGCTACAGCCGTTAGAATACCTGTTATGGGAGGGCATAGCGAAAGTGTGAATATTGAATTTGAAAAAGAATTTGAACTAAATGAAGTGTTTCAAATTCTTAATAATACTAAGGGGATTGTCGTTCAAGATGACCCAAAAAATCAGTTATACCCAATGCCAATTACTTCACATAATAAAGATGAAGTTTTTGTTGGAAGAATTAGAAGAGACGAATCTCAAAAAAACACCTTGAATTTATGGATTGTAGCAGATAATTTAAGAAAAGGGGCTGCAACAAATGCCATTCAAATAGCTGAATATTTATTTGAAAATAAATTCATTTAAAATTTAATAAATTTATTTTTTTATTTCAAACTTTAAATCCTTAATTTTGATAGTATGATAACACGACCATTCAATTTTAAAAAATGGATTGATGATAATCGCCATTTGTTACAACCTCCTGTAAACAATAAGGTGGTTTATAAGGACGCTGAATTTACAGTAATGGTTGTTGGCGGTCCAAATTCAAGAAAAGACTATCATTACAACGAAAGTGAAGAATTTTTTTATCAACTCGAAGGAGATGTTGTTTTGAATATACAAGAAAATGGAAAAGCAATTGATGTACCAATAAATGAAGGTGATATTTTCTTACTTCCTCCAAAAATACCTCATAATCCAAAAAGATTTGAAAACACCATTGGTTTGGTTATGGAACGTAAAAGACGTGAAGGAGAAAAAGATGGTTTACTATGGTTTTGCGAAAAATGTAATCATAAAATACATGAAGTCTATTTTAAGTTAGAAGATATTCAAAATCAATTTCAAGTTGAATTTAATACTTTTTATGGGGACAAAGATCTGCGCACCTGTAAAGCATGTGGATATGTAATGGAACCCCCAATTTCTATTGCATAATTTTATCATAAGGCTCAAACTGCTTTTTTTATTGAGTGAATTAGTGGTTTGAGTTATTTAGCTTGATCTTTTTATTTTTTTTTATTTTTATATTTGTTTTATACAAATAAAATAAGAAAAATGTTCAAAATTATTTTATCAGGTTTTTTTATTTTTTTTTATATTTTTTCTGAAGCTCAGATAACTAGTCCAAATGATTTGAAGCCAAATGCAGAAAAAGAAAAAAAATTTCTACCCTATGTTGCCATTTTACATGGTGGAATTGAAAAGCTTGACGCTTGGAAACAAGAAAACACCTATCAATATTTTAAAGAATTGTGGTATTATACTGAATCATTTTATATTAGCAGAAATTATTTAAAAGAAGGCCTAGTTCTTAATGAAGAAATTATTGATATTAGTCGATTTGAATTCAATCGTAAGCAATCCGAAGAATCAATTGTAATAATTCCTGGTTTTAAAGATGTATTAATACTTTACCCCTCAAATAAACTTATTTACAAACCTTGAAAAATTGGGTGCTAAAATATTGCTTATTTATATTTTGTTTTTCTTTAACGAACAACAATTTTTTTGCTCAAATTGGAATCGGTCCTGCACCCTATTGTATGCCATTGTATTCTCAAATACCTTGCAATCAACCAAATCCTTCTAACACTCCTGGAAATGGCATTAACGACTTTATTAATAGCTTTAGTACTGTAGGTGGTGTTTCAAATATTACCAATAATAATTCAGGTTGTAATGCTCAAAATTTTGCAGGTGTTGGTATAAGAAATTATATTTATTTTGGATGTCAACATTATTTATCTGTAACTCCAGGGCAAACAATTATTTGTACTTTTCAATCAGGCATTACCTATGGTCAAGGATTCACTTTATTTGTAGATTGGGATCAAAATAATGTTTTTAACACTTTAAATGAACGAGTTTGCTCTGTTGCTGGCGTTCCGGCAGCAGGATCATTTAATAACGCGTCTTTTGTAGTCCCAATTGGACAAGCAAGTGGCTCATATAGAATGAGGGTTCGTTGCTCATATTCTCAATCAGGCAATTCAATTGACCCTTGTATCAATTATACTTTTGGAGAATCAGAAGATTACAATTTATACGTTAACATTAATCCCGCTGGTATTATTACTGCTACTGCCGCTGCAACAAATTCAATAATTTGTACTGGACAAACCATTAGTTTAACAGCTTCAGGGTCTGGCTCTACAGCATTGAGTTATACTTGGACTGGTCCAGGAAATTTCACAACTACAAACCAAAATCCAGTTATTGCTAATGCAACCGCTACGATGAGTGGAATATATAATGTCACAATTTCTCCTGGTTCTTGCCCAGCAACAAAAACAGTATCTATAATTGTCGCACCCAATCCAGTATTTACCTTAACGCCATCCAATCCGAGTATCTGCCAGGGTGGTAATTTTTTTGCTTCTTGTAATTTTGCAGCTGGGTCTAATACCACTGCATTTGCGTATTCATGGGCGCCTAATTCGGGTGCAGGTATTTTTAATCCTTTTTTGCCAAATACTTTAATTAATCCTCCGCTCATTACCCCAACCATAGCTATAGTAGTTTATAGTGTTGTTGTTACGCCCACCATTTTAAGTTGCCCCGTAACACGAACACTTGTTTTAACGATTTATAATCCTACTACACCAAGCCTTAGTAT
>CAMCZO010000054.1 GCA_945887955.1 Chitinophaga pinensis | reverse complement strand
GTTGGAATAGCAATTTTTTTAAGTCATTTAGCTAAATATGGCAAATCGGCATCTATGCTAAGAAAATCTTATCCAAATTATTATATTTCAAAAAATAAGATCGAATTAACACCAGAAATAGACGTAAATTATATTTTAAAAGAAATAACCAAAAAATACAAAAAACAACCCATTAATACTTTAGATGGAGTTAAAATAGAATTTGATAAAGAGTGGGTTCATCTTCGAAAAAGTAATACCGAACCAATAATAAGAATATATAGTGAGAGCCAATCAATTTCAACAGCAAATAGTTTATCAGAAAAAATCATATCTGATATAAAAGATATTTTAAAAAAAAATAGCCTTAAAACAAGTTAGTCGCCCCAAAAATTCGCTATAACTATTACTGTGATTAATTTGTTGAAAAAATGGCGTATAAAAATCTCACGAAAAAGTAAAGCTTTTGAAAATATCAAAATTATTTCTTTGCTTTTTTATTAATAAAAAAATTAAACTAACATGGTAATAGGATTCTCTATAAATATTTTTAAAGTCTGTAAAAAAGCGGCCCCAGTTGCACCATCTACAGTTCGATGATCACAAGCAAGAGTTAATTTCATAACGTTACCTGGCACTACAATATTATTTTTCACAACAGGCACTTGTCTTATAGCCCCAACTGATAATATGCACGATTCTGGTGAATTAATAATAGAAGTAAAGGATTCAATTCCAAACATGCCTAAATTTGAAACTGTAAAAGTATTGCCTTCCCAATCGTTAGGTTGTAATTTTTTATCCTTCGCACGTTTACCTAAATCTTTTACTTCTTTAGAAATTTGAAATAATGGTTTCTGATCGGCAAAACGAATAACAGGAACCAAAAGACCTTCGTCAACTGCCACCGCTACACCAATGTGAATATGATTATAAAATCTAATTTTATCTCCCATCCAACTTACGTTTACTTTTGGGTGTTTTTTTAAAGCGGCTGCAGAGGCTTTGATAATAAAATCGTTGTACGAAATTTTTGTATCAGTTATTGAATTAATTGCTGTTCTTGAAGCAATAGCATTATCCATATCTACTTCTATGTTGAGGTAGAAGTGTGGCGCGCCATTTTTACTTTCCAATAATCTACGAGCAATAGTTTTTCGCATTTGAGAAACTGGTTCGTCTTGATATGATTCAGAACCAGATTGAAAATTATTTTGATTGCTTGATAATAAAGGTTTATAATTTTCTATGTCTGCTTTTGTAATTCTACCGTTTTCGGCTGAGCCTTTTATTTGTGTTAAGTCTATGCCTTTTTCTTTAGCCATTGATTTTGCTAATGGAGAGGCCTTAATTCTATTATCTGAATCAGATTGATTTGTTTTTTTTACGTTTGGAGATGGGGATATTTCTTGACTTGAATGATTACTTTGGTTTGGTTGTTCGGTTAATGACGGATTTATCGTGTTTATATTAGCGCTTATTTTAAGAATAGATTGAACGTCCTCTCCACCTTTTCCTAAAATGGCAATAATAGAATCAACAGGCACGGCTTGTTTTTCTTGAACGCCAATATGGATTAATACACCATCTTGAAAAGATTCAAATTCCATGGTCGCTTTATCAGTTTCAATATCTGCTAATAATTCGCCTGATTTTACTTTATCGCCCACTTTTTTGTGCCACTTAGCAATAACACCATCTGTCATGGTATCACTTAATTTCGGCATTCTCACTACTTCAACACCTGGAGGAATTGTGGCACTTGTATTATTATTAGAAATTGATTCGGGTAAATTAGTATTGGATTTTGTTGGTTCAGGTGCTTTAATTAAATTGGTAATATCTTCACCAGCTTTTCCTAAAATAGCAATTATTGAATCAACAGGTACAGCCTGTTTTTCTTGCACACCAATATAAAGCAATATCCCATCTTGAAAAGATTCAAATTCCATGGTCGCTTTATCAGTTTCAATATCGGCTAATAATTCGCCTGATTTTACTTTGTCGCCCACTTTTTTGTGCCACTTAGCAATAACACCATCTGTCATGGTATCACTTAATTTAGGCATTCTTACTATTTCGGCCATTTTGTATTAAATATTTTTAATTTACGACTAGTGAATTAAATTAATCAGTAATAAACGGATAATTTGGTTCTGCATAAACATCTTTAAATAATTCTTCGGGTTCAGGGTACGGACTATCTTCAGCAAATTGAACACTCTCATCAATTATTGCTTTAACACGAGCTTCTGTAGCCTCAATTTGTTCGTCGTTAATCCAATTATTATTTTTTAAGATCTGTAATACTTTTTCAATAGGATCTTGAGTTTGATATTCTTTTACTTCGTCTTTTGTTCTGTATGTTTGAGCATCACTCATGCTGTGCCCTTTATAACGATAGGTTTTCATTTCTAAAAATGTTGGTCCATCACCTCTGCGCGCTCTTGCAACCGCTTCTTCCATAGCTTCGTGAACTGCTTCTACGGAAAGACCATCAACTGGTTTACTTGGCATATCATAAGCTAAACCAAGTTTCCATAAGTCGTGAACGTTGCTTGTTCTTTCTACACTGGTTCCCATTGCATATCGATTGTTTTCAACAATAAATATTACTGGTAATTTCCAGATCATTGCCATGTTAAATGTTTCGTGAATTGCACCTTGTCTTACGGCGCCATCGCCCATTGAACAAACGCAAACATTATCTGTACCTAAATATTTTTCGGCAAAAGCAATTCCAGCACCAAGGGGCACTTGCCCACCAACAATACCGTGCCCACCAACAAAGCCATGCTCTTTACTAAAAATATGCATACTTCCACCTTTGCCTTTACTACAACCTGTAATTTTCGCATACATTTCGGCCATTACGTATTTTGGATGTAAACCCAAACCAATAGGGTGAGCGTGATCTCTATATGCGGTAATGTGTTTATCTCCCAATTTTGTTGCACTAACAGTGCCTGCAACAATTGCCTCTTGTCCTATATATAAATGACAAAATCCTTTTATTTTTTGTTGCACATAAACTTGTCCGGTTTTTTCTTCGAACTTTCGCATCAATAACATGGATTCAAACCACTTAAGATAGTTTTCTTTAGTAAATTTTAATTTTTTATCGATTGTTGTTTTTGCCATTTTCAATATAATATTAAAATACAAAAATAGCAGAAAATTAGTAAAAAAAGGTTTTAATTTAAGATTAGTTTTGTTTAATCACTTGTGAAATAAAATTTTATAATTTTAGAGATATTTTGATTTGTTTTTATGGATACAAAATAATTTTAAAATATTGTTTTAATGTTAAATTTTAAAAAGATAATTTTGGTTATTTGCAAATAACTATAATTAGTAGTATATTTAAACTATAAATTATAGCAATGAGCAAAATTTCATCTAATATCCGTTTTTTACGCCAATTAAAAGGCTTGTCTCAAGAGCAATTAGCAGACGATTTAAAAGTAACACGTTCACGCATAGGCGGCTATGAAGAGGCTCGTAATGAACCTCCCATTGATCTTTTAATTAGATTATCAGAGTATTTTCATATTGCAATAGATGCTTTAGTAAGAGGGGATTTAAAAAAAACAAATTTAGATGGATTAATGAAGGTGGGTAAAAATCGTATTTTATTTCCAATTCTTTTAGACAGTGATGGAAATGATATGGTAGAATTAATTCCATTAAAAGCTTCGGCTGGTTATTTAAGAGGTTATGCCGATCCAGATTACATCGAAAAATTACCACAAATGCGTTTGCCGTTTTTACCTTCAGGTAAGCACCGTGCTTTTCCTATAAAAGGAGATAGTATGCCGCCAATTAAGGAAGGTTCTTTTGTGATTGCAAAATATTTAGAAAAGCTTGAAGAAGTTAAAGAAGGTAACACTTATGTTGTTGTTACAAAGGACGATGGATTATCCTATAAACGTGTGATGAATTATTCTAAAAAAGAATCTTCGTTGGAGTTACATTCGGATAACAAAATGTACCAGCCCTATAAAGTAAAGCTGAATGAAGTATTAGAACTTTGGGAATATACTTGTTGTATTAATATGAATCAATACGATGAAGGAGAGTTAAATCTTGATAGTATTATGAATATGTTAAAGGGTTTAAAAGTAGAAATTGCAGACATTAAAAAAGAACGAAAATAATCTAAAATTTAAAAATTATTTTTTCTTACTTTTAATATAGGCTAATATAATAGGCAAAACAGAAATAAAAATTATGCCTAAACAAACTAAGTCGATGTGTTTTCTTATTATTTCAACTTCTCCTAGTAAATAGCCCGCAATAGTTAAGCTTCCTATCCATAAAGCGCCACCTAATAAATCAAAACTTACAAATTTTTTATAGTCCATTTCTGCAACACCAGCGGCAAATGGTGAAAATGTTCTTACAATAGGAACAAAGCGCGCCATGATAATTGCTTTTGTACCATACTTTTCAAAGAAGAGGTGTGTTTTATCTAAATATTCTTTTTTAACAATAAGTTTGCCTTTAATTTTTATGGTAAATATTTTTAAACCTATTTTTCTACCTATCCAGTAATTGCAGTTATCGCCTAAAATTGCAGCAATAAATAAAAGAATAAGTAGATAAGATAAATTTAAATGACCTGAGCGAGCAAACAAGCCGGCAGTAAATAATAAGGAATCGCCTGGTAAAAAAGGCATAGCTACTAAACCTGTTTCAATAAAAATAACTAAAAATAAAACAGAATAAATTACAGTGCCGTAATTAGCGAATAACCAATCAAAATCAAGGTGTAAAATATGTTTAAATAAATCAATCAAAGTTTCCATAAAAATTTTATTAGTAGATTAAAGACCAAATTGCTCAATGTAGCTCAATATACCGCCTTCAAGGTTATAAAGGTTTGTAAAGCCAAATTTATTTTCAAGTGTTGTAATCACGTTAGCGCTTCGTTTCCCACTTCTACAATGAATAACTACTTGTTTATCGCGAGATATTTTTTCAACATTATCTATTACATCTCCCATGGGAATAAGTTCTCCGTTAAGATTAGCTTCTTCAAATTCGTAATCTTCGCGAACATCAACCAATTGAAATTCGGCTTTTGAATCGATAAGATTTTTTAATTCTAAGGATGAAATTTGTTTCATGTTTTTTTTAAAAATAAAGGATAATAGTTTTTTTTAAATAGGCTTATTAATTGATTCTGGTAAAAAAGTAAAAAAAGTATCGCCTCTTAAGCCTAAACGCAATGTTTCTAAAGGGATTACATCATCTATACTAATGTTTCCAACATTTACATTAGAACCAAAGAGTTTTAAAAAATAAACTTGTTGGCTTTTTTGAGGGGTTTCCCAAATAATATTTTCTATTTTAATTTTATTTACAATTCTATTAATTAACATAGAGTGAGCACTCCCGTTTTTATGATAAATCCCAACGTTGCCACTTTCTCTGGCTTCGGCAATTACTTTAAACGCACCGGCTTTTAGTTCGTTTTCCATCATTTTAATCCAACGGCTAGGATGAATAATAACACCCTCTTCTTTACTTCCCACTTCACTTAAAACCATAAATTCTTTTGATAGTTTGAAAATATATTCACATTTTTTTTCATGATCTATTTCTATACTTCCATCACTTACTTCGGCACTATCTATTCCTAAATCTGAAATGTATTTAATATAATCTTCAAATTTATTTCGAATAACAAATGCTTCAAATAATGTTCCACCAACATAAACTTTTAAATTGGCTTTTTGATATAGTTTGATTTTTTCTTTTACATTTTTAGATATCAATGAGGTACCAAAACCTAATTTTACAAAATCAACAAAATCAGATGAAGTATCAATAAAATCTTGAGCTTGCCTTAAGCTAATGCCTTTGTCCATAACCATAGTTATGCCAATTTTACGTGGTTTAATTTCACGTTCAGGTAAGTTACAAAGATTAAAGTTGTATAATTCGCTCATGATTATTTATTGAATGTTGAAATTAAATTTAAAATATCTATGTCATTTTTAAGAACAGGCGCGTATTCAAAAATATCATCATGAATAGAATAATCCATTTCCATGGCTTTTTCAAAAACGGCAAGAGATTCTTTTCTTAAATTTTTATCAAGAAGAACAATTGCTAATCGGTAATATAATTCTGGTACATCTGGAAATTTAGTAATTCCGTCGTTTAATGTATCAATTGAATTTTGAATATATCCACCATGATGAAGTAGTTTTGAATAATCAAGCCATACATCGTAGTCTAAATAATCTAATTCTATTACTCTTTGATAGGCCATGGCCGCTTCTTCAATAAAGCCTAATTTTTCTTGAATTTCGGCGAAAACATACCAATAATCTGGTTCACTCGTATTAATTTCTATTGCTTTTTTAATATAATGAACACTTTCGGTTAATCTATTTAATGCGTCTAAAACTACTCCTATACCTAACCAGGCATCTGCATTAGCAGGATCTAATTTTACACATTTATTATAATTTACTAAGGATTCTTCAAATCTATTAAGATTTTCGAGACATTCGGCGATATAAAAATAGGTAGTGGATTCGTGTTTTTCGTATTTAAATGTTTCTTTGTAAACTTCAATGGCTTCTTCGTATTTTTCGAGTTGAGCAAGAGAATTTGCTTTATTAAAATAAGCAGAACTAAATTGTTCATTAATGGCGATAGCGAAGTCGTATGACTCTATTGCTTTTTCAAATAAACTTAGTCTGCCATATCCAAGTCCTAAATTAAACCAGGCATAATAACTATAAGGATGATTGTCTAGATATTCTTCGAAAAAAGAAATGGCTTCGAATGATTTGCCTGTAAGATCAAAGCAAAGTGATAACTCATTGAGAGCAACTTCATTTTTTGGATTTAATTTAATTGCTTTTTTTAAATAGTACAGAGCATCCTCTGGCTTTTCTTCATTTAAAAATTCAACACCTAATGCAACAAAGACTTCATCTTTGTGATCGGTTAGGGGTATGGCATTTTTAAAGTTTTCAATGGCTTGTTCTCCTAATCCAATTTGGCTATAAATATAACCTCGGGCCATATATAATTCAAAATTTCCTTGATCAATTTGTTCTACTTCATTTAAAACTTGAAGCGCTTCATGGGTATTATGCTGACTTGAAAGATATTGAGCATTTCTAATTTTAATTATGGTAGAAAATGGATACCTCTCTAAACCAAAGTCAATGGCTTTTTTTGCCATATCGTAATTAAGCCATTGAAGATAATAATCAATAATTTCTTCTATATCATCCGCATCAAAAAAATGATTCTGACCATTGGTCAGCATGTTTTCAAAAAGTTTTAAATTCTCTTCAAATTCTTTATCATTTAATCCGTCTGCATCGTTATCTAGGGCACTCATATTATAAATTAAATTAAACTAAAATTAAGACATTCTTTTTTTAAAGTATAGCGTTTTTTTTTATTTATAAAAAACATTTGATAAAAATGATTTTTTTGATTTATAAATCGTATTGTTAAATTTTTATGATAAAAGTGATCGAGAAATAACAATGCGTTGAATTTCGCTGGTACCTTCATAAATTTGAGTGATTTTAGCATCACGCATTAAACGCTCAACATGATATTCTTTTACATAACCATAACCACCATGAATTTGAACAGCCTCGGTTGTTACCCACATTGCAGTTTCGCTTGCAAATACTTTTGCCATTGCACTTTCTTTATCTAATGGTAAATGTTGATCTTTTAACCAAGCAGAACGAAAAATCAATAAACGGGCAGCTTCAATTTTAGTTGCCATATCGGCTAATTTAAACTGAATGATTTGGTGTTGGCTTATTTCTTTACCAAAAGCTTTACGTTCTTTAGAGTAGGCAAGAGCTAATTCGTAAGCGCCGCTTGCAATTCCTAATGCTTGAGAAGCGATTCCAATTCGTCCACCACTTAAAGTTTTCATTGCAAATTTAAAGCCAAAACCATCCTCACCAATTCGATTTTCTTTAGGAACTTTTACATTATCGAACATTAACGAATGCGTATCGCTGCCACGAATTCCTAATTTATTTTCTTTAGGACCCACGGTAAAACCTGGCATACCTTTTTCTAAAATCAAAGCATTAATACCTCGATGACCAGCTTCTATATTAGTTTGAGCCATAACAATAAAAGTTGAGGCACTATTTCCATTAGTTATCCAGTTTTTAGTTCCATTGACAAGATAATAGTCACCCATATCTTTGGCTGTGGTTTTTTGAGATGTTGCATCACTTCCTGCTTCTGGTTCTGATAAACAAAATGCGCCTATTTTTTCTCCTTTAGCCAAAGGCACTAAATATTTTTGTTTTTGCTCTTCGTTTCCAAAATTTTCTATGCCCCAACAAACTAATGAGTTGTTAACACTCATGATCACGCTAGATGAAGCATCAACTTTAGATATTTCTTCCATTGCTAATACATAAGAAATGGTATCCATTCCTCCGCCACCATATTTTGGATCTACCATCATTCCCATAAAACCGAGTTCACCCATTTTTTTTATTTGTTCGGTGGGAAATTTTTGATGCTCATCTCTTTCAATTACTCCGGGCTTGAGTTCATTTTGTGAAAATTCGCGAGCTGCTTTTTGAATCATTAAATGTTCTTCAGATAAATCAAAGTGCATGTTATTATATTTTTAAAGTTTGTACTATTTTTTGTAATCTTGTAAAGATATACCATTTAAACAACCAAAAAAAAAGAATTTTTAATAATTTTTACCTTGTAAAACAATCATTATGTTATTATTATCTTAAAATTTAATTTGAAAAAACTGAATGAAAACTAAAGATTTTAATAATCGAATAATTGGATTGATGAGCGGTACTTCTTTAGATGGATTAGATATAGCTTTATGCGAATTTAAAGAGTATTTAGGAACATTTTCATTTAAAATAATAGCAGCTAAAACTATTTCTTATGATGAAGATTGGAAAAAAAAATTATCAAACGCTCAACATCTTTCAGCTATACAATATTTTGAAACTCATACCAAATATGGTCGTTTTATAGCAAATGAAACAAATCAATTTTTAAACGCCTTATCCATTAAGCCAAATGCAATTGCCTCTCATGGCCATACGGTTTTTCATCAACCTGCTCTTGGCTTTACTAATCAATTAGGTTGTGGTGCAACTATTGCTGCTCTAACAGGATTAAATACAGTATGTGATTTTAGAAGTAAGGATGTTTCTTTGGCAGGGCAAGGCGCCCCTTTAGTTCCCATAGGCGATAAACTTTTATTTGGAGAATATGATGCTTGCCTAAATATAGGTGGTATCGCTAATATTTCTTATGATAATAAAAATGGAGATCGTATAGCTTACGATTTGTGCGTGGCAAATATGTTATTAAATTATTTAGCTGAAAAAAAAGGTTTTTTATTTGATAAAGGAGGAGAGATGGCTAAATCTGGACTGGTAGACGATTTATTATTAAATCAGTTAAATGATTTAAAATATTATAAAAAGACAGGGGCAAAATCTATTGGAAGAGAGTGGTTTGAAAATAATATTTTGAATTTTTTTGATACTAAAGAAAAAGAAGTAACAAATTTATTAGCAACAGCCATAGAGCATATTGCAACGGTTATTGCTTCAGAATTAAATAATAATAAAATAAAAAATGTTTTGTTAACAGGTGGTGGAACGTTTAATTCTTTTTTAATTGAGCGCATTAAATTAAAAACAAATTCCATTATTGTTATACCATCTGTTGAGCTTATAAATTTTAAGGAAGCTATTATTTTTGCTTTTTTAGGTTATTTGAGGTTAAATCAAATCACAAACACTTTAAAATCAGTAACAGGGGCAAACAAAGATAGCATTGGCGGTGCAGTTTATTTGGGGTAATTATTAAGATTGTTTTTTTAATTTAAATTGCTGCCATCAATAAATTAATGTCTTTGAAAGGGAGATTAAAGGCTTCACCTAAAAACTGATTAGTTAAAATACCATTGTAGATGTAAACTCCATTTCTTAAACCCGCATCTTTTCTTACTATACCTTCGAGTCCGCCTTCGTCGCCCATATTTAATATAATTTGCGAAAAAATATTACTTAGTGCATAAGAAGCAGTTCGGGCGACTCGGCTATTAATATTTGGCACACAATAATGAATAACTCCATGTTTACGAAAAATTGGTTTAGTGTGATTAGTTACTTCTGAGGTTTCGAAAACACCCCCTTGATCAATACTTACATCAATAATAACAGAACCATTTTTCATTTCGCTTACCATGTTTTCAGAAACTACGCAAGGCGTTCTTCCACGAGTGGCTCTGAGTGCTCCAATAACAACGTCTGCTGTTTTTAAATGTTTTTCTAATACTTTAGGAACAATAACTGAAGTAAATACTCTACTGCCAAGTTGGCCTTGAAGCCTTCTTAAACGAGAGGTAGAATTGTCAAATATTTTAACGGTTGCTCCTAAACCAATAGCTGCACGAGCTGCAAATTCTCCAACTGTTCCAGCTCCAATAATAATAACTTCAGTTGGGGATATCCCACTAATACCTCCTAAAATAGAGCCGACTCCATTGTTTACATTACTTAATAATTCTGCAGCAATAGAAATACTTGCGCCCCCTGCAATTTCGCCCATAGCTCTTATTACAGGAAAAATACCAGCCTCATCAATAATTAAATCAAAAGCAACACAATTTAATTTTTTAGAAATTAATTTTTTTAAAAAATCTTGTGGCTGAACACTTAATTGTAAGGAACTAAATAAGGTTTGCTTAGGTTGCATTAGTTCTATTTCTTCAATAGTGGGTGGAGCAATTTTAAAAATTGTATCTGCTTTATAAACATCAACTGAACTCAAAACAATTTCAGCTCCAGCTTCGCTATACTCACTATCATCAAAATTAGCAGCCTTGCCTGCGCCGGTTTCTAAAATCACTCGGTGACCATTATTTACAAGTAATGCAACTGCATCTGGCACCAAAGCAACACGGTTTTCTTGAAATGCAATTTCTTTTGGAATTCCAATAAATAGTTTGCCTTTTTTACGAGCTATTTCTAACATTTCTTCTTGAGGCGCATAGGCCCCTTTAGTTAAAGAAAATAATACATCTTTTGTCATTACCATAATTTCATATTATTAATTAATAGGTAGGTCCTTTGTAAATAGGGCTGTTACAATCGTCAATTTTCCTTTTCTTTTTTCTAAAAACCAAACCGAATCGTGTTTCAAGTGTTCGATTTCTAATTGATGTGACGGTAGATTTATTTGTATGATTGTGAGAAATTATATCCGGATTCCAGTGATACTCAACAAAGGCACTGATGTTTTTTATTAATTTAAATTCGTAACCTAAAGCTAAATCTCCACTAAACCAAAATTTGGGAAAATCGGCACTAAATGGAGTAAATACCGATACGCTTGTTTGAAATAAATATTCTAATCGTAAGCCAGGCATAAAATACCAATTTGCATTACCAATTTTTCGATAAAATTTAGCGTAGTTATTAAATTGAATATAGGTGTATTTGTTTGGATTATAACTGCCACTTCTTTCTCCACTAATTGGTTCAGTAACTTCCATTTCATTAGCCCCTTTATTAACATATTCTAACTCAGTTTGCCACCTTAGCTTTTCTTTACCTAATTCTAAAAAACAACCGGCCCCCCAATTAAAAAATTCTTTCGAAATGTGTGATTGGGGATAAAAGTATTCAGGGAAATATTTAAAAGCAGAATCATTATTTTTTTTATCGGTATCAAAATTTTTATAATAATGGGCTGATTGAGTTAATGAGCCAAAAAAGCCAAAGCCTTTAAAGCTTTTTTGAGCAATCAAATAATTAGTTAAAATAAGAAAAAAACAAATAAATAATTTTTTCATTTTTAATTGATTATATACTTTTTGCTTCAACATTTTGTTGTATTTTTTTTATTAATCCTTGCAAAACTTTTCCTGGACCTACTTCAAAAAAATGAGTTGCACCGTCGCTTGCCATTTGCTGTATACTTTGAGTCCATTTTACAGGAGCTGTTAATTGGGCGATTAAATTTTTTTGTATTTCGTTTGGATTTGTAACAGCATTTGCAGAAATATTTTGGTATATGGCACAAGAAGGCGTATTAAATTTAGTTAAGTTAATCGCTGTTTCTAATTCAACTCTTGCTGGTTCCATTAAAGGAGAATGAAATGCCCCACCAACAGGTAATACTAGTGCTCGTTTAGCCCCAGCTGCTAATAATTTTTCGCAAGCAATTTTAATTCCTTCGTTGCTTCCAGAAATAACTAATTGACCCAGGCAATTATAGTTTGCTGGCACAACAATATTTCCGGATGAGGTAATTTCTGAGCAAATAGTTTCAATAATAGTTTCATCAAGATTTAAAATTGCTGCCATTGAGCTCGGATTAATTTCGCAAGCATTTTGCATTGCCAAGGCGCGTTTGTAAACTAATTTTAAGGCATCTTCAAAGCTTAATGTATTATTTGCAACCAATGCAGAAAACTCCCCCAAAGAATGACCTGCTACCATGTCGGGTAAAAATTTTTCTCCAAATGTAATTGAGAGAATTACTGAATGAAGAAATATAGCTGGTTGAGTAATTTTAGTTTGTTTTAATTCTTCTTCAGAACCATTAAACATGGTTTCGGTAATTCTGAATCCTAAGATTTCATTAGCATTTTCAAATAATTTTTTAGCATCTGGATTATTATCGTATAAATCTTTTCCCATTCCCTTAAATTGGGAACCTTGACCAGGAAACACGTATGCATTTTTCATTAAGCGTGTAAAATTAATTATATAAGTAAATTTAATAGAAAATTGCAAATAAAAAACTAAATTTTTATTGAATATTCAACGAGCTTATGTTAGAAAAGTACTTAAAAATTTGGCTTTTTTCTATTGATGAATCCACCTCCCACTAAATCGTTTCCTTCATAAAACACTGCGCTTTGACCTGGAGCGACACCATTTACAGGAGAGTGAAAAATAAAATCTAATTTATCGTCGATTGTATTAATTGTAGCAAGCGTTCCTGGATCTTTATATCTGATTTTTGTAAGGCCAACAAAATCTTCAGGTAAATGCTCGTATTTTATTAAATTAAAATCTCGAACTTGTAAATGATTTTCTTCTAAATCTTCTTTATCGCCAAGTATAACCGTGTTTGTTTCTGGAATAATTTCTTTAACAAAAACAGGTGCTCCTAACGCAATTTCGAGACCTTTTCTTTGGCCAACTGTATAAAATGGATAGCCACGATGTTTGCCAACTACTTTGTTTTTAAAAAGATAATTCCCTCCGTTAACTTTGTCTTCTAAATCCGGTAAGCGATGTTTTAAAAAATCACGATAATTATTATCAGGAACAAAACAAATATCGTAGCTCTCACTTTTATTAGCTAAATCAATAAAGCCGGCATCTTTTGCCATTTGTTTTATTTCTGTTTTTTTAAATTGTCCTAGCGGAAACATGGTGCGTTTTAAACTCTCTTGTCCCAAACCCCATAAAACATAAGTTTGATCTTTTGTTTGATCGAGGCCTTTAAAAACTACTCTGCGATTATTTTCTTCTCTTACTTGTGCATAATGACCAGTTGCAATAAATTCACAATCCAACATGTCGGCGCGTTTTAGAAGCGCATCCCATTTTATATGGGTATTACAAAGCACACATGGATTTGGCGTTCGGCCTGCCAAATATTCCTCCACAAAATTATTAATAATAAATTCACCAAACTCGCCTCTAATATCTAAAATATAATGTGGGAAACCGAAAGAAACGGCAATGGACCGAGCATCATTAATACTATCTAAACTACAACAACCAGTTTCTCGTTTACTAGATCCAGAGCTTTCATAGTCCCAAGTTTTCATAGTAATACCAATTACTTCATAACCTTGTTCGTGTAACATCATTGCAGCCACACTGCTGTCTATGCCTCCGCTCATTGCAACTAATACTTTGCCGTGTTTACTCATGATATGATTATAAATAAAATCAAAAGAATTATCTTTTTTGTTTAGATTCTATTTTTTTTGATTCTGTTTTATTTATTTCTTCTTTTTGTTTATCGTTATTTAGTTTATTTTTAGCTAAAAACTCTTCCATTACTTTTTTTGAGCATAATTTATTGTTTTGGTATAATTCCTTTTCTGTTATTTTTCCTTTTTCATCTTTATAAACCCATATGCCAGTCTTTTGCCCTTTAGAATAAAATCCTTCGGCCACCTCGATACCATTTGGGTAGTAATAACAAGTTTTCCCATTTAATGCTCCATTTATATAATTACCCTTGCTTTTTAAATTTTTACCGTCGAAGTATTGTTTAAACTCACCATGCTGAATATCTTGCTTATAATTTTTTTCTTCTGAAATTGAACCATCAGGTAAATAAACAAAACTTCCACCTTCTTTTTTTCCTTTTGTATAGTTTTCTTTTGAGATTAATCGACCTGAGTCATCATAATATATCCAAATACTATCTTTCAGTTCTTTATAATATTTTCCTTTGGCCATTTTTTTTCCATTTGAATTAAACAATTCTGAATATGAAATTTCACCATTATTGCTAAAAATCATAATCGCTTTAATTGAATCGTTTGGGTGATAGTATTTAAATTTTCCGTTGGGTATATTATTTAAAAAAGCACCTTCATAAATCAACTTATGTGTTGTTTCATCTTTCTTTTTCCAATAGCCTTGTTTTTTTCCATTGGCATCTATTGTTTGACTTAAACAAAAAATATTTTGAAATATAATTAGACAACAAATAATTTTTTTCATGTTTTTATAATTCTAAATTGGTATAAAGATACGTTAAAATAATTTTAAAAATGGAAATGAGAAATACGTAAAAAAAAATTATTTTAGTTTGATTTTATATTTCTGAGCCATTTTATTGAGTTGTTCGTCGTTTATTTCGTGTTTATTTTTGCCTTGATGATAGTTTTCAACTGTAGCAACAAAAACTTTGTAATTATAAATTTTTGACATTTTAAAATAAGGTTCAATTTCCCAATCAAGGGTAAATGTATTATCGAGAATAATTTTTTCAATCCTATTTTTCATTGCTAATTCAGTTAGTTCCTCACAATTTTTATAGGCTAAATGATTTTTATCAAATTCAAACTTATAATTGTTAGTTTCAGGATTTGTAAAATAGCTATCAATAGAATAAACAGGCCATTTATTATTTTCGCTTAATAATTTTGCTAGGGTCGATTTACCTGATCCTGGCAACCCTCTTAAAATAATTAAAGAACTCATATCAACTTAAGTGATTTTTTTACTGACTAGTTTACATATTTCTTCTGTATTGACCACCCACCTCAAATAAGGCACTTGTAATTTGACCTAAACTCAAATATTTAGAAGCTTCCATCAATTCTGTGAAAATATTTTTATTATGAATTGCAGCTGATTGTAAAATTGAAATCATTTCTTGAGTTTTATCTTGATGCGTTTTATGTAATTGATCTAGCATATTAATTTGATATTCTTTTTCATCTTGAGTGGATCGTATAACCTCTCTTGGAATAATGGTTGGACTTCCTTTGCTGGATAAGAAAGTATTTACTCCAATAATAGGGTATTCTCCGGTATGTTTTAGCGTTTCATAATATAAACTTTCTTCTTGTATTTGTCCGCGTTGATACATGGTTTCCATTGCACCTAAAACGCCACCTCGCTCTGAAATTTTATCAAATTCTTTTAATACAGCTTCTTCAACTAAATCAGTTAATTCTTCTATAATAAAAGAGCCTTGTAATGGATTTTCATTTTTTGCTAAACCAAGTTCTCTATTTATAATTAGTTGAATAGCCATTGCTCTGCGAACCGATTCTTCTGTAGGCGTTGTAATTGCTTCATCATAAGCATTAGTATGTAATGAATTACAATTGTCGTAAATAGCGTAAAGGGCTTGCAAAGTAGTTCGAATATCATTAAAATCAATTTCTTGGGCATGAAGCGAACGTCCAGATGTTTGAATGTGGTATTTTAGCATTTGACTTCTTTCATTGCCATTATATCTTAATTTCATTGCTTTAGCCCATATTCTTCTACTCACCCGACCAATAACGCTATATTCAGGATCAATGCCATTGCTAAAAAAGAAAGATAAGTTAGGAGCAAAATCATCAATATGCATGCCTCTACTTAAATAGTATTCAACAAATGTAAACCCATTGGCTAATGTAAATGCTAATTGAGAAATAGGATTGGCGCCTGCTTCGGCAATGTGATATCCACTAATAGAAACAGAATAGAAGTTTCGTACTTTTTGATCGATAAAATATTGTTGAACATCGCCCATTACTCTTAAACTAAATTCTGTACTAAAAATACAGGTGTTTTGGGCTTGATCTTCCTTTAAAATATCTGCTTGAACAGTACCGCGAACTTGAGATAATGTGTTTGATTTTATTTTTTCATAAATATTTTTTGGCAACACTTGGTCTCCTGTAACGCCTAGTAGCATTAATCCTAGTCCGTTATTGCCTTCGGGTAAGTCGCCTTGATAGCTTGGTATTGTAGTGCCTTTTGTTTTATAAATTGCTGCAATTTTAGCTTCTACTTCGTTTTCTAATTTATTTTCTTTGATGTATAATTCACATTGTTGATCAATGGCTGCATTCATAAAAAATGCTGCTAGAGTAGGAGCTGGGCCATTAATTGTCATTGATACCGATGTTTTTGGATTAGCTAAATTAAATCCACTATATAATTTTTTTGCATCATCTAAACAACAAATACTCACGCCACTATTTCCAATTTTACCATAAATATCTGGGCGGTAATCAGGGTTGTTTCCATAAAGGGTAACGCTATCAAATGCTGTACTTAATCGAGCAGCGGGCAACCCTTTGCTAACATAATGAAAACGTTTGTTTGTTCTTTCTGGCCCACCTTCTCCGGCAAACATTCTTGTTGGGTCTTCGCCCTCACGTTTGAAAGGGTATATCCCAGCAGTATAGGGGAAGTCGCCAGGAAAATTTTCTTGTAAATTCCATTTTAAAATATCTCCCCAAGAAGTGAATTTTGGTGAAGCAATTTTTGGTATTTTTGAATGTGATAAAGATTCATAATGAGTATTTATTTTTAAAATTTTATCACGCACTTTAAATTCATAAAATTCATTACTAAATAATTTCTTTTTAGCTTCCCATCCTTCAATCACCAAAAAATGTCTAGGATCTATATCTAATTTAGTTTTTTCAAAAATATTTTTTAAGGTTTTAATTAAATTTTCTTTCTCGTCAATGTTTGATTCAGAAATTGTGTCGATAGTTTTTTGAATACCAAAGAGTTTTTGAGCTATTTCTACTTGTTGATTTACTCGCTTATCATACTGACGATTGTTTTCAGATATTTCGCTGAGGTAACGAGTTTTAGAAGGAGGTATGATGTATATTTTCTCGCTCATTTCTTCGGTTATATGAAATTGAGTAGCTAAAGATTTGTTTCCTGTCTTCTCAACCATTTTATTCATAACAGCTTTGTAAAGTCGATTCATTCCAGGATCATTAAATTGAGATGCGATAGTTCCGAAAACGGGAATATCTTCTTCAGCAATATCCCAAAGATTATGATTGCGTTTATATTGTTTTTTTACATCGCGTATCGCATCTAAAGCACCGCGTTTATCAAATTTATTTAAAGCAATGATATCAGCAAAATCTAGCATGTCAATCTTTTCTAATTGAGTAGCAGCACCATATTCAGGTGTCATAACATACAAACTCATGTTTGAATGTTCGATGATTTCGGTATCGGATTGACCAATACCTGAAGTTTCTAAAATAATTAAATCGAAGCAAGCTGCTTTACATATATTAACTGCATCTTGAACATATTTACTAAGAGCTAAATTGCTTTGACGGGTTGCTAAAGAGCGCATGTAAACACGATCATTATTAATGGCATTCATCCTAATTCGATCTCCTAAAAGAGCTCCTCCTGTTTTTCGTTTAGATGGATCTACAGAAATTATGGCAATTTGTTTTTCTTTAAAATCCATTAAGAACCGTCGAACTAATTCGTCTACTAAGCTCGATTTTCCTGAACCCCCGGTTCCGGTAATACCTAAAACATGAGTAGATGATTTTTCTGCTTTTGTTTTTAGTTCGTTTAATAAAACAATGTTTTCATCATTAAAATTTTCTGCGGCAGAAATAATTCTGGCAATAGATTTGTATTCTCTTTTTTCTATGTTAACAACATCTTCTTTAATATTAGTTCCTGTAGCGTAATCGCATTTTGATAATAAGTCGTTTATCATTCCCTGTAATCCAAGCTTTCGGCCATCGTCTGGAGTATACAATCGAGTAATACCATAATTATGTAACTCTTCTATTTCAGTTGGAAGAATTACGCCTCCGCCTCCGCCAAATAATTTAATATGTTCGCAACCTTTTTCTTTTAATAGATCGAACATGTATTTAAAATACTCAACATGTCCTCCCTGGTAACTTGTTACGGCAATGGCGTTTGCATCTTCCTGAATGGCGCAGTTTACAACTTCTTGAGCGCTTCTATCATGGCCTAAATGAATTACTTCAACACCGCTCGATTGAATAATTCGTCGCATGATGTTAATGGCAGCATCGTGACCATCAAATAAAGCTGCAGCGGTAACAATTCGAATTTTATGTTTTGATTTATATGGTAAATTATCCATGTTTTTAAATAAATTTTGAGGTATAAAGCTAAGGTTTTTAAGCTATTTTTTCAATAAATTTAATAATCAGATCAATTATAGATCTTGATTATTAATATAATAATTGTTTTTTTTTGTTATGTCTTCTCTTACAGCCGAATAAAAGAAGTTATTAATATGTAAAATAATGATTTGATCAAATTTATTTTAAATTAAATTATTTTTAGTATTTTTATAAATATTAATGATTAATTTTTATAAACCATGAAAAATCTTACAATAATTCTTTTATTTTTACTAACAAGTTTTGATGTAAAAAAAGCACGCATTATAACAGTAACTCAACAATACAATAGAGCTCTAATTACAGGTCAAAAAGTAATTTTAAGAAACGGGGCTTCAACATCAGATTCACAAAAAGGTATTTTAAATAAGGATGAAATAGTTACTGTTTTAGATTCCTCTTATCCAAATAATCGAAATGAAGCCATTTTAAAAAACGAAACAAATTTCTATACCGAAAATTCTGGAAATTTTTCATTTAAATTAAATCGTGGCAAAGCTGTTAAAGTTATCGAATCAATTGGAAATGATACGTATAAAATTTCTTTTAAGAATGTCAATGGATCCATTGGTGTTGCTACCATTGGTGGAGTCTACCTTGATTTCATAAACGGCGAGAAATGGTATAAAATACAAAGACAATCAGGTTTGACTGGTTGGGTATTCGGTAAATATGTTCAAGAAATAGAATAATAAATATAATCCCAAATCAAATTGAAAAATATAAAAATAATATATCTATTTCCTATTTTGTTATTTTTAATCTTAACAAACAAAGATTATATTCTTTTAGGTAATGAAATTAAAATTATTAATATAAAAGAAGATATCGAAAATAAACCTTCGATTAAAAATGAAGAAGATATAGATTTAAAGTATTTGATTGGGAAATTTAATTACAAAATTGACCCTAATTTCACATTAGTCGACAACAAATTTTGCCGTGAACAAATGAAATTAAGAATTTATTTAAGAAAAGAGGTTTATATTAAATTTAAGGAAATGCATGCAGATGCATTGAAATCCGGCGTCAATTTATTAATTTATTCGGGGACTAGAAACTTTGATGAACAAAAATCTATTTGGGAAAGAAAATGGGAACTTAATTTTAACAAATTGAAAGACAGCGTTAAAACGGCAAAAAAAATATTATTATTTAGTTCAATGCCTTGTACTTCTAGACATCATTGGGGTACTGACCTTGACTTAATTAATCTAAATAATAATTATTTTGAAACTGGTCAAGGATTAAAAGAATATAAGTGGCTAAAAGAAAATGGTTCTAAATTTGGTTTTTGTCAAGTATATGATGATAAATCAATAACTAAAAGAACAGGTTATGAATTAGAAAAATGGCACTGGTCTTATATGCCAACATCTTCAAAATTTTTAATTCAATATATTAAAAAAGTAAATTACAATAATATAAATAATTTTAAAGGTCATCATCTAGCTTCAAACAAAGAAATAAATATGATTGATAATTTTGTTAAGGGAATTAATAGCACGTGTGACTAATTTACTTTATAAACTTTACTTCCTTATGTTTTAACATAATATTTCTGAAATTTAAAAATATTGCCTTATGTTTTTCATTAAATGCTTAATTATCAATTAAATAAATTAACTATTTAAGTGTTTTAGCGATTAAAAATATATTTCATTAATTATATTTTGATATTTTAATTGAATATTAAAAAAAAATGTATATTTGCAGTCAAAATTTAAAAATAAATTAAAATGAAAAAATTATTCTCAATTATTGCTGTTGCTGCTTTATCAACTGCATTTGTAGCTTGTGGTCCTTCTAAAGAAGAAATTGCTGCTACTGAACAAAAAATCGCTGATTCAATTGCTGCTGTTGAAGCTACGCGCATTGCTGATTCAACTACTGCTGCTGCTGTTGTTGCTGAAGAAGCTGCTGC
>CAMCZO010000053.1 GCA_945887955.1 Chitinophaga pinensis | reverse complement strand
CTAATAATGCAATAGATAAGCCATAACCGCGACATAACTCAAAAAAATCTAAAAAATTAAGTGTAAGAATTAAAAAAGTAATCAAAATTAATTTAGAAGGTAAATTATTTAAATATTTAAAATGCCTATAAACACCAATGCATAATAATAAAAATGATAAAACATTGGGAAGCCTTAAAATAAATCGATGTGAGCCAAAAAAATTAAAGAACACCTGAGCTAAAGCACTATTTAGAATATGATTATTAGTATATACATGAGCTTTATACGGTAAATAATTACCACTTTGAATATAAAAGAAAAAAGTAGCTGCTTCATCGTGGCTAAATGGAATAAAAAAAGCACGCAAAACAATAAAAATAAAAATTGTTAAACATGTTATCCAAAAAAAACGATTAAAATATTTATCTAAAAACAAAATCAATCTAATAAATAGTTTTGATGTTTATTATACTTTTCGAGTGTTCTTATACCCGAGGAGCTTATGTGTTCAAATTCTTTATCACAAAAAACATTAATCACTTTTATATTTGGCATTAAATCTTGATTGTAACGATATTGTTTTTGTTCATATAGAAAATCTTTAGTATTTCTTAAACCTCTTATAATAACCAAATCTTGGTTTAAAGATTTTATTAAATCGGTTAATAATTCATCAAAATATTCTACTTGCCTATTTTTTATTGTTGATGGAACATTAAAATTTTTATTTTTTTTATCAGGATTTTTTCCAAAAGCAATAATTACTTTATCAAACATTTGTTCGGCTTTTTGCAATACGTTGTAATGGCCTTTATGAAAAGGGTTAAAACTTCCGGGAAACAATCCAATTTTGGGTGAAAATTGATTTAAAAATTCTTTATTCAAATCTGAATTTAACTGCTTATCTAAAAATGTTAAACGATTTTGTTTGTACTCACTATAATTCAAATATTGAAACAAATTAAATTGTGATTTTTCTTGTTGTATTATATCTACAAGAGAATTTTTTTTTTCGAAAAATAAGGTATCATTAAACATTATAATTTGGATTTTGATAGATAATATAAAGTGCTACAATTACTTTCGTTTAAAATTAAATTGGCTTGAGTTTTTACTTTTTCTTTAGTTACCTGGGCGTATTTATAAATTTCTTCATTTATTAAATTAGCATCTCCCAAAAGTTCTGATATAGCCAAATTGGTAGCTTTTGTTAAAACATCTGTTTCGCTAAAAGTAATGCTAGATTCCACTTTATTTTTACATTTTTGTAACTCATCTGAGTCTATAAAACTGTTTTTTATTTTTTCAAGTTCTTCTAAAATGCCATTTTCAGCGTCATCCATTGTAACATGATCGGAGATTCTTCCGCTAATTACAAAAAGTCCTTTATCAAAATCACCCATCAAATAAGCGTTTACTTCAGAAAACAATTGCTTATCTTTTACTAAAGACTTATATAAACGCGATGAATTACCGCGGCTTAAAATGTCTGATAAAATATCAATGCTATGATAAGCTTCATCTGCCCTGTTGCAAACATGATAAACTTTATAGATTGCGCTAGTTGGAACATCTCTTTCTACGGTTAGTTTTTTAGGTGCATTCTGTTTAGGTTCTTCGGGAAGAGATCTTGTTGGTTTTATTCCTGATGAAATAGGTTCGAACCACTTTTCTGCCATTTTTTTTACATTTTCAAATTCTACATTACCAGCAACAACCATAATTGCATTACTTGGATTATAATGTTTTTTAAAAAATGATTTTACGTCATCCATTGTAGCTTCTTCAATATGTGAAATTTGCTTGCCAATAGTAGCCCATTTATATGGATGAACATTAAATGCTAAAGGTCTTAACAATAACCAAACATCACCATATGGCTGATTTAGGTAACGTTGTTTAAATTCTTCAATAACAACATTTCTTTGAACTTCTAAACTTTTTTCAGTAAAAGCTAAACTGATCATTCTATCACTTTCTAACCAAAAAGCAGTTTCTAAATTATCAGCAGGAACCGTACAATAATAATTAGTAATATCATTTGTAGTAAATGCATTATTTTCGCCGCCAACAAGTTGCAACGGCTCATCATAATTTGGAATATTGATACTTCCACCAAACATTAAATGTTCAAATAAATGTGCAAAGCCAGTTTTACTCTCATCTTCGTCTCTAGCACCAACATCATATAATATGTTAAGGCAGGCCATTGGTGTACTTTTATCTTGATGAACGATAACAGTTAAATTATTTTTTAGAATATATTTTTCGAATTCAATCATAGAATAAATATTAAGTTACAAAGATAAAACTTAATAACAACTTGCTTTAATTATTAGTTTAGATTATAAATCTAATTGAGATATTTTTTTTATTACGCTTTTAAAATCCGAATAAATCTCATTTACAACTTCGGCGGCTGACTTTATTTCATTTATAGAAGCGCTCACTTGACCTATTTCTAATTCACCATCTATTAAATCACCTTCAAACATTCCTTTTTTTGCACGAGCTTTTCCTAATAAATTCTTTAATTCTTCAATCGAGGCTCCAGATTGTTCAGCCTGAATAACTTCATCAAAAAATTTATTTTTTATTAATCGCACCGGGGTTAATTGTTTTAATGTTAATTGGGTATCGCCTTCTTTAGCCTGAATTATTTTATTTTTAAAATTTTCGTGAGCACTACTTTCGAAAGTTGCCACAAATCGACTACCAATTTGAACCCCATCAGCACCTAAAACAAAAGCAGCAGCCATTTGGGTTCCTGTTGCAATACCGCCAGCTGCAATAATAGGTAATGAAATTGAACTTTTTATTTGAGGAATTAATACAAAAGTGGTGGTTTCTTCCTTGCCGTTATGTCCGCCAGCTTCAAAGCCTTCTGCTACGATGGCATCAACTCCTGCATCAACACATTTTAGTGCAAATTTTAATGCACTTACCACATGTACAACTATTATGCCATGTTGTTTTAAATGATTAGTCCATATTTTGGGGTTACCGGCACTGGTAAATACAATTTTAACTCCCTCTTCGATAATAATTTTAATATGTTCTTCTATATTAGGATATAAAAGAGGGATATTTACACCAAAAGGTTTATTAGTAGCTTGTTTACATTTTTTTATATGAATCCTTAAAATATCAGGATACATACTTCCAGATCCAATTAAACCTAAACCTCCGGCATTACTAACAGCACTGGCTAATTCCCAACCACTGCACCAAATCATTCCAGCTTGGATAATTGGTTTTTCTATATTAAATAATTCACAAATCTTATTTTTATTCATTTCAATACATTAAAATAAAAGTAGAAAATTAATTCTTTTAAATGAAAAAAACATTAATTTGAGTTAATAACTTATTTTTAATCCTAAAATTAGTTAGAATAGATATGTAGCTAATAAAACCAAAGTTTTTTTTAATAATTTTAATAAAAAGTCTTTATAAATTAAACCTTTTTTTGTTTTTTCTATCATAAACTCTTTATCTTTGTAAGATATGAAAAAATTATTATTTTCTTTTTCGTTACTAGTTTTAATATCATGTGAAGATGGCAATGATAAAAAAACTATTGATTCTGAAGATGTTTCTAATTCAGCTACAGCAGATGGCAAATCAAGTAAAGATTTACCAGAAATTAAATTCGAAGAAGAACTATTTGATTTTGGAAAAATTACACAAGGAGAAAAAGTAACCCATGCTTTTAGTTTTAAAAATACAGGTTCTAAAAGTTTAATAATAACAGGCGCGAGTGGAAGTTGTGGCTGTACAGTACCTGAATGGCCAAAAGAACCTATTAATCCCGGTCAAAGCGCTAAAATAAATGTAGTATTTAGCAGTGAGGGAAAAAGTGGGATTCAAGAAAAAACTATTACCGTTGTTACCAATTGCGAACCAGCTACACGTATTATTCGCATTAAAACAGAAATTATTGTTGCTGAAGTTGCTAAATAAATATCTTTAACCTAAAAATAACAAAAAAAATGAATCAATTATTAATTTTAATGTCTCCACCAGCTGGACAAGGCGGTCAAGGTGGAATAATGTCTTTTTTACCTTTGATTGCGATTGTGGTCGTATTTTACTTTTTTATGATTAGACCTCAAATGAAAAAAGCAAAAGATCAAAAAAAATATATTGAGGCTTTAAAAAAAGGAGATCAAATTTTAACCATTGGGGGCATATATGGTAAAATAGTTGAAGTAAAAGATGATGCAACTTTAATTATGGAAGTTGAAGATGGAACTAAAATGAAGATTTCAAAAAATGCTGTATCAAATGATGCTACAGCTTCATTAAAACAAAACTAATTAACATTATTTGAATTCATCAAATCAAATATTAAACAAAAAAAAGCCTAGTAAAACTAAGGCTTTTTTTATTTGTTTAATTATCTCTTCTCTATTATGGCTATTTCACTCGCTTAATATAGTTTATACCTATACATTTAAAGTACCCGTAAATTTTAAAAACATTCCACAAAATAAAAAACCGTTAATACAAATTCCAGAAAAATTAAGTATTGATGTTAAAGCCAGTGGATTAAAATTACTGCTTTTGATGCTTAATCAATCTGAAAAAGAACTCGATATTGATTTTAACAGCTTAAAAGCAGTAAACAAAAATCAAAATTATGTTTTGTCCTCATCACAAATTGATTTTAATGAGGTATTAAAATTTGATGTCCTTATTAAACATATTAATCCCGACACACTTTATTTTACTGAAAAAATAGGCTATCAAAAGAATGTGCCAATAAAAATACCTCTTTATTTAAATTGTAAAGAAGGTTTTGGATATTTAACACCAAAAATTAATCCTTCATTTATTACCATTTGGGGCGACACAAGTATCATAAAAAAGATAGATAGTATTTATACCACTCCCCTTACTTTAAGTAATATAAGTCAATCAGTAAATCACACCTTAAAATTTATTAAGCCCTCAGAAAATGTTTATACCAGTGAAACAGAAGCTACTATTTTTATTGATGTTTCTAAGTTAATAGAACAAACCATAAGTATACCAATTAGTAATAATTTTAATAAAATAAACGAAAAAACAACAATCTTTCCTTCGCGAGTAAAAGTTCGTTTTACATCTCTTCAAAATAATATTAATAACGAAGATACTCTCCTATTTAAAGCAACAATAAATAGCTCTAACATTAATCTTAAAAATAATAAATGCAAGGTGTTTTTAAGCACGCTACCTGGTCATGTTACTATTATGAGTATTGAACCAAAAGAAGTAGAAATATTAAATATTAGAAATAAATGATAGTAGGCTTAACTGGAGGAATTGGATCTGGAAAATCAACAATAGCTAAGCTTTTTGAGATATTTGGATGCATTATTTTTGATAGTGACTCTGTAGCAAAACAACTCTATTTCGATCCCATAATTAAATCTCATATTATAAAATTGCTAGGAGAAGAAAGTTATACTTCAGAAAATAAAATAAATAAAAAATACATCTCATCAATTATATTTTCAAATTCAAATAAACTCGAGCAATTAAATCAAATTATTCATCCGGCTGTTATTATTGAACTAAAAAAAATTAAAGAAAAAAACCCTGATAAAATTATTATTAAAGAGTCGGCCTTACTCTTTGAAGCTAAATTAGAAAAAGAAGTAGATAAAATCATTCTTGTTGTTGCTCCTCAAGAAGATAGAATTAAAAGAGTAATGCTTCGAGATGGAATATCAAAAGAGGATGTTCTTAAAAAAATAAAAAATCAACTACCAGATGCAATTAAAATTAAAAAATCGGATTTTATTATCGAAAACAACGAAAAAGAATTTTTAATAACACAGTCTTTAAAGATTTATAACTCTATTATTACTTAATGTTACGAAAAGATTTTATTATTCGTCAAATAGAAGAATTTGGAAAAGTTCTAGCATTAATTATTGGTTATAAAAAGCAAAATGAATGGACTAAATTTGAAGAAGAAATTAAAAATGCCATTCAAAAGTTTACTTCATTAGAAATGAATGAAATTGAAAATTTAAATATCGATTTTTTTGTTTCTGAAATCGTTAATAGAGAAGGACTTTCGCTTGATCAAAAAAAAATTATAGCTAACTTAATGTATGAAAAACTTTATTTTTATTTGTTTAAAAACGAAAACGAAAGTTACTCACAACTTAAAGCTAAATGTCTATTACTTTATCTTCATCTAAATGAAAATTGTACAACAAACGAATTTGATTTAGATGTTCATTATAAATTAAGTATGTTGCAAAAACAAATACCTTAATTATAAATAAACTAATTAAAAAAAGTTTTAGACCCTTTTACAATTCCAATTATTTTACCTTTTAATGGTTTTCCGAAAAAAGGAGAATTACGTGATTTAGAAAGATTTGTTTTAGCAGTCAACATCGTTTGATCCTCTAAAGTAAATAAAGTTAAATTTGCTAATTGTCCATCAGCAATAAGAGGTTCATCTAATCCAAGAATTTGACGAGGATTTGTAGTAAATGATTTAATAATACAATCGATATTATTTTCTTTTAAACCCTCTAAGGCACAACTAAAAGCAGTTTGTAATCCAATCATTCCAAAATCTGCTAAATCAAACTCTAAATCCTTCGATTCTGTATCATGAGGAGCATGATCACTTACAATCACATCAATAACACCAATTTCAATCGCGTTTCTGAGGGCGAGCATATCTTTCTTTGATCTTAAAGGAGGGTTTAATTTATAATTAGTATCAAATTCAAGCAATGAAGAGTCGTCACAAAATAAATTAATCGCCGCAACTCCACAAGTTACATTTAAACCATTTGATTTAGCTTTTTTTATCAACTCAATACTTCTTTTAGAGCTAATAGTAGGAATGTGAAGATGTCCGCCAGTATATTCCAAAATAGAAATGTTTCGTTGAACCATTAATTCTTCAGATAATGATGGCATCCCTTTTAATCCCAAAGAGGTTGAAATCTCTCCTTCGTTCATTTGACCTAAATGAGAAATACTATCCTCGTTTGCATGAGTAATAATAAGCGAATTAATATTTGTTGAATACTGTAATGCACGCATCAGCATACCTGCATCATTAATTGGGCTTTTATAGTCGCTAAAAGCAAGAGAACCAGATTGTTTCATATCAAACATTTCTGCAAGATCTTTTCCTTTACCTTCAAAAGTAATTGTACCAAATGGAAAAACATCAACCAATTTGTTTTGAGTTTTATTTAATACATATTCAATTTGAACTTTATTATGCAAAGGAGGTAAATTATAATTATGGATACATACTCCGGTAAATCCACCAGAAGCTGCACATTTAATTAAAGAGTCTAAATCTTCTTTATTCTCATATCCTGGATCACAAGAAACAGCTTGTAAATCTAACCATCCTGTTGAAACACATAAGCCTTTTACTTCAATTAGTTTAACATTACTCTTCGTTTGAATATTATTTTTGATTTCGGTAATCACACCACCCTCAATCAGAATGTCGATTGTTTTATGGTGAAACTTACTATTTGAAGAAATAATAGTGGCTTGCTTAATTAATAAATTCATATTTATTTATTTTAATACTCTTAATAAAATCACTTCAATACTAATAAATAGCAATGATAAAATTATAAAAAATTTCCATAATTTTTTACCTTCTGATATTTCAATCATTTGATTGGTAGTATTAGATTCGCTATTTTCAATGATACTGAATGTTTTTAAGCCTTTTTTTAAAATTATATCACTAAGTTCATCTTCAGAAAAACAATTCAACATAGATTCTTTTCTCGAAAAATTAAATGATAAAGGTAAAACAAGGGTTTGGTCAATCATGGCGTCATAAAAGCCGGCCTGTTTAATTTGTTGCCTTGGATATAAACAGGATAAATAATTAACATAGCGCATTTCAGGAATTACATCAAATTCTGATTTTGGTTGTTTTATATGAATTGGTATTTCATTTAACTTTAACTCACTTTTTATTGGAATCATTTCATTTGAACCGGCTGTATAATATAAAGGACCAGGAATTACTGATTTGAAACATATCTGATAAAAAGTTGGAACAAATAAGGCGTGTTTAACAAAATTAGTTGCCTTTACGTTTAAAGGTGAGGTAAATAAATAAACAAACGATCGGTTAAATTTAGTATAACCCAAAAAATCATCATTATTTTGAAGTTTTAAAATAGATTCGAAATCTTGTTGAGATTTTTTAATTAAAAAGTAATGCTGAAAAACTGATGGCAAATTCATTTGAGGGTCTTTTTTTTCAAAAACCCCCTCAAAAAATAGTGATTCTAATTTTTCCGTTTTTAATTTTGAGGTATCCTTTTGTCCTAATGCTGGTAAATTAAACGTGCTTAAAGCAGCATTAAAATTAGAATTTTTAATGTCAGAATTTGGAATGATAACAATAGCGCCTCCCTTCTCAGAAAACTTAATAAGCTCACTTAATAAACCAGAACTAATTTCGGTTAATTGATTTAAAATAATTACATCTGATAATCGAAAAGAACCAAAATCAATGGTTTGTTCATTAAGAATTAGAGTTTTAAATAAACTATCTTTAATAAATAATGAACTTAAAGACTCCTCTTTTTTTAAATCTTTACCATTAATTAAAGTGATAGATATGTTTGGATTTGAATTAAATGTAAAAAATAATTCGTCATCAAAGTTTATTGGATAATCATCAATTTTAATATTTGCACGATTAAAACCAACAGTTTTACATTCAAAAGTAAATTTAATGGCAGTTTTAGAATTCGCAGAAACCGAAAATGAAGAAAGTGCAATTTGTTGATTATTTATAAAAAACTTTGCGCTTCCGGCTTCAACGATAGTGCTACTATGATTAACAATAATAGCATTTAGTTTTTGAATAAAACCAACTTGTTGCAAAGGAGAATCAAACCAACAAGAATCGATGTATAAATTATTTACTTTATTAGCAAGAAATGGCATTAAAATTGTTTTTATTCCTGTATCTTGAGAAGAAAGTGATATATCTCCTGTTGATTTTTGAAAATCAGAAAATAAATAACGCTTTTTATTTAATAAATTTGATGCGTTTAAAAAATCATTTTGACGATTGATAACTTCCTTGATAGATCTTGGACTCGGCGTAATCTTCAATTCATCAATCAAATTAATTGCATCTTCTTTAATATAAAATCGTTGATGTTTTCCATCAAAATCATTTGTAATAATCTGAAATTTATCATTAGAACTATAAGCATTAATTAAATCTATTGCTTTCTTTTTAGCAGATTCAAATAAAGTACCTTGCTTATTAATATTTAACATGCTAAATGAATTATCGATATATATGCTAATAGCATTAGCACCAGGATAATTAATATTATTTTTATTTTTAAGAACAGGTTGAGCAAATGCGAATACAATTGCAATAAGTGCTAAACAACGAGCTGATAAAATTAAAATTTCTTTAAGTCGAGATTTTGATTTACTCTCTTGTTTAAGTTCTCTTAAAAATTTTACATTTGAGAAATATACTTTTTTGTATTTTCTAAAATTAAATAAATGAATTATAATCGGAATAGATACTACCGCAAGTGTCCATAAAAACAAAGGGTAAACAAACATCATAACTGTAAAAATACAACTTTGAATCTAACTGACAAAAAAATGAAAATCGGATGAATGAAAATAAATTGGTTTGAACTCATATTATAAAATAAGGTATGGTTTTTATGTACTTTTGTAAGCGAAAATCAATCTAATGAAATCTATTCTTGCATCCATTATAAAAAACATGCTGCTAGTAAGCATTTTACTAATAACCCTTTTTAATTTTTTTTATCATTTTATAAAATGGAATGATTTATTTATTACACAACTAATAACTGGATTTTTTTATTTGAGCTTGAGCTGTTATGAGATTTTAAATTCAACTTTTATTTCAATCCTAAATATTAATCGATTTCCATACTTTAGTAATAGCTACATCATGTTTAGGACATTAAAAACAACTGTTTTTTTCCTGATTTCAGTTTTATTATTTCTCACAACTAATGCAGTAAAAAACCTATATCCAATTTGTTTAACATTAGCTTTTGCTGAGTTAATTACAAACTATTTAAAATATAAAAAACACTTGTGTTACGTTTATTTATCAACCAATTTTTTGATATTAGCAGAAAATAAACAAACAAAATTATTTGCTAACGAAATATCTTTAATTGAATATAGGCATGAAATCCTCTATTTTGTAAAAAAAGATGGTAAAAGCATCCAAATTAAATTAGAACATATTAATCAAAAAACTATGTTTCTAACTAAAATTTATGACTGGGTATTAAAAAATAACATTTCGGTTGGTAAAGAATCAAATGAAAAGATGATAAATGAAGTAAATTTGAAATAAAAATACAATAAAAATTTTAAAAAATAACTTTAATTTAAAAGCCTTAAAGCATTCACTTTAAGGCTTTTATAGTAGCGGAAACGGGAGTTGAACCCGTGACCTCAGGGTTATGAATCCTGCGCTCTAACCATCTGAGCTATCCCGCCATTTTAAGGGGTGCAAATATAGTATTTCTGTTTATAAATGACAAACAATTTGACTTTGGTTAAATTAAAACCAAATAAATATATATTTTTTATTTGCTTTCTAAAAAAAATATTCTATATTACTAAAAAAAAAATTGAGTATGTCAAAGAAGAAGAAATTTTCGCCTAAAAAAACGAAAAAAAACACAATTAAAAAGAAGGCTGTTAAAACAAGCCCTCAAAAAAAATCATCAAAAAATCCAAAAAAAATCAAAAAAACAGAAAATAAAAGTGCAAAAAAAGCTGTTCCTTTAAAGAAAAAACAACCTGAAAAAAAGTCTTTAAAAAAACAAAAAAATAATACTAAATCTGTTAAAAAAATTGTTAAAGTAGCATTAGTTAAAAAAATAATTAAAAAGAAACCAATAGTAACTAAAACAAAAAAACTTGTTCCTGTTAAAAAAATCATCAAAAAAGCAAAGAAAAATCTTATTGTTAAAAAAGAACCAATTAAAAAAATAATAGTAAAAAAACCATTAACAAAAAAAGATAATTCTAAAGCTGATAAAATTGCAGCTGAAACTTTAGCAAAAAAAGTACAGTACGATAAGAAATTTAATGAAGTGCTGGCAGTTTCTAATAATATACCAGTAAAAGTTAAAAACGAAATACCTTTATCTAAGATTGCTTCAATTTCTAATTCAATAACTAATCCGATAAAACGTTTAGATTCATATTCGGTTAAACTCGAAAAAGAACCTACAGGTAAATTTGAAATGGAATTTGTAGTTCACTCGTCTGCAGAAATGCTCTACGAATTTTTATCAACAGCCAGTGGATTATCTGAGTGGTTTTGCGACGATTTAAACATTAGAAATGGCATTTATACATTTATTTGGGATGATCAAATGCAACAAGCTCGATTATTAAAAACACTAGATTTACAATTGGTCCGTTTTCAATGGGTTGATAAAATCGATGGTAGTTTTTTTGAATTTAGAATTCAACGCGACGAATTAACAAACGATATTTCACTTATTATTACTGACTTTGCAGATACTGCTTCTGAAAGAGAATCATCTAAATTATTATGGCAAAGTCAAATTGAAAAACTAATGCATGTAATTGGCTCCATATTCTAAACGGGCTTTTAAAACTTAAAACTAACACCGCCTAAAAAATTTATAGGTGCTGATGGTGAATAAAAATTATACTTTTTTAATACTTCTCCTTCATAGTAGCTATAGGTATAACCATTGGTAAAATAGTTTTCACTTAAAACATTATACAGCGAAAACATAAATGAAATTTCTGGTATAAGATTTGTTTTAATTTTGTAATTAATTCGAATATCTAATAAATTATATGGTTTAATACTTCTGTTATCATCACTAGTATTATCTAAATATTGCTTACCAACATATTTATTAATAAACGAAATTTCTAAATTTTTTATTGGATTTATATTTAAAGCAAACGACGAAACTATATTAGGAGAAAATGAAATTTCAGAATTTTTATACGATTTTTTATATTGTTTATAAATAGTATAGTTTACATCACTACTGTCGATAAATTGAATAAAATCAACGATTTTGTTTTGAGACAAAGAAAAATTTCCAGTCAAAGAAAAATATTTATTTAGTTGAGCGTTGAATTCTAATTCTGTTCCTCGTCTGAAACTACTCTCTACATTCACTCTATTATAAGCACCAACATTATTAATCTCGCCATTTAATACTAATTGATTATAGTACTGCATGTTGTAAATATTAGCAGCAAAATATATTTTTTTAGTCGCATATTTCGCTCCTATTTCTAAATCAAGCAATTGTTCAGACTTAGGCCTACTCATTGGGCTACTTTGAACAAAATCATCTCGATTTGGCTCTTTATTAGCTATTGCAAATGAGGTATAAATATTTAAATTTTTATGTAAATCATAACTCAATCCAAATTTCGGATTAAAAAAATTATATTTTTGAATTTGCAGTTGAGACGACAAACTATCATTAAAACCTAAAAAATTATATTTTACTTGTCGAATTTGCATGTCTATAAAAACATTAAAAACTGAGCTCGGTTTTATATTTAATTTTAAATATAAATTACCATCATTTTTATTGGCAGAATTTAAATTGTACTCGTAATCAATATTAGAATTAGATGCATATTGCGCCCAGATCATTCGACCATAATGTAAACCAAAATAATTGTTGTATCCACCGCCTAAAGTCATTAATAACTTGGCGCTATGTGTGTACGAAAAATTAAAAATCCCTCCAACAAAATCATTATTTAACCATAAACGACGAATTAAATCTGTTGAGTTAATCGTATCTCCTTTAGTGGTAATAATATTTTCAAGATTATAATTTGAAAAAGCTTGCCCTTGTTTATATTGCTCATAATACCCTAAACCTTTAGTATAATGCCCAGTAACATTAAATTTTAAATTAGAATTTATTTGATGAATAAAATGTAATTGAAAATTGTTTTGTTTGTAATTGTCTACCTCATTTTTGTAATAAAATAAATTTCCTTTAGAATCTTTGTATTCACCGCAAGAATTATAAGTTCTATTGCCATTATTAATTGAATCTTCAGAAACATAATTCCACGCTTGATAGGTTTTTTCTTGTCCTAAAAAATTTATAAACTTAATTACACTTTTTTTTCCATAATAACCTGCTGCTATATAATATGATTCCAAATTACTACTAGCCCTGTTAATATATCCATCGCTACTAATTTTTGAAGCTCTTGCATCCAATGTAAATTTATTATTTAACATGCCTGTTCCTGCCATCAATGTATTTCGAAATGTATTAAAAGAACCGGCTGTAGAAATTACATTAGAGTAAGGCTTTTCGATTAATTCATTTGTTTGAAAATTAATACTTGCACCAAATGCTCCCGAACCATTAGTTGATGCCCCTACTCCACGCTGAACTTGAATATTATTTGTACTCGATAATAAATCAGGCATATTTACATAATATGTTGACTGAGATTCAGCATCATTAACAGGAACTCCGTTTATTGTCACATTAATTCTTGTTCCATCTGTACCTCTAATTCTTATTCCCGTATATCCTACCGCATTTCCTGCGTCTGAATTTACAACCACACTAGGGAGTTGATTTAATAAATATGGAGCATCTTGTCCTAAATTTTGTTTTTTTATATTCTCGATATCAATATTGTTATAGGCCATGCCACTTCCCTTGTCTACCCTTGTTGAATTTACTACTACTTCGTCTAAAAATTTATTAGATTTCTCTAATATCATGTTAAAATTTAAATTTTGATTCACAACAATTGTATCAAAACGTTCTTGAAATCCTAAACATTTAGTCACAAAAATATAGGTGTCGGGTTTTAAATTTTTAAAATTAAAACTACCATCTGTTTCAGAAATTGTAGAAAGCTGAGTGTTTTTAATACTAATTAAGGCAAACGAAACTTGATCTGCAGTATTGGATTTAATAAATCCGTTTAAACTAAATTGGGCATACCCTTTAAAATTTAAAATTAACGCAGTAACAAAAAAAATTATTACTAATCTTTTACTTTTCATTATTATTTATTTTATTAATTAAACATATTGATACAGGGGATGCATCAATTTTTAATTTATTTCCCTCCGCAGGCATTATCCTGTTCAGGTGTATAATAGTAGTGTTAATCACAAACTATTAACGGGTTTAATCTCAGCCTTATCAAATAAAGCACCCCTTAAGATGCCACAAAGTTAAGAAGTATAAATCATTTGTGCAAAAAAACATTTTGTAAAACAAAAATAATGCTCAGTTTTGTAATTTAATACATGGAAAATAAAAAACGAATTGCTATTATTGGCAGCACTGGAAGTATTGGAACACAAGCTCTTCAAGTTATTAAATCAAATTCAGATTTATTTGAAGTTGAAGTTTTAACTGCAAACACAAATGCTGAGTTGTTAATTGAACAAGCACTAACTTACCTTCCCAATGCCGTTGTAATAGCAGACGAGTCTAAATACCAAATTTTAAAAGAGGCATTACAACCTCACGATATTAAAGTATTTGCTGGCGAAAAAGCTGTTGAACAAATTGTAGAAATGGAAACTATTGATTTAGTTTTAGCCAGTGTTGTTGGATATGCAGGCCTTGCTAGCACAATTAATGCGATAAAACATAAAAAACCAATTGCCTTAGCAAATAAAGAAACCTTGGTTGTAGCCGGAGAATTAGTAACAAATCTCGCTTTACAAAATGGTGTAAATATTTACCCGGTAGACAGCGAACACTCTGCAATTTTTCAGTGTTTGGCTGGAGAATGGGATAACAAATTAGAAAAAATAATTCTTACTGCAAGTGGTGGACCATTTTTGGGTAAAGACAAAGAATTTTTATCAACTGTAAAAAAAGAGCAAGCGCTTAAACATCCAAACTGGGTAATGGGTTCAAAAATAACAATAGACTCTGCAAGCCTTATGAATAAAGGACTCGAAGTTATTGAAGCGAAATGGTTATTTCATTTAAATCCTGAGCAAATTGAGGTAATTGTTCATCCGCAAAGCATCGTTCATAGTTTGGTTCAATTTGAAGATGGAAGCCTTAAAGCACAATTAGGTTTACCAGACATGAAGCTCCCAATTCAATATGCATTGGGCTTCCCTAATCGAATTAAAAATAATTTTCCACGATTTGATTTTATTAATTACCCTCAATTAACCTTCGAAAAAGCTGATATAAATACCTTTTCTAATTTGGCATTAGCTTTTGAAGCACTCAAACAAGGCGGTAATATGCCATGTATTTTAAACGCAGCTAACGAAATTGCAGTACAAGCATTTTTAGAAGATAAAATAGGATTTTTGCAAATGAGTGTAATTATTGAAAAAACGATGCAAAAGGTAGCTTTTATTAAAACTCCTACTTATTCAGATTACATGGATTGCGATAAAGAAGCTAGATCTGTTGCTCTAGAATTATTAAAGCATTAAACTATTTGATAACATTATTTAGATAATTATTCTAACAAAATTCTTTTAAAAATACTTAAATTTACTTTTCTTTAATTTAATACAAATTTATGTTTATAAAAATTGCTCAACTTTTTCTAAGTCTTACCATATTAGTTACTCTTCATGAATTTGGTCATTTTTGGTTTGCCAAAAAATTCAAATGTCGCGTTGATAAATTTTACCTCTTTTTCGATTTCCTCTTCCCTTTTGCTTCTGTATTAAATTTTCCATTATTTAAAAAGAAAATTGGCGATACTGAATACGGCATTGGTTGGTTCCCATTTGGGGGCTATGTTCAAATTGCTGGTATGGTTGATGAGCAAATGGATAAATCAATAATCGACACTCCACCTCAACCATGGGAATTAAGAAGTAAGCCAGCATGGCAACGGTTGTTAGTGATGATGGGTGGCATTATCGTAAATTTTCTTTTGGGTATTTTTATTTTTTGGATGGCTCTTTTTACATGGGGAAAAACAACTCAACCTATTTCTAAATTACCTCATGGCTTAATGGTAGATAGTTTAGGAATTCAAATGGGATTAAGAAACGGCGATTACATTACTTCTTTAGATGGGGCGCCTGTAAAATCTATTAACAGAATTCCAATTGAAATTATCATGAATGGCATCAAACAAATTGAAGGTGTTCATGAAGATGGAAAAAAATTTAAAGTACAGGTAAGTGATGATAATCGTTCTAAAATTTTAAAGCGATTAAAAAAATCAGATTTTGTAAGCCCAAGATTTATTTCGAAAATAGGACAGATTGATAGTACAAGCTTTGCCTCTAATGCAAATTTAAAAAATAACGATCGTATAATTGCTGTAAATGGAATTGCTGTTTGTTATTTTGATGAATTAAAAGCTCAATTAATTAAAAATAAATCATCAAAAGTAGATTTACTTGTTCTGCGTGGAAAAGACACCATTACTACTAAATGTCAAATAAGTGCAGAAGGTATTATCGGATTTAAACCCGCCAGTGTTGAAGAATTTAAATTAGACGTTCAAACATTTGGAATTGTTTCGGCTTTCACTCAAGGTGTTAAAGATGGCATGGAACTATTAATCATGCAAGCCAAGCAATTCGTGGTTATTTTTACTGTTAAAGATGCCCATAAACAAGTGGGTGGTTTTTATACGATGGTTCAGCAAATGAATTCTGAATGGGATTGGCATTCTTTTTGGATGTTTACCGGATTTTTATCCTTGGCATTAGCTTTTATGAACTTTTTACCTATTCCAATGCTAGATGGCGGATACATCATGTTTATTTTATGGGAAATGATTACTGGTAAAAAAGTGAGCGATAAAATTATTTATTATGCGAATAATGTTGGATTATTTATCGTGTTAGGTTTGATGATATATGCAAACACGGATTGGTTAAGAGATTAATCACCTAATACAAATAATAATTAAATAGTATAAAATATTATCATGAAAAAAAATATTTTTATATTGATTTTGTTTAATTCTTGTTTTCAATTTGTTTTGGCTCAACAAACTACTTTGAAAGAAAACGCCAAAACAAATAGAGAAACTGACTCCCATAAAATTCTTATTATACCTTTTGAGCCCAAATTATATTTAAGTGAAATTGATTATTACATCAATAACGAAACAAAATTATCAGCTAAACAAATTAAATACTTATTCAGAAATGGAATAAACGAAGAGCTTTATAAAGCCTTTAAAGCCGAAAAATTTAATGCCTTAGATTTAATGGAAGATACCGCTAAATACAAAAAAGACATTGATGGCATTTATCAATTTTTAAGTTATGATTATCAAAAAGTACCTAATCAAACCGTTTATAAAGAAAAAATAAAAGAAAAAAAAGAAAAGAAAATTCAGAAAGGGCAATTAACACTTGAAACTAATAGCGATGCTCGATTTATGAATGCCCGAATAACAGATACAAAAACAATAAAAACGATAAAACAAAAATTTAATACAGATATAATTGTTTTTATAAACGAACTCGATATCAAAGCGACAGGGTCAAAAAATCCAAGCGAATTAGGTGAAGGAAATCCTAATAGAAAAATTATTGTTCATTATACTATTTTATCAAACGACTTAAAAGAACTTAATTCTGGTACCGTTGAAGAAGATTTTAATTCAAAACTTAATATTCCTCAAAAAATTATCGAAATGCACTTTTCTTCTGTTGCTTCAATTATCGTTGCTCGATTAAATAAATCATTAAATCCACCGTCTAAAAATAACTAAAATTACAAGTCAAATTAATATTTATCCAGCTTCATTAATTGATTTTGAAAATATTAAACTACACATATCAAATTTTGAACTAGATAATCAAGACTTACAAATTAACCAGTTTATTGTTGCTAAACAAGATTCAATCTTATTAGGCTTTGCAAGAATAAGATCGCACCAACTTTTTAACGAATACTGCTCATTAGGCGTTATTGAAAAATATCGCCAATATGGTATTGCAAAAAAGATAACTGAAGCTATTATAAACCAATCTAAGCTCGATTTATATCTCGTTTGCATTATACCAGAGTATTTTGAAAAACTAGGGTTTAAAATTGAAACTAATTATCCTGATGAAATGAAAAACAAACTCGATTATTGTAACAGCTCTTTAATCGTTGAAGAAAATTATGTGGTGATGAAATACTATAAGCAAGCTATTTTATAAAACCATTATTCCTTAAAATAAAAAACCCCCTTATTAAAATAATAAGGGGGTTTTAAAATTATTGGTTTAAATTATTGCTTAACTACTTTTAAAACTTCAGTTATATTTCCTGATTGAATTTTAACGTAGTACATACCTACCGCAAATTTATTTAAGTTAAAGTTAATTTTGTTATCAGAAGTGTTTGCTGATAAAATAACTTTTCCTGATAAGTCAGTAATAGATATTGATTTATTAATACCATTATTTAACTCAACTGTAAACTCTCCATTATTTGGATTAGGATAAATATTTATTCCTTGAGCAGATGCTGATATGTTATTGATGCCAACACAAGCTGAAACTATTAATTGAACAGTAGCAGTATTTGAACAACCATTATTATCAGTACCAGTTACAGTATAAGTTGTGTTTGAATTTGGAGACACTTGAACGGATGCTCCTTGTAAAAACACATTGTTTGATTGCCAAGTATAATTAATTGCTCCGTTAGCTAATAATGTAGTAACATCAGTTACACAAACATTGTTTCCGTTTGCTGATGCAGCTGTTACAGCTGGTTTAGGATTAACCGAAATTACTTGAGAAACTGAACCAATACAACCATTAGAAGATGATCCTGATAAGGTATAAGTTGTAGTAGTTGATGGATTTACAGTAATACCATTATTATTAGAACCTGATGGTAACCAAGTGTAAGAAGATGCCGCACCAACAGAAGTTAAATTTAATGATGCTCCATCACAAACAGTATTGCTTGGTGAAGAGAATATTGATAAAACTGGTGATTGATTTACAGTTACTAATTGTGTAACTGTAGTTGTGCAACCTGCTAAGTTTCTACCGATTACTGAATATAAATTAGTTGTTGGTGGACTAACAACTACTGAAGATAAAGTAGCACCTGTACTCCAAGTATATGATGAAGCGCCAGAAGCAGTTAATGTAGCAGATTTACCTGAACATATGGTAGAAATACCAGAGATAGCAATGGTAGATGTGTTTATTGAACAAGGTGCTGTAACGCTTACATCATCAAAATGAATAAAAGCTGCGCCTGCTGCTGCACTTCTTGTTCCTTTAATTGCAATATAATACATACCAGAACTTGCAACTGTAAATGTATTTGATAATAAACGATAAACTGGCGCAACAGCTGGTCCGTTAGTAGAAACAATTGTTGTTAATGCAGTTGGTGTTTGAGCAGAACCAATCATGATAGATAAGTCAGACCAATTTGTGTTTCCTAAAAATTCAGTCATATACATTATTGCTGCTGAATAAGTAACACCTGCATTCATTTGAATACCATTGGTATAAAAATAATTAGAACCAGCAGAACCTAAAGAATGACGAGCAAAACCATTACCTGTATTTGCATAAGAACCAACTACAGCAACTGAATTAGTTAATGAAGTAAATCCTAAACCATCTGAAGCCCATGAACAATTTGGTAAACGATTATTTATTCCAATCGCCTCAAAACCTTCAAAATAAGGTACTGAATTTGTTGTTGTACCTGCTATATTTACCTGAGCAACAGGAGAAACGTTTTGATTACTGTTAGTACAAGTAATTAAGGGCGTAAACCAAGTTGTTGTTGTTAAGTTTGGTGCTGAATAAGCAACAGATGTAGCATTTGGTATAGCAGCAAAAGGACCTACAGAAGAAGTTGTAGAAGATTGCCATTGATATGTTACTCCTATAGCAACGTTAGGATTAATAACATTCATATTAGCAGTACCACCTGGGCAAATTGCAAATGTTGGTGATGTAATACCACCAACTGTTGGTGTGCCAACGCATGCAGGTGTTAAAAACTCTAATGCGCCAATATCTGGAGTTACTCCATTTCTTAATGCACCAATTTGATCAAATAATAAGCCCAATGGACTAGCAGCATTATCAATTGCGACATTAGAAGGATGTAAATCTCCTAATGGTTGATTTACATATTGAGGTGTAACTGAAAAGCCATTAACATCGCAAAATTGACCTTGCCATGAAGTTAAACTACCTTGCACCCCATTTAAATAATTTTGATAAAAAGGAACACCAAGATTAGTCATATTTAATAAATTTCTATCAACAGTAATGTTACCTGATAAAGCTATGTACATACCATAACGAGAATTAGCACTGCCACCTCTATTAATAGTAATAATATTATTTGTTATTGTATTAGCAAAACCGACTTGTGCATAAGGGTAAAAACCCCAAACTGTTGATTGAGAAGTTCCAGCAGCATAATCAAAATCAATGGTATTGTTATAATGATCACTTCCACTATTATAAGTGTAAAAACCATAACATGTACCGTTATTTTGAATATTTGAAATAATATTGTTACGATACACATTACGAATACCATTTGCTATGGGATGGCCATAATTATAAAATCCAAAAAATGTACTGAATGCACCTGGAGAGCCAGCATACATATTAATCATTCTGCATCCATCAAACAAAATACCTTGGCTGAAGTAACAATACGCACCATAAGTAGTAGTTAAGAATGTTCTTGTTGGGCGATCAATTAAGCAATTGATAAAAGATGTATTTTTAGAGTAGGGCGCAAAAATACCATAAAGA
>CAMCZO010000052.1 GCA_945887955.1 Chitinophaga pinensis | reverse complement strand
AATAAAAACTAAAAAAGTAACATTTGAGGAGATTTATGATTTATTTGCTATTCGTATTGTAATTGATTCTCCACTCGAAAAAGAAAAGTTAGATTGCTGGAATGTTTATTCAATTATCACAGATTTTTATCATCCAAGCCCTGAAAGATTGCGCGATTGGATAAGCTCTCCAAAAATTAATGGTTACGAAAGTTTACATACAACAGTTATGGGCCCCGAAGGTAAATGGGTCGAGGTTCAAATTCGTACCAATCGAATGGATGATTTAGCAGAAAATGGATATGCATCCCACTGGAAATATAAAGATAGCTTTAGTGAAAAAGAAAGTAAACTAGAAAATTGGCTTGTGCGTATTCGAGAAATGCTAGAAAATCCAGACCCAGACGCATTAGAATTTATAGATGATTTCAAGTTAAATTTATTTAGTGACGAAATGTTTGTATTTACCCCAAAAGGGGATATGAAAACTCTGCCGGTTAATTCCACTGCTTTAGATTTTGCTTTCGAAATTCATACAAAAGTAGGTGAGCAGTGTATTGGCGCAAAAGTTAATCACAAATTAGTGCCTTTAAGTTATGAATTAAAAAGCGGCGATCAAGTCGAGATTTTAACCAGTGGCAAACAAGCTCCAAAAGAAGATTGGCTGAATTATGTAATTACGGCAAAAGCGAAATCAAAAATAAAAGATATTTTAAAAGATCAAAGAAAAAAAGTAGCAAAAGAAGGAAAAGAGATTACGGAACGGAAATTTTTAGAACAAAATTTACAGTTTTCAAAACAGCTTATTAGTGAATTTTGTAATTATTTAAAATTACCATCTGCACACGAGTTGTTTTATAGAGCCGCTTTAGGTAATGTAGATGCGCAAGAAATAAAAGATTTTATTAAGTATAAAGAAGCGCCAATAAAAAAAGGAAAGCAAAACGAGATTTCAAAAATAGACCAGCTTGTTACCAGTGCTAGAGGGAAATCTGATTTGTTGATGATTGGGGATGATCTAAAAAAATTAGATTATAATTTATCTTCATGTTGTAATCCGATTCCTGGCGATGATGTATTTGGTTTTGTTACTGAATTGGAAGGGATAAAAATACATCGCGTTAATTGCCCTAATGCAGTTAAATTATTATCTAATTATGCTTACCGGGTAGTGAGAGCAAAATGGGTAAACGATAAATTAATTTCTTTTTTAGCAGGATTAAAAATTACAGGAACTGACGAAATCGGAATTGTAAACAACATCACTAATGTTATTTCGAGTGAAAACCACGTGAATATGCGGGCTATTAATTTTGATACAGATGGTGGGGTTTTTGAAGGGACTATTATGGTTTATGTTCATGACACTAAACATTTAAATCATTTAAAAAGCAATTTAAAAAAAATAAAAGGGGTTAATAGAGTAGAAAGAATAGACGAGAAATTTAGTGCTAATTAGTTAAAGCTCATTAAAGAAATAATTAATTTTTTAGCACTCTCAATTTTAATTTCTTTGCCGGATTACCTTGATAAATCCAATTTTCTTCTAAAGAAGAAGTTGCGATACTCCCAACAGTTAATAAACTGTTTTTCCCTAATCGAACTCCCGGACAAATAACTGTTTTGGCTCCAGCCCATGACCCTTCTTCAAATGTAATTTCTCCAGTTATTAAATCAAAACTTGTTTTTTTATAATTATGGTTGCCGCATAATAAAAGACAACCTTGAGAAATACAAACATTATCTTTTATGGTAACTTTAGCTAAATTATCAATCCAAACATCTTCTCCAATCCAAACATGATTTCCAATAACTAAGTTCCATGGATATTTAATAGATACGTGAGGTTTAATAATAAGACCTTTACCAATTTTTGCACCAAAAGCTCGCAATAAAAAACGTTTAATGCCATAAAAAGGGAAAGGCGACTTAATAAAAAAATAATTAATCAAATACCAAATTACTCTAGTGTGAAATGGCTTGCCAGGCTTATACCAATCTTTATCAAATTTTGACAAATCAGTTTTTAATAAAGTCATTAAATAAATTTTTATATAAATTAATACTTTTTTCTTTCTCTATCTTGCTACTAATATACTTAATTGCAGCATTACTTTTTTCTAAATAGTCTTCTTGATTTAATTTTGCCATTTTAGTGATCGCATTTATAAATTCTTGAGTATTATTTAATGGAATAGCAAAACCAGCATTGTTTTTTTCCAAATCAATCCAAGGTGTTTGATCACTAATAATAACAGGGCATCCACAGAATAAACTTTCAACAATAGAATGACCAAAGTTTTCGGTAAAAGTGGGTAAAAACATCATCTGTTCCTCTGCTAAAATAATTTCTAACTCATTTGGATGTATAACCCCTTTATAATTAATAACAACATTGCTTGGCATTTCTTTGATAAGTTCTTTGCATTTCTCCCAGTAAACAGAATCTTCTTTTGGGCCATAAATATTATAAATAATCTCTACTTCTTTTATTTTACTTAGGACTTTTAAAGCAAATTTTAAGTTTTTTTCCTCACTTATTCTAGAAATAAAGCACAATTTAAGCACATTTATCTGTTTAGACTTATTTAGGTTTGCATTTATTTTTTTTGGAAGATTTGAAATCGTAACTATATTGTTTTTTTTATGAAATGTTTTTTTTATTTGTTCTTCTTCTTGTAAAGAAGTTGCATGCCATATTATTTTAGAGTGAAGGCCACTTATTTTAGAAAATAAAATAAATATTTTTTTTTTAATTTTTTTTTGAGCAAGAGCCCCATCGTGTAACATCCCTCTTGGCGCTAAAATAACAGGAATGTTTTTATAATTATTATTTAAAATTATTAAGGGAATTATTGAGTAATTTTTCGAAAAAAAACTATTTATATATACTATTTCAAATGACACCTCATTAATTATTTTTTTTATTGCAGTATAATTAAGCTTTTTAGAATCGGCATAAAAAATTTCGCAGCCTAGCGGAGAAGTAATCCATTTATTCGGCTCAATATTTTCATATTTTTTTTCACTATTTAAATCAGTATTAGTTGTAATTATTTTAAAATTAAATGTGTCATTTAAAGAATTTACCAAAGCCAAAACCGATTGAATTGGCCCGCCAGCTAAATATCCTGGCCAAAACCAGTCGATAAAAATTAATATGGTTGGCTTAGCAATCAATTTTATTTTCTTTTATCCAATTATTTAAAACGACTAAATGCCAAATTCTACTCCAAGTTATCGCCTCGTCATTATTTAAAAACTTTTCCCATAAACTTAAAATCCCATCTTTATTACAAAAATCATAATTTGAAAATTCGGTAATATTTTTTTCACAAAAAGATTTTAAGTCTTTTTTTAACCAAATTTGCCATGGCAATGTAAAGCCCATTTTTTTTCGGTTAATTATTTCTGATGGCAACAAATCGCCTAGGCTGTCAACTAATAATTTTTTTGGTGTATGTGGATATTTTTTTTCATCATTAATTCCTAAGACAAAATCAATTAACTGGTAATCTAAAAAAGGTTCTCTTATTTCAAGGGCCATGGCCATGCTCATTTGATCGGCGTCTCTTAGAAGTACGTTTTGTAAATAAGTAGTTATTTCAGCAACTGAAACTGCACTTAATAAATGTTTTTCTATTTGTGGGACTTCAGAAACTATTGCATTAATTTGTTTAAAAGGGGATGTATTATTAATAAGTTTATTAAGTTCTTTTTGAGTAAAAACACTTCTATTTAAGGGGTAGGCTGATTTGAAATTTATGGCTGATTGATTTAATAGCTCTTCTATTTTATTTCCTGCAACTGATTTTTTACTTTTTTGAATGAAATAGCCTGCAGATTTTCTAAAGAATAAAGGCATAGAATTTACCCATGATTTTTTCTGCAACTCTGTCATTCTTTTAAAAACATCATATCCGGCAAACAATTCATCTCCACCAATGCCACTTAAAGCAACTGTAACACCTTCTTTTTTTGTCGCCTTAGATACAATATAGGTGTTAATGGCATCTCCGCCTGGATGGTCGATTGAAGATAATGCAGCGGGTATTTCTTTTAAAAAATCGATCGGACTTAATTTAATATCGTGATGCTCGGTATTGAATTTAGTTGCAATAATTTTTGCATATTTTGATTCAGAAAAATCACTTTCATCAAAACTAATTGTAAATGTTTTTATTTTTTTTTCGCTTATTTTGCTCATTAATCCTACAACTGCACTTGAGTCAATACCACCAGATAAAAAAGCACCAAAGGGCACATCGGCAATCATTCTTCTTTGAACGGAAAGTGTTAATAATTCATTTGTTTTATCACATATTTCTTTATAAGATAATTTTTCATTGTCATCAAATTTTTTTGTTGGCGAATAGTATGAAGTCAATGTTGCATGATCATTATAATACTCAGCATAACAACCTGGCATTAATATTTTGATGCCTTTAATTATTGTGTTTGGAGCAAATACAGTTTGATAAAGAGCATATTCTCCGATAAGGTCTTTGTTAAGCGAAAACGATTTAATCCCCGAATGAATAATTGCACGTATTTCACTAGAAAAAATAAAACCCTCTTCACCAAAATAATAATATAGAGGTTTAACACCCATTCGGTCACGGGCCATAAATAGCTTTTTCTCTTGCGTATCATAAATGGCAAATGCAAACATACCATTAAAAAGTTCAAGACATTTATTTCCCCAACGGATAAATGCAGCTAAAATTACTTCGGTATCTGAGGCAGTTTTAAAAAAATAAGGATGTTCTTTTTTTTCATGGCCTGAGCGCTGTAAATCTAATTTTAACTCACGATAATTATAGAGCTCGCCGTTATAAATAATTACATAGCGACGATCTTGCGAAAAAAAAGGCTGATTACTTTCTATACTTAAGTCAATAATAGATAGTCTTCTATGGCCTAAACAAATTCCCTCATTTTTCCATAGCCCCTCATTATCTGGGCCTCGATGAGCTATCATGCCATTCATATTTTTAATGACAGATTCTATTTTGTCGTTAGGAAATGTTTTAGAAATAAAACCATTAATACCACACATAATTATTCAACAAAAGTATATTTAAATAAATTTAAATTGAAATAAAAAAAGAGACATAAAATCGGATCGATTAATAAGCATCATTATAGATTTCAAATAAGTTGTTTATCCATTTTTCTTTATTAATATTTTGAGCCAATTGATGGCTTAAATTCCCCATTTCTAGTACTTTTTCAGGACTTAAATTTATTATTTTTTTTAATGTATTTTTTAATTCTTTAATATCTTTTGCTTTAAAGGAGAATCCATTTTTAGATTCTGCTAAAAAATAATTTTTAGAGCCAACCGAATCGCTCAAAATTAAAGCAAGTCCCGCTGCTGCAATTTCATGAACAACAACACCCCATGGTTCAAAGCGACTTGGTAAAATAAATACGCTACATTGAGCTAATATGGCTTCGATTTCTTCAGCTTGAGTAAATCCAAAATGTTTTATTTTTGGGTGTAATATCGGTTTAATGTCTCCAAGGCCCAAGCACCACAATTCCCAGTCGTTTGGATCTTCTTTTTGCAAATCAATAAATGCATCCCAAAGGTCTGTAATGCCTTTAAAATCGTAATAACGCCCAATAAATAAAAATCTTTTAGGAAAATTATTTGTTTTATTAGCAACATTTTTTTTATAAATTGTATTATAGAAATCTAAATCACAACTATAAAAATTATCTTTAATTTTATTTTTATTAAATCCAAGTTTATTTAAATATTCAGCTTGTCTATCACCGGCAACCCATCCGTGAGAAAATGTATTTAATAAAAAAAAGGGGCTTAATGCAATTGCCAAATGCTGTTTTAAACTTCCTCTCCATTGCGTGTCGCAAGAAAGTACAGTAGGTATTTTTTTAAAATATATCTTTGTAATTTTTAGATAATCTTTATCCATCCAACCACTACAAATAATAATATCAGGATTAATATTTTTTATAAGTTGAAGTAATTCTTTTCGATTATAATTATTTTTTTTGTAAATATTTATTGATTTCGAATAATTAAATTTAAAAGGAGCTGCTTTATTTAAAGGCCATTTAACAACATGAACTTCATTGTTTTTGGCAAGTTCTTCGCAACATTTTAAGAAGTAAATTGCAATCTCAGAATATAGAAATAGGGCCCTCATTAAACAATATTAACTTCTATTTCTAAACTAACACCAAATTTTTGAGCAACCTGTTTAAGTATATAATTTGATAAATTAAATACGTCAATCCCTTTACAGTTTTTTTTATTTACAAGAACTAATGCTTGTTTTGTATGAACGGCAGCCCCATTTATTTCATACCCTTTTAATCCACAATTTTCAATAAGCCATCCTGCAGCTAGTTTATAATTACCATTTGCTAAACTATATGAAACGAGGTTTTCATATACTTTTTTTAACTCGTCATGTTTTTTTATTGATATTTCAGGGTTTTTAAAAAAACTACCCGCATTACCAATTTCATTAGGATCGGGAAGTTTACTTTTACGAATTCTAATTATCGCGTTTGAAACATCTTTAATAGTTGGAGACGTTATTTTCATTTCTGCTAATTCTAAATTAATTGCCCCATAACTTGTATTTAAATTAGCATGTTTTTTTAATCTAAAATTTACCGAAGCAATTAAAAACTTATTTTTTTGTTCGCGTTTAAAAACACTATCTCGATAACCAAACTCACATTCATTTTTATTAAAAATTCTGTGGCTTCCATCACTTATTAAATATGCTTCTAAATGTTCGAAGACATCTTTAATTTCTACACCATATGCACCAATATTTTGCATCGGGCTGGCGCCAACACACCCAGGTATTAAAGACAAATTTTCGAGCCCACTATAATTTTTATTTATACACCACATCACAAACTCGTGCCAATTTTCTCCTGCACCTACTTTTAAAATAACCTCATCATTATTTTCTGAAACTAAATCTATTCCTTTTAGATTATTTTTAATAACAATCCCATTAAAGTCTTTTGTAAATAGTAAGTTACTCCCTCCTCCAATAATTAATTTTTGATTGGATTTGTAGACTGTCTCTTTTATTAAATTAAGAAAATCTGAAATAGAGTTTATTTCTACAAAATAATCGCAAAAAACGTCTATGCCAAAGGTGTTAAGTTTTTTTAGATTTATATTTCTCTTAATCATATTTATACAAAAATAAATAATTAAATACGTCTATAATTTCTATCTTTAACCCAATATCAACAAAGTATTTGTTTACAACCAAAAAAATAGCGTTTGTATCTGTTATTAACGATTTAGTTACTGATAATCGGGTAAATAAAACATGTATGGCTCTTATCGAATGCGGTTATGATGTTACATTAGTTGGCCGAAAACTATCAAATTCCTTGCCTATCCCTAACTGGACTTTTAAAACTATTCGATTAAAAATGATTTTTAAAAAAGGTCCAGTTTTTTATTTTTTTTTAATCTTCGATTATTTTTTGTCGGGCTAATTAATAAAACGGATTTGTTTTATGCTAACGATTTAGATACACTCGCACCTATGTTTTTATTATCTAAATTAAAGAAAAAGCCATTAATTTATGACAGTCATGAGTTATTTTGTGAAGTTCCTGAACTAAAAGCTAGCAGAATAAAAAAATCCATTTGGCAAAAATTAGAATGGTATATTATTCCAAAATTAAAAACTTGCATTACGGTAAACGATAGTATTGCTAAAATTTATGAAGCAAAATATAATGTTCCTTTTTATATTATTAGAAATATATCTGATTTTGATCAATCCTTTATCCCTAAATCGAGAGTGCAATTAAGCTTGCCTGAAGATAAAAAAATTATTTTGTTACAAGGCGCTGGAATAAACGTTGATAGGGGAGCAGAAGAATTAATTGACTCGATGGAGTTTGTTCAAAATGCAGTTTTATATATCATCGGAAGCGGCGATGTTTGGGAGAATTTAAAACAAAAAGTTTTATTTAATAAAAACATTCAGAATAAAGTGGTATTGATTAACAAGTTACCAAAGTCTGAATTAATAAATTACACTTTTAATGCAGACATCGGATTAAGCATTGATAAAAATACTAATTTAAATTATTTATATAGTTTGCCAAATAAAATATTTGACTATATTCAAGCTGAAATTCCAATATTAGCAAGCCGGTTACCCGAAATTGAGAATATTATTTTGCAGTATAAAATAGGAGATTTTATTGACGATCACAATCCCAAAACCATTGCTAATAAATTAAACGAAATGTTGTATTCTCAGCAATTGAGTAGCTATAAAAAATATTTGGCTATTGCAAAGAAAGAAATTACATGGAAATCTGAAAAGGAAAAACTTTTAACGATAATTAAGAATATATAGACCTTATTTTTCAAAAGAGAATATCAATAAATAATGTAACTTTATAGTATATAATTTTATGGAATTTTCAGCAAAACAAATAGCTCAAATTATTGATGGAATAGTGGAGGGGGATGAAAATATTCTCGTTTCAAATCTTTCAAAAATTGAAGAAGGTACAATTGGCACATTATCTTTTTTAGCAAATCCGGCTTATACAAATTATATCTATTCTACCAATGCTAGCATTGTAATTGTAAATAAATCATTTGTTCTTGAAAATCCAGTTAAATCATCATGTACATTAATTAGGGTTGAGAATGCTTATGAATCTTTTGCTAAATTATTAGAATTATATAATCAAATAAATACTGAAAAAGAGGGGGTAGAACAGCCTAGTTTTGTTTCGTCAAATGCAATGATTGGAGAAAATTGTTACGTTGGCGCATTCGCTTATATTGGTCAAAATGTTTCTATTGGAAATCATGTAAAAATTTATCCTCATGTTTATATAGGCGATAATTGTAAAATAGGAAACAATACAACCTTATTTTCTGGAGTAAAAATTTATCATGATTGTTTGATAGGAAATAATTGCACCATTCATGCTAGCACTGTGGTTGGAAGCGATGGTTTTGGATTTGCTCCCAATAATGAAGGTCACGTTTTTACAAAAGTGCCTCAAATTGGCAATGTTATAATTGAAGATGATGTTGAAATAGGATCAAATTCCTCTATAGATAGAGCCACATTGGGTTCTACTATTTTAAGAAAGGGAGTTAAATTAGATAATTTGGTTCAAATTGCACACAATGTTGAGATTGGAGAAAATACTGTTATCGCTGGTTTATCTGGTATCGCCGGCTCTACTAAAGTTGGAAAAAACTGTATGATTGGCGCTCAAGTTGGTGTTGCAGGGCATTTAAGAATCGCCAATGGCGTAAAAATTGCTGGACAATCTGGTATAGGCTCAAGTATTGATAAAGAAGGAGAAATTTTACAAGGCTCACCTGCTTTTAATATCGGTGAGTTTAAAAGAAGTTATGTTCTTTTTAGAGGCCTGCCAAAGTTAAGTGATAAAGTATCTGATTTAACAAAAAAAATAAATCCAAAATGAAAATAGATATTTTAGCAATTGGTATTCATCCCGACGATGTTGAATTAAGTTGTAGCGGAACCATTGCTAAACATATTGCTTTAGGTAAAAAAGTGGGTATTTTAGATCTTACTCAAGGAGAATTAGGTACGCGAGGGAATGCTGAGTTAAGAACAAAAGAAGCTAACGAAGCAGCCATAATATTAGGCGTTTCTTTCCGAACGCAATTAAATCTTAAAGATTGTTTTTTTGAAAACAATGAAGAGAATCAAAAAAAAATAATAGAAATTATTCGTAAGCATCAACCCGAAATTATTTTGTGTAATGCCATTAGCGACAGGCATCCTGATCATGGACGCGCTTCAAAATTAGTTTCCGACTCTTCTTTTTATAGTGGATTAATAAAAATAGAAACCCATACAGATAATAAAATTCAACAAGCTTGGCGACCAAAGGCAGTTTATCATTATATACAAGACCAGTATATTCATCCAGACTTTGTAATTGACATCAGCGACTTTATCGACATAAAACATAAAGCCATCATGGCCTATTCATCACAATTTTATAATCCGTCATCTAACGAGCCAGAAACGCCAATTTCTAGTAAACATTTTATCGAAAGCGTAAACAGTAAAATGTCAATTTTAGGAAGAGATATTGGAGTTAAATTTGCCGAGGGATTTACAGTAAATCGTTATCCGGGTATAAATAGTTTGTTCGATTTAGTATAAGTTAAGACATTTTATTTTTAACTAAAAAAATTAGAAATAATTTAGACTTACTTTTTGTTTTGTCACGTTTAGTTTCGCTTTTTTATTAAAATAAATGGCCATATTTTGGTCAACATGTCCTGCCGGAAAATTAAAACATACCGGATAATTATATTCTTTTACAGCATCTAAAATAATTTCATTATAATTTTTTCCGAAAGGAATTTTATTATCTTTCATATCGCTCATCCCACCAACAATTAAAGCCTTTAATTGGCTCAGGTTATTACTTCTTTTCAATTGTAGCATCATTCGATCAAGATGATAAAGCTGTTCATCTAAATCTTCAATAAATAGTATTTTATTTTTTGTTGAAATGTTGTCAACACTTCCACTAGCAGCATATAACAATGATAAATTTCCACCAACAATTTCTCCTTCAGCATAACCAAGTCGATTTAATGAACTTGTTGGAATTGTATAATTAATTTTTTTTCCGAACAATAGCTGTTTAATAGAATCAGTGGCACTATGATTTTTGTTAAACTGAAAAGCCATAGTGCCGTGAATAGAAGAAATTTTAAGTTGACAAAATCTGTTGTGAAGAATTGTCGAATCGCTGTATCCTATTAACCATTTTGGATATTTTAATAATGGTTTAAAATTAACTACATCCATTATCCGCATTGTGCCATAGCCCCCACCTCCAATAAGAATGGCTTTTGCTTTTTTGTGCTGAAGGGCCCATTGCAAATCTTTAGCCCTCTCTTCATCTGTACCAGCAAATTGATGATGAGTTTTAAAAATATTTTCTCCTAATTCAACGTTTAATCCCCAACTCTCTAAAATAGTAATGGCAGGCCGAATAGCTTCTAAATTTCTTGCGCGTGCAGTAGCAATAATTAATATAGTATCGCCTTTTATTAAATAAGCAGGAATAATAGCCATCTTATTTTTTTTGTTTTGCTTTAATTTTTTTTACTGCTAATTTTTTTAAGGAATTTGATTTTTCTTTTTCTGCTTTTTTTGAATGAAATAAAATATTCTTTAGGTTTTGTTTGTACTTGGGATGAAGAGGCTCATTTTCAACACGAACATGAAACCAAAATTGGCCAGTTTTAATTCGATAAATCTGCATTTCGGAAACCCCAAATTTTTCGGCTATTTTTTTTAATGATAATTTGCGCTTTGGATCCCAAACCATTTTTTTAAGTGCAACAATACTTTTTTCGTTTAAAATAAGGGAATGAACACTTTTTAAAATCGCTTTTCTTTTTCTTGCTAAAATAGAGTTAGGGCTGTTGGTAACATGTGTTCGGTGGACTTGCTTTGTTGCCCAAATTAAATTATCAACATGATCATTTAAATAATTATGATCTTTATGTATAACCGAATTGTGTTTAGATGATGGCTTTTTTAAAAAAGCTTTGGCTACTTCTTTAAATAAAAAAAGAGCTACACTTTTTCCTTTTTGTCTTGTATTGAACCTATAATATCTACCAGTAGGTAAAAAAGGCCTCGCTTCTATAAGCCCTTTAGTGTTTTTTAAAACGCCAAATCGACCGTGGTTAGAAATCATATATTCTACGCTTGGTTTTTTACCATTAATTAATATTGGTTTCCAAATCTCTTTTTTATTAGCCATAGTGAATTTTGTTTAATAGATATACTTACCTTTGTGTATGGAATTTTATTATAACAAAAGTAATTAAAAAATCCATAGGCGCATAAACTATAGCGCTTCGAACTATGTATAATTAGCGAAATGAACACTAAATTTAAACGAACTTTAGTTACAGCGGCTCTTCCATATGCGAACGGACCGGTTCACATTGGGCATCTTGCAGGTTGCTATTTGCCTTCAGATATCTACGTTAGATATTTAAGAAGCATAGGCCACGATGTAAAGTTTATTTGTGGAAGCGATGAGCATGGGGTGCCAATTACAATTAAAGCAAAAAAAGAGAATATAAGTCCGCAAGCCGTTGTTGATAAATATCATAAAATAATGGGCGATTCTTTTAAAGGTTTCGGAATTTCTTTTGATATTTATTCGCGAACAAGTTCAAAAATTCATCATCAAACGGCTTCTGATTTTTTTAAAGTTTTATACGAAAAAAATAGTTTTACTGAGCAAGTTACCGAACAATACTATGACGAGGCCGCGCAACAGTTTTTAGCCGATAGATATATTATAGGCACCTGTCCCAAATGTTCGAATATAAATGCATATGGCGATCAATGCGAACAATGCGGCTCAACCTTAAGTCCAACCGATTTGATAAATCCTAAGTCTACTTTATCAGGAGCCGAACCCGTTTTAAAACAAACTAAAAATTGGTTTTTGCCTTTAGACAAGTTACAACCAAAAATAAAATCTTATCTCGAAAAACATAGCGATTGGAAATCAAATGTTTTTGGCCAATGTAAAAGTTGGTTAGATACTGGCGATGGACTTCAGCCTAGAGCGATGACTCGAGATTTAAATTGGGGAGTTCCGGTTCCAATTAAAGGGGCTGATGGAAAAGTATTATACGTTTGGTTTGATGCGCCAATAGGATACATTTCTGCAACAAAAGAGTTGTTGCCCGATACCTGGCAAGATTATTGGAAAAAAGACGACACGCGCTTAATACATTTTATAGGAAAAGACAACATCGTTTTTCATTGTATTATTTTTCCTGCAATGCTTATGGAGCATGGTGATTTTGTTTTAGCAGAAAATGTACCAGCAAATGAATTTTTAAATTTAGAAGGCGAAAAAATTTCTACTTCCCGCAACTGGGCTGTATGGCTTCACGAATATTTAAAAGAATTTAAAGATAAACAAGATGCCTTAAGATATTCTTTATGTGCAAACGCCCCTGAAACAAAAGATAACGACTTTACGTGGAAAGATTTTCAAACTAAAAATAATTCAGAGTTAGTAGCAATTTTTGGAAATTTTATTAATCGAACGTTGGTATTAACGCATAAGTTTTATAATGGAAATGTGCCTGAAGCCAAAACATTTTCTGCACTCGATTTAGAAGCATTAAAATCTTTAGCAGAAGCACCTGATAAAATTTCAGCAGCAATACAACAATTTAAATTCAGAGAAGCAATTACAGAATGGATGAATTTAGCCCGAATAGGAAATAAATATTTAGCAGAAACAGAGCCCTGGAAATTAATAAAAACAGACGAAGAGCGAGTAAAAACAATAATGAATGTTGCATTACAAATTTCATGCAACTTAGCAATTTTAGCCGAGCCATTTTTGCCTTTTACTTCTATTAAATTATTTAATTTATTAAACATTAAGCCAATCAACTGGAATCATGCAAAGCAAACAAATAATGTTCCTCATCCACATTTAATTAATAAAGATGAATTATTATTTTCTAAAATAGAAGATTCAGAAATTGAGTATCAGCTACAAAAGTTACAAAAAAGTAAAATTATGAACGAGAACATTAAAGACGCACAAGCTATTAAAACCGAAACTTCTTTTGATGAATTTTCAAAAATGGATATTAGAACAGCTACTATTTTAGAAGCGGAAGCAGTTCCTAAAACAGATAAATTATTAAAGTTACTTCTTGATACAGGTATTGATAAAAGAACAGTGGTTAGCGGCATTGCAAAATATTATAATCCTAAAGATATTATCGGACAACAAGTGTGTTTATTAGCAAATTTAAGCCCAAGAATAATTAAAGGGATTGAAAGTAAAGGCATGATATTAATGTCTGAAAACATAGATGGCGAATTAAGTTTTGTTTCTCCAGTTAAAGCAAATGTTTCAAATGGCTCAACGATTAAATAAATATTTATTCGCATCTTTATTTTTTTGTGTATTGATTAATGGAATTTTAGCACAAAATAACGATCGCGTTGGCGATAAAGAATATAAAGACAGGGCCCAGCATGAAAGATTTTATAGAAGAAGAAATGTTGTTTCGGCCTGGCAAATTAATCAATTAAAGAATGGGGCTTTGGTGGTTAGATTAAAAACTAATCAAGCTTTAATAGATGCTTTAATAAAAAGTAATAACATTCAATTAGCCGAGCAAAAGCGATTAGAGATATTAGGTATCAATTTAAATATTGTCAGAGCGTATTATCATTTATATAATTTTAGTAAAGTTTATTTTATCTATAGTAATTTTACCGATTCATTATTAAAAGGGGCAAGAGCTGGTATTTTTTTAGATACTAATTTAGCTATAGATCAAACCATCAGATTAAATGAAAAATTTTATTTATTAGCCGAAACAGATAAGGTGTATAATTCTTCTATTGGTTTTGTTAAAGAAGAAAATGCAGGCTTTCAAATAGAAAAAGGATCACCTTCTGGCATTGAATTTCCCATTGTAATTAAAAATAAATATGGCCATCAATTAAAGCAGCCTTTTCCTTATTCTTCTGATTTAAAGTTCAGCCCAAAAATTGACCCTGTTGTTTATGTTAATTATTACGGCAAGCTTATCCCTTACCATATCGATAGACCAAGAGCTTTAAGTGATAAGGAAAGTTATTTAATTAATACTAATTTAATTAGGTTGGTCATTCCTAAAATGTTTGCTTACCAAAAATTTGCTGCAATTGTTGATAATTTAAATTCTAATTTAATTTATTTTTATCAAGCAAATCCAAGCCCCGAAAGAAGCAAACATTATTTAGATGCAATTCCTTTTTTATATTAAAAAAAAATTATTTTTTCGAAAGAATCAATTCATCAATAATATTTTTTGCTCCCCCCAATTTATCTACTATAAATAATAAATAGCGAACGTCTAAACAAATGGTTCTATTTAATTCCCCATCAAATGCAATTTTGTGGCTCAATGCTTCGTAATTTCCGTCAAAGGCTAAGCCAATTAATTCGCCTTTTGAGTTAAGCACCGGAGAACCAGAATTCCCTCCTGTAATATCATTTGTTGTAATAAAAGAAACTACAATGTCATTTGTTTTTGTGTCAACATATTGCCCATAATCTTTCGCATTAATTAATTCTATTAATTTAGCAGGGGCATCAAATTCATAATCTCCTGGAACATATTTTTCCATCACCCCACTTAGTGTACAAACCTCGCTATATTTAACACCATCTTTAGGTGAGTATGATTTTACATTTCCAAATGAAACACGCATAGTTTGATTTGCATCAGGATAAAGAACGCTCCCTTTCTTCATATCTAAAATCCCTTTGAGATAAAGGTTTTGAAAACCATAATTTTTAGCATTAAACTCATCAAATTTTGGTTTACATTTATTATTATAATTATCAGCAAAAGCTCGAGCTGTAATATAAGCAATGTCTCTTTTTAAAATTCCAGTATCTGGTTTAGCAATAAACGCATTCCATTTGGATTCGTTTAAAATAAAACTATTTTCAAAAAGAGCTTCAGAAAAACGCTTATAAGTTAGCTCTTCATTTATACTGCCATAATTAGTTTTTATTCTTTTGTAAAAATCATCAAATGGTATTTGGTAACCTTCAACTTCCATTACAAATGCTTTTAATACGTGTGCTAAAATATTTTTATCTGAAGCTATATTTTCTCCTTTAATAAATCGATCGTAATTTGATTTTGTCGAAACAATAGCTTTGTTAATTGCTTCTTGTGAATTTGCTGTGCTGGTTAATGCAGTTTCTAATGTTTTTAAACTTGAAGCAAATGCCAGTATAGGCGAGCCCATAATCCCTTCAGAAAAATAAACTTTACTTTTAGCATAAGGCGTCCAAGCATCGTAGTTTGCTTTAATACTATCAAATAAATTATTATATTTTGGTTTGTCTTTTGCCCAAATGACGAAAGCTGCCTCTTCTTTTTGTTTAAGTCCAATTACATTGTGCTTTATTAACTGTTTGGTTTCACCATCAAAAAATTTCCAGTAATTAGCAATGCCAGCATAAGAACTTGCTAATTTAATTTTAACCGCTGGGTCTTTTACCATTTCTGCTAACATAAATTTTAATCGGGCTTCTCGCAATTTTACTAAACTTGGATTATCAATATCGTTTTTAAGTTTAATACCGAAAGATGTTTCGTAACGATTTGTTCCACCAGGATATCCATATATCATGGCATAGTCTCCATCATTTAATCCTTTTATCGATACTGGTAAAAAATGCTTTGGTTGGTATGGCAAATTGCTTGCTTTATATTCTGTTGATGCTTTTCCTGTCGAATCCATATACACTCTAAAAATAGAAAAGTCGCCAGTGTGTCGAGGCCATTCCCAATTATCGGTATCCCCACCAAATTTACCTATACTCTCCGGTGGAGCGCCCACTAAACGAACATCTTTGTAACGTTGGTAAGTAAATTGCAAAAATTGATTGCCTTTAAAAAAGCTACTAACGCGAACTTCAAATCCAGTGCCTTCTGACGCTTTATTCGACATTTCCATTAAAATGGCAGGCAATTTAGTTGTAATCTCATTTTGGGCTACAAGTTTTAATTTAGCAGTTACAGCCTCTGTTACATCTTCTATTTTAATTAAAAATTGCACACTTAATCCCGGGCAAACAATTTCTTCTTGCTTAGATTTTGCCCAAAAGCCATCTCGTAAATAGTTATGAGAAACAGAACTTGAGGAAGCAATATTATCATAACCACAATGATGGTTGGTAAACAATAAACCTTCTTTACTAACTAATTCAGCTGTGCATCCGCCACCAAATAAAACAATGGCATCTTTAATGCTATTTTTATTAATGCTATATAATTGGTCTTTGCTGAGTTTAAGTCCGCGCTTTACCATATCTGCATATGTTTTTTCGCCAATTAAATGTATCAAAAACATTCCTTCGTCTGCTTTTACGTTATTTAAACTAAGCGAAAGGCTTAAAATTAAAAGGGCACTTATTTTTTTCATAGGTATAGAAATTAATTACTTCACAAAAATAACATTGAATTTGAAATAAATTAATAAAATTTATAATTTTTAAATTCGTCGAATAATTTAATTTTTTTATTTATTTAATAAACTTCTTGTTATTTTAACAACAAGGGCTCGAGGGGTAAATCGAATAGCATGCACCATAATTAAATTCATTAAGCCATGTATTGCAACTGTTTTGTCTTTCATCATTGCTTTATATCCAAATTCAGCTACATGCTGTGAACTAGGTATACTTTTACTTTTAAATAATTTGCTTTCTCCCATGGCTGCATTTTCTTTAAATCCACTTTCTGTGGCTCCAGGACATAAAGCTGTAACACTAATTCCGAATGCCCGAACTTCACTATCAACCGCCTCCGAAAAACTTAAAACATATGCTTTGGTTGCAAAGTAAACTGCCATCAAAGGCCCCGATTGAAATGCCGCTGTAGATGCAACATTCATAATCTTTCCTTGTTTTCGTTTAATCATATCTTTTAAATATAATTTTGTAAAATTAGTAAGTGCAGTTATATTTAAATCTATCATTTGAGATTCCTTATCCCAATTGGTTTCGCAAAACATGCCATAATCACCAAAGCCGGCATTGTTTATCAAATAGTCTATTTGAATATTATTTCGAGTGGTTTCATCATAAACTAATTGAGCCGCATTTTTTATGGACAAATCTATTCCAATTACATACACCAAAATTTTATAATTTTTTTCAAACTCAAGTTTTATTTCATCCAATTTAGATTTATTTCTTGCTACTAAAACTAAATTATCTCCCTTTGATGCATGCACCTTTGCAAGCGCTAAGCCAATCCCATTTGATGCGCCTGTTATTAATGCTGTTTTCATTTTAATTTTTAATTATACAAACTTACATTTGATCGGGCGAATGTACAAGAATAATTTAGTTCAATCTATTCACATAAAAAATGCCAGTTTAATTTGCGCTAAAACAAAAACTAATTCACAAGCTATAATTCCATTAATTTATAATTCAGCCAATTGTAGCACCTGTTTTTTATAAAAATCCGTTTACCGATAAAATAAGCCGTCTACCGATATTTTTTTATTTTATAATAATTTTATTTATTTTCAACCTTTTAATTTAAAAACACTAAAACTTAACTTTTTAATAACTTCTATATTTTTAATAATCAATAATTTTACAAAAAAACCAAAATGAATAAAATCAAACTTTTACTATCAGTATTTTTTTTACTAAACTTATCTAGCATTTATTCTCAATGCGCCCTTTATACATTTAAATCTGGGTCTGGATCAATTTGTGCAAACGACCAAGTAACATTAACTGCACTTGCCGCTCAACCAAGTTATGGTAACGGTAACCAAGGTGCCTTAACAGTTAGTGGAACCACTTCGGTAGATGCTACACGCTCTGCAGTTTTTGGTGCAATTGGTGTAGTAGGCAGCAACTCAATTCAAGTAGCAAGCGCTTCTGGTTTTGCAATTGGTAACGAGGTATTAATTATTAGCATGCAAGATTCTACTAAAAGTAATTTAAACGTTACTGGTAGATATGAGTTTAGAATTATTTCAGCTATTTCGTCAAACACATTAACGTTTACTCAGCCTTTAGTAAATACTTATTTAGTAAATGCGGCTACAAAGCATCAAGTTATTTTGGTGCCTAATTATTCTAACGTAACTGTTAATAATGGTGGACTTTTAACTTGTAGTAACTGGGATGGAACTACAGGTGGCGTTTTGTGTTTTAGAGCAAACGGAAATTTAACTGTTAATTCTGGTGGTATTATTTCTGCATCAGCTAAAGGATATAGAGGTTTATCTCATGCTGCCTTATGGAGAAATAAAGATGGCGCTCAGGGTGAAGGTATTTATGAACAAGGGTTTATTGGCGGTAATTCAAATGGCTCAAACGGGTATTGGAATCTACCAAATGGCAATGGCGGTGGCGGTGGCACTGGCACTGGTGATGCAGCTGGTGGCGGTGGCGGGTCTTACGGCTCTTTAGGTACTGATGGTGTTAATTCGGGAAGTCATTTAAAAGGTTTAAAAGGAGATATTATTGGCGATGTAGGAGTTACACGTTTATATTTAGGTGGTGCTGGTGGCGAAGGTGGTGGAGATGAAGATGGTGGTTCCCCAGGAAAAGGTGGAAATGGTGGTGGTATTATTTATATTTCTGCTCTTTCAATAACTAATAATGGAAATATTTATAGTAATGGCGAAAATGGTGGTAATGGAAGTAATGCTGGTGGTGGTAGTGGAGGCGGTATGGGTGGCGGCGCAGGTGGATCAGGCGGCACAATAGAATTAGGATTAAATACGTTTTCTGGTGCAGGAAATAGCATAGCAGTTTCTGGTGGCGCACTAGGGACTGGTAATGGCGGCGGTAATGGTGGCGCTGGCGGAAATGGCAGAATTCGTTTCGATATGACTTCAGCTCCTCCGGTAACTTCTCCAATAGCTTTTCAAGGCATTCCTTCTCCAATAGCTGGCGTTACCTTTAGTTGGTCTACTGGCGCAACAACTTCTAGTATTGTTGTTTCTCCTACTGTAACTTCTGGTTACACAGTTGTGGTTACTTCTACTGCAGCTTGCTCTGGTTTAAGTTCAAGTCAAAACTTAACGGTTAACCCTCAAACAGCTACTTTAACAGTAAACACACCTACCCTGTGCGCTGGTTTTCCGGCAACTTTAATTGCTAGTATCGGTTTAATTCCTAACTTAGTTGCATATTATAAATTTGATGAAGGTACTGGAGGTACTACCGCTGATTTAAGTGGAAATAATTTAACCGGTACATTGGTAAATACTCCTGTATGGGGCGCATCAACGGCATCAATACTTCCAACTGCAGGTAATGCATTAACTTTCAATAATTCAAACAGTTATGTAAATATTGCCAATGCACCAATTTTATCTTCTCTTCAAAATTCATTAACTATTGAGGCTTGGGTTTATCCTACCGATAATTCTAATAACACAATTATTGATAGAGCAAATTATAATTTTTTGTTTGCAACTCATTCAAACGGACAACCGGGCTTAGGGTTTTATAATCCAAATACTAATTGGCAATATAGCACAGCTTCTGTGCCAATTAATGTTTGGTCGCATGTGGCTGTAACTTGGGAACATAATGGCACAAATGGCATATTAAAATTTTATATTAATGGTGTTTTTTCTAATCAAATATCAATTAATAATACATTATCTTTTAATGCTGGTAATATAAATATCGGTCGCCAAGAGCCAAATTCTTGCCAATGTAATATATTTGGTGGTAAAATTGATGAGGTAAAAGTTTGGAATATTAATAGATCTCAAGCTCAAATAGCTTCAGGCATAAATTCTTCTTTACATTCTTATTCTTGGTCAGGTGGTATTTCAAACGGAGTTCCTTTTACTCCTACAACATCGGCTTCTTATACCGTATCAAATCAATTCGGTTGCGCTACTCCTGTATCGGTATTAGTTTCGGCACCACCTTTAGCAATTAGTAATCCTAGTGCAATTTGTCCTGGTGGCGGCCCGGTAGTTTTAACTGCAAGTGGTGCAAGTTCTTATACTTGGAGCACAGGAAGTAACAACGCGACCATTTCGGTTACCCCTTCCATAACAACTACTTATACAGTAATCGGTACTGCGCCTAACGGTTGTTTTATTCCAGAATTTAGAACAGTGGTCGTAAATGTTGTGCCAACTATTTCAATCATTAATCCGGGTACTATTCCTAATTGT
>CAMCZO010000051.1 GCA_945887955.1 Chitinophaga pinensis | reverse complement strand
TCGTTGAAGTTGGTGTTACAACTATACTTGATGTATTAAAATTGCCTGGTTGCCAGGTATAATTTGTTGCCCCAGTTGCTGTTAGGGTTGAAGAATTTCCATTGCATAACGAAGGTGGTGAGGGTAAAGGCATTTGATTTGGAGTATTTACTACTGTAATTCCAACAACCGCTGTGGCTGAACATCCTAATGCACTTGATCCGGTTAATGTATAAATGTTTGTAGTAAGAGGTGAAAAACTTAGGCCATTTGTTACTCCATTACTCCAGGTATAAGTAGATGCACCTGATCCAATTAATGTAGCTGTTGCTCCTGAGCATAAGGAGGCTGTACTTGCTATGGCACTTATTGTTGGATTAATACTTACACTTACACTTGTTGAAATAGAACTTGTACCGCATACATTAGAAGCAAAAACTGTATAAGAACTATTTGTTAATGGAATAAAAGGAACACCGTTTGTTATTCCACCAGTAAATGTAAAACTTGGCGCACCACTTGCAGTTATTGTAACCGTCCTTCCAGGACAAATAGCACTAGTTGCTGTATTTACAACTGTTAAACTTGGCACGGATGAATTAACTGAAATCGTAACTATTGAGTTAGAAATACAACCTAAAGAATTTGTACCATTAACTGTATAATTTGTAGTAGTTGCAGGTGTCACATTAATAAAAGAGGCATTTGAACCTGTACTCCAAGTATAACTATTTACACCACTTGCCACTAAACTTACAGTTGTTCCTGCACAAATAGTTTGATTGCTGGCAGATAAGTTAACACCATTGCCATTAAAACCATAAGTAATTAAAACTTGTCCGTTTCCAGATCTTACTCCAGCTATAGAAGATGTTGCGGTTAAAGTTCCTAAAAAACTAGATCCACCTGCTCCACTTTGCCCAACCCAATAACTAGCGGCAAAATTATGTATTCCATTTGAACCAGATAATCCACCACCATTTCCACCAACAAATGAGTTTTGACTCGGAGAACCTTGTCCACTGCCCGTCTCAGCACCTCCACCACCACCTAACCCAAGAGAACCAGCAATTCCATTATTAACAATGTTATAAGTTGATGTTCCGCCAGTTCCTCCATTTAATTGTGTACCTCCAGAAGCAACTGTTCCACCAGCAACAGAACCAGGCCATCCAGCACCGCCTCCACCACCATAATAACCAGCACCGCCTCCGCCACCAGCACCACGACCAAAACCTACAATTCTATTTCCACCACCTCCACCTCCAGCACCTGCAACAATTACACGATTTAATAATGCAATTCCACCTACTCTTACGTCACTTGCACCACCACCAATTCCACCACCCGATAATGGACTTCCAGAAGTTACTCCTCCAGCTCCGCCACCATTAAATCCATTTAATCCACCAACATAAATATTTAAAACTTGACCAGCAGTTACTGTTAAAACACCTATAGCCGAACCGCCTAAACCACCTGCAGTAGTTGAATTAGAGTTGGTTCCACCTTGAGAACCATAAGCAGAAATGGTGAGCGAACTTACGCAAGCAGGTACCGTAAAAGTTTGTAAAACTCCAGTAAAATTAAATGTTTGAGTTATGGGAGATTGAGCAAGAGATTTGAATGACACAAAAAATAAAATAAAATTCACTATTATAAAATTCCTCATTTTGGCTATTAAATTAATTTTCATAAGTACTTATTTTAATATATGTATATTTTCAAATTTAAAAAAATAAAAATATTAATCCTAATTATTATAAGTATTTTAGCATACAAAATTTAATTTTTTATGTCATATATAAATAACATTACTGCACGCCAAATTTTAGACTCACGAGGTAATCCAACGATTGAAGTTGATGTTGTAACCGATAACGGTATTTTAGGAAGAGCAGCTGTTCCTTCTGGAGCATCAACAGGTACTCACGAAGCAGTTGAATTAAGAGATAACGATAAGTCTATTTATTTAGGAAAAAGTGTATATCAAGCCATTAATAATGTTAATACGGTTTTTCGTGAAAATTTAAAAGGGGCTTATGTATTAGATCAATCTGAAATTGATGCAAAAATGATTGAATTAGACGGCACGCCTAATAAGTCAGTACTTGGAGCAAATGCTATTTTAGGTGTTTCGTTAGCAGTTGCAAAAGCTGCTTCTGAAGAAAGTAGAATGCCTCTTTATCGTTACATTGGTGGCATGAATTCGAATTTATTACCCATTCCGATGATGAATATTTTGAATGGAGGTGCTCATGCAGATAATGGGATAGATTTTCAGGAATTTATGATTATGCCTGTAGGTGCCGAAACTTTTAGTGAAGCATTAAGAATGGGAACCGAAGTTTTTCATCATTTAAAAGCTGTGTTAAAATCACAAAAATACTCTACCAATGTAGGAGATGAAGGCGGTTTTGCTCCAGACTTTAAGAACAACGAAGACGCTATAAAATCTGTCATGCAAGCAATTGATAAAGCTGGTTACAAAGCAGGAGAAGATATTTATATTGCTATGGATGCAGCGGCTTCTGAATTTTATAATGTTGAAGAAAAAATGTATCATTTTAAAAAATCAACAGGTGATAAATTAAATTCCTCTCAAATGACTGATTACTGGGCCGATTGGTGTAAAAAATATCCAATTATTTCTATTGAAGATGGATTTAGCGAAGACGATTGGGATGGTTGGAAATTAATTACCAATAAAATTGGTGATAAAGTTCAGTTAGTCGGAGATGATTTATTTGTTACGAATGTAAATCGCTTAGCAGATGGAATTAAAAAAGGGGTTGCAAATTCAATTTTAATAAAAGTAAATCAAATCGGAACTTTAACCGAAACAATAAGTGCTGTGAAATTAGCGCAAGCAAATAGTTACACGTCTATTATGAGTCACCGCAGTGGAGAAACTGAAGATACAACGATTGCCGATTTGTCAGTTGGATTAAGTTGCGGTCAAATAAAAACGGGATCTGCTTCAAGAAGCGATAGAATAGCAAAATATAATCAATTACTTAGAATTGAAGAACAGCTTGGTAATTCGGCTCGTTATTTAGGCAAATCATTTAAGTTTGTCTAGATAACATTAAAATAACATCAAATAACTTTGTTTATCTAATTTGAGATTGTAAATTTATAACCTTACGTAATAATAAAAATGGATCCTTTAAAAGAAAAATTCAATTCTAAAGCAAAAGTTTTAGCAACTGAAATAAAAGAAATTATTAAAAATCACGGCGATTTAAAACTTGGAGAAATTACTGTAGCACAAGTATATCAGGGTATGCGTGGCATGCCAGGAATGGTAACCGAAACATCTCGATTAGATCCTGAAGAAGGCATTAGATTTAGAGGTTATTCAATTCCTGAATTAAGAAAAGCATTACCTAAAGCTCCTGGAGGCACAGAGCCTTTACCTGAAGGTATTTTTTATTTAATGTTAGTTGGCGAATTACCAACTCAAGAAGATGTTTCTTTTATTACAAATGAATGGGTTAAAAGAGGCACTGTACCAAAACATGTGTTTGATGTGATTGAAGCCTTACCCGTTGACACTCATCCAATGACTCAATTTGTTATTGGTATAATGGCCATGCAACGTGAATCTGTTTTTTCTAAAGCGTACGCTGCCGGAATGAGTAAAAAAGAGTATTGGGATTATGCTTACGAAGACAGCATGAACTTAATTGCTCGTTTACCACGCGTAGCAGCATTTATATATCGTAGAAAATATAAAGATAATATTCATATTGAACCAGATCATAAATTAGATTGGGCCGCAAATTTTGCTCACATGCTAGGTTACGAAGCCTTTGATATGAAGCGATTAATGCGTTTATATTTAACCATTCATGTTGATCATGAGGGAGGTAACGTTTCTGCACATACCACACATTTAGTTGGCTCAGCATTAAGCGATCCTTATTTATCTTTTGCTGCAGGAATGAATGGTTTAGCAGGTCCTTTACATGGCCTCGCCAATCAAGAAGTATTGCAATGGATTATGGATTTAAAAGAATCGTTAGGTGGCGGATTGCCAACTAAAGATCAAATTGCTGAATATATTAAAAAAACTTTGTTAGAAGGAAAGGTTGTTCCAGGATATGGACATGCAGTATTACGCAAAACTGATCCACGATTTACTGCTCAGCAAGATTTTTATAAAACATACATCAAGCACGACGATATTTGTGAAATTGTTCAAATGATTTATGAAGTAGCGCCTCCTATTTTAGAAAGTACTGGTAAAATTAAAAATCCTTGGCCTAATGTTGATGCACACTCTGGTGCTTTGTTAGTTCATTATGGCATGTATGAATTTGATTTTTATACTGTAATTTTTGGAGTGAGTCGTTCTTTAGGGGTTTTAGCTAGTTTAATTTGGGATAGAGCCACTGGCTCTCCTATTGAAAGACCAGGATCTTTAACATCAGACAACATCAAAGCTAAAATTAAAGCAGCTCAAGAAGCATCAAAAGGATAATTTTTTTGGATGATGCATTGAATAATGCTAATGAAACTCCAGATAGAACTGCTTTGCCAATAACTAGTGATACTGCTTGTAGTATTAAATAAAAAAATATTAAATAACTTTAAAATGCAGGATTTTAAAACCCTGCATTTTTTTTTCTAAAAATAAGATTTTGGTAGCTTTTTAATAATTTGGTTAATTGACTATAATTCTATAGTTAATATTAGAATTCTGCTTACCGAAACAGATTTAAAGAAATAATATATAGTTTTTTTTTAAGATTTTATTTTGTCGAATAAATTTTAATAAATAAAAGAAATTAAAATCTTCTATCTTTAAACTTATATAGAACAACAATGAACGTAAAAATACAACTATTACTATTTAGCTTTTTAATTACAATATTCGATTTAAAATGTCAAACTGTTAATCATGTTTTTAAAATAGATGATTTATTATATAGAATAAAATCAAAAGACACTTTATATGTAGTGAATTTTTGGGCTACCTGGTGTAAACCCTGTATAGCAGAATTACCAGCATTTGACAGCCTTTATAATCGAACTCAAAACCAAAAAATAAAAATTTTATTAGTTAGTTTAGATTTTGCTGAAAACATTTCTGATAAAGTAAATCCATTTTTAATAAAGAACAAGATAAAACCTACAGTAGTTTTATTAGATGAAATAAATGGCAATGATTTTATAAATAAAATATCTAAAAATTGGAGCGGCTCAATTCCTGCAACCTTATTTAAAAAAGGAAAAGAAACCGTTTTGCTTGAAAAAAAATTGAGGCTTACTGATTTACAAATACAAATAGATAAATTATTAAATAAATAATAAAAGAAAACTATTAAAAGACAATTTTATCCTCAAATTCTCTATTAAATAAAAAAAAATCGAACCTATTTGATTAAATTTTCATAATTATTATATTAAAAGACATTATAAACTAAACAATTTATTATTATTATTGTATTACTACAAAACACACAAATATGAAATTATTTTCTTTAACATTTTTAATTTTAACACTCCTTATCGCAGTGTTTTTACTTTCTTTTACATTAAAAAAGCCTACTAATAAAACCATTTATGACTTTAAATTAAAAACTATTGATGGGCAAGAGATTAGTTTATTAAAATATAAAGGAAAAAAAATATTATTGGTAAATGTTGCAAGTGAATGTGGTTATACCCCACAATATAAAAATCTTCAAGATTTACATGAAAAATATGGTAATAAAGTTATTGTAATTGGTATCCCTGCAAATAATTTTGGTGGCCAAGAACCAGGAACTAATTCAGAAATCAAAACATTTTGCTCAAAAAACTATGGAGTTTCTTTTTTAATGATGGATAAAATTAGTGTTATAGGAACAGATACTCATCCTTTATACGAATGGTTAAGTAATAAAACAAAAAACGGAGTGTGTTCTGATGCTCCCACTTGGAATTTTTGTAAATATTTAATAGATGAGAATGGTAAAATAATAAAATTTTTTAGCAGTAAAACCGACCCATTAAGTAAGGATATTATTTCTCTTTTATAATTTTAGGTTAACATAGATGCTGCTTGACAAATAAATAATCCTGCAGTTTCTGTTCTTAACCGATTGGTGCCTAAAGATATAGATTGATAATTATGTTGGTTAGCTAATTCAATTTCAAGTTTTGAAAAATCTCCTTCTGGACCAATTAACACGATCGTATTTTTTTGTTTAAAATCAATTTGACGGATGTTTATCTTTGAATTTTCATGACAATGAGCTATAAATTTTTGATCAGCATTTGATTTAATTAGAAAACTATTTAAATTAATTATTTCGTTTACTTTAGGTATAAAGGCTTGAAGACTTTGTTTAACAGCACTTTCAACAATTTTAATAATTCTATCAATTTTTATCGTTGTTCGTTCTGAATTAGTAGATTGAATAAAACTAATTTCATCCACACCAATTTCTACCCCTTTCTCGATCATCCATTCAATTCGATCTATTTGCTTTGTTGGAGCAATAGCCAAATGAAGATAATAATTGTGTTTAATTTGATGAAAAGGACCTTCTGTAATAATCACCAAGCATTGTTTTTCAGAAACAAAATCCAATACCCCATTAAAAAAATTGCCATTGCCATCAATTAATCGGATGTGGTCGCCTTTTTTTTTTCTTAGAACTTTTGTGCAATGCCAACTTTCATCGTTAGTAAGAATACCCTTATTGTTAACTACTGAGGCGATAAATAGATTCACTGTAATTTTTATTCGTAAAAACCTTCTGTTTTTAATTCAGCAACATCACTAGTCATTACTTTTAGTTTGATTATATTTCCGGTTGTGCATGTGCAAGCTAAACAATTTTGTTCAGGGCCATTTGATAAAACTTCTACATCATAAACTTTTATACTTTTTTTTGTCAGTATATAATTTTCAACTTTTTGTTTTAAATCATCAAAGTTTGTATAAAGCCCCCATTTATCAGAACAGGAAGTTTGATTATAATATAACCAAGTAGAAGATGAAAATTTATCGCACTGAAAAAATGAAATAGATAAAATAATTGAAATGATAGAGAAATACTTTATGTTTAAAGTGTTTGTTTTATCTAAACCCATAATGTGTTTAAATTGAATAAGTTAAAATCGCATTAAAAAATATTAAATAAAATTAATGTTTAGCAATTAAATATAGTTCGTTTACCTTATTCCAATTTATAACATTAAAAAAAGCATTCATATAATCAGGTCTTCGATTTTGATAATTTAAATAATAAGCATGTTCCCAAACATCCATTGCTAAAATTGGAATACCCTTACATTCTGAAATATCCATCAAGGGATTATCTTGATTTGGAGTACTACAAATACATAATTTTCCATCCGTTTTGATACAAAGCCAAGCCCAACCGCTTCCAAAACGAGTAGCGCCTGCCTGAGAAAAATCAGTTTTAAATTTTTCAAATCCTCCTAAATCGGTTTCAATTGCTTTAGCAACTTCGTTATTTGGAATTCCACCAGAATTAGGAGCCATAATAGTCCAAAACAAACTATGATTAAAATGACCACCGCCATTATTTCTTACCGACATGGGATATTTTGAAATAGATTTACAAATATCTTCAATAGACATATTTTCAATTTCAGAATTTGCAGCAGCGGCATTCAAATTATTAATATAAGCCTGATGATGTTTACCATGATGAATTTCCATGGTTTTTGCATCAATATTTGGCTCTAATGCATCAAAAGCATAATTTAATTTTGGTAATTCGAAAGGCATAGATATAAATTTATATAATTAACTTTTACAAATTTAGCATTAAAGTGATTGTTATTAAAAAATGTTCAAATTAAATTTGATAAATTATTGCTGTTTTTTAATTTCAGACTTTTTATAATATATATCAAATGTAACCAATCCTGCTAAAAAAGACCAAAAAGGCAATGATAATTTATCTGAATCTAAAAAATTATTAAAAAAACCATGGACAAAGTAAGTCATTAAGCCTAAAAACAAACCTATGCATAAAATACGGTCCTCATGATCAGCTAAACTATAAACCAATTTATAACCCAAAAAGCTGGTATATATTAATAAAATAACTACCATTAAAAAACCAAACACCCCTTGTTCAGAAAAAGGGCCTAAATATTCGCTGTGTGCATTTCCATTGGTGCCAAAATTGGTGCTAATAATAGTATGATCTTTACTTAATTGATATGGCGCATAATGAAACATATACGTTCCTGGACCCCAACCTAAAAATGGTTTATCTTGCCACATTCGAATAGCACAACTCCATCTGTTTAATCTCTCTAAATTACTTGCATCGGTAGAAATATTCGACACAGACTCTACATTATTAGAAAAACCACCTTCTGCATCAGTATTATTTTGGCCTAAAGACATTAACACATCAGTTTTAAAAAATAAAAACAATGATCCTAAAATAATCAGCGATAGAAATATTGTTTTAAATTTAATACGTAATAAAAATGAAATAAAAATCGCAAGAGCAACAATTAAACTCAACCATCCAGCTCTAGCAAAAGATAAAATAATGGCTAAAACAAATAATAAAAAAAGCCCAAGTGCCATTATTTTAACTTTTTTAGATAAAGTTTTAATAAAAAAAATAGACAATAATACAGGGATAAACATTGCTAATGCTGCTCCATAAGCTGTATGATCATTATAAAAAGGAGAAACTACCCAGTCAGCTGCTTTGTCATTAAAATTATATTTAGCGTGTTGTAAAATAGTATAAAAAACAACTATTGCTAAAGCCCAAGCATAAGCAAAAACAAAAGTGATGATGTTTTTTTTATTTTGAAATAAATGAGGAATAATAATGTAACAACTAAAAATAAACCACAAACGAGAAATAAAATACTTAAAAGAAACAATAATATCTATGCTAGCTAGAGAAGTAACAAACATCCAAAATAATTGTAAAATAATTATAATAGAAATAGGATGATAAATAAATTTTTTATCGCTTTGATTTTTACTTAATTGGTTTAATATATAAATCAACATAAGGCCTGCCATAATTGGTTCGGTAGGAATACTTAAATCTGGGCCTTGAGATAAACCCATTTCTTTTAAAGAAATTGCTAAAGGGGTACAAAAAGATAAAAAAAACACCAATTGTTGTAAATGAAAAATAGCAGAATAAGTGATAAAAAAAACGACGGGTAATAAATTATAGGGATAGAAATAATACTTTTCGTAAACTAAAACATAAGCATCGCCTAAAATATAAGCTAATATTATAAAAGGAGCTAAGTATTGTTTTATTTGTTTTATCAAACCTTTACTCTTAAAAAAATTATTCTATTTTAATTTTTGTGATTGAGTCATTTAAAAGTAAAACAAATAAACCGATGAGATTACATGCAATAACAGATATAGCAATAATTATTAATCGTTTAGGTTTAGCTTTAAACTCATTAGGTGTAGCTTTTTCTACTACAAATTTAGTAGGTATTATTTTATTGTAATTAACCAGGGCTTCATCATATTTCATTTTAATATCAGGATATTTAGCACCATACTTTTGTAAATTATCATGAATATTTTCATAAGCTCCACCATATTTTTTTAAAATGTCAAGTGTAATATTTAATCGCTTCATCGCTTCTGTATCATTTTTTTCTATCGCTTTAGCATAACTCTTTGAGTAAGCTTTTACTTGTTCTTTGTAATGAAGAACACCTAAATTTCTGAGTACCTGAAGACTATCCTCAAATATTTTCATTCTTATAACCGTATTGTTATATTCTTCTTTAACAATTTTAAGAACTTGGGAGGCAATTGATTTTGTCATATCTCGACGAACAGAATCACAATAATCGGATATTCCATTTGCTATTTGAGCCGAACCATTTGCAGTATAATCGTAAACTTCGACTTTGATACTGTTAAATTCAGTCCGCTTAATTGATACTTGATCATCCCATTTAAGTTTTAAATAATGATATGAAAAATTAGTATCCTTAATATCCCAACGTTCCCATAAATTGAAGGCATCAGCTACTTTAATCTTTAGAGCATCTGAAGTAAGTAATTGAATTAATTTTTCACAATCATCTTCATCTCCAATTTGCATATAATCTTCTTGATTGCCTGCATTAGCTTCTATAATTAATTTAGAAACAGAAAACTGTCTTGCAGCAAATAGAATAGTTGTAGATTTATATTGTTTAGGCATAAAATAAACTATTGTGCCAATTAATAAAGTAGAAATTAATGTGATTTTTATAAATGTTTTTCTCCATTTATATATTTTTATAAAAAGTTCTTTAGAGGAAATATTTTCTAACATAATTATTTAATTTTAATGAAACGAAATACTGATTTTGGATTAATTAGACCAGTTAAAAAAGCTAATAAAGAACTTAAAACGAGCATTATTAAAAAATTTACTGTCCACTGTGTTGTATAATTAATTGTAATAAAGTTAATAAAAAATAAGCCGGCAATAAACAATATTAACGAAATAAGTAATTTTTTATTATAATGAAATTTAAAAATTTTATAAGAAATAAAAACTTGAATTAAACAGGTAATAAATTGAGTAATTATACTAGAAATAGCACTTCCTTTGGCATGATATATTGGAATTAAAATAAAATTTAAAATCAAATTAATAAATATGCCACTTAAAGCCATTAAATTTAAATATTTTAGATTCCCATTTGCCGTCAAAAGAGTGCCAAAAATATAAGTAGTAGATATAGCTGTAAAACAACACATCAATAGAGATAATATTTCATGTCCTTCAGTTTCTCCTTTGTAAATATATTCATAAAAATGAGCTGAATAAAAAATACTACTAATAGAAATAATTAAGGCTGGAGTAATTAATATTGTAAAAGATAATTTCACAATTTTTTCGATATTTTCTTTGTTTTTAAGCATTCGGCTAAAAAGTGGTAATAATTGAATAGAGAAAAGATATGCAATCATATTAGCAGCATCTAACAAACGAAAAGCTTTAGCATAAATGCCAGTTTCTTTTTTACCTAAATCACCTGGTAAAATCCTTTCGATCATAACACTATCTAATCGATTATAAAATGTCATGAGTAAAACTAATATTGCAAAAGGAAAGCTCTTTTTTAATATCATTCGATTAAAGGCCCAATCCCAATTTAATTTAAAGGTGTGTGTTTTATTAAGAACAATTAAAAACCCAATCAGAGCAGTTAATGCATACCCTGCAGTTTGGGCATAAACAAAGTTCATAATATTAACATTTACCCCAAAAACATTAAATAATAAAGCTAAAACGATAATAATCATAATTACTCTATCCAAAACAGAAAGAACACTATCAATTCTAAAAAGATGTAAGGCCAATAAATTAGAACGCAAGAATAAAATAAAACTTAAAAAGAAATTATTTATACATAAAATAATCAACAACTTCATGTACCTAAATTCATAATTTAAAATAAAAAAACCAACCAATAAAGTAATAGAAATGTATACTAAAGCAAGAGCAAATTTTACACTCAACATTTTACTAAAATGTTTACTTAGTAAATGGGTATTTTGAGATATATTTTTATTATTAAAATTAGTTAAGCCAAAGTCTAATAAAATATTCATCAACAATGAAAAATTGAAAAGTGCAGCAAATTCGCCATAACTTATATCACCAACTTTTATTTGAACATTGGGCTCAATTCCTAATATCCAGAATGGCTTAATCAAAAGATTAAGAATCAATAAAATAGCTAAATCAAATATAAATTTCTTTTTCTGCATTTTAAGGTCACAAATATAGCTTTTTTAATGTGTTAAGCTATTCAAATTTCATAGATTTGTATGATGCAAATTGTTGTAAATACCCGTTTATTATTAAAAGACAGATTAGATGGTATTGGATGGTTTAGTTATCAAACATTAAAAAGGATTACTCAAAATAATCCAAATGTGCATTTTATATTTTTATTTGATAGAGAATTTGATCCAGATTTTATATTTAGCGACAATATTACACCATTAATTATAGCTCCAAAAGCTCGACATCCAATTTTATATTATGCTTGGTTTCAATTGTCTGTTAAAAAAATCCTTAATAATATAAAACCTGATTTATTTTTATCTCCAGATGGTTTTTTATCTTTAGGAGCTAGCTGTTTGCAATTACCAGTTATTCATGACATCAATTTTCATCATCATCCTAAAGATTCTAAATGGTTAAGTGCTAAATATTATAATTATTTTTTTCCAAAATTTGCTAAAGAAGCCTCCAGAATAGCAACTGTATCTGAATTTAGTAAAAATGATCTTGTTACAAATTATAATGTTAATCCAAATAAAATTGATGTAATTTATAATGGTATAAATTCTTTTTTTAAACCAGTAGATGAAAAAACAAAACATAGTATTAGAAAAAAATATACAGACGGAAAAAACTATTTTATCTCTATTGGATCCCTTCATCCTCGTAAAAATATACCAAATTTAATTCGTGCTTTTGCCTTGTTTAAAAAAGAGAGCCTATCAGAAATAAAATTAATTTTAGCTGGCCAAATTTTTTGGGGATTTTCTGATATTAATCTCGCGATTAAAGATAATCAACTAGAAAATGAAGTTATATTAACTGGCCGATTAAATGATGATGAATTAAGTGCTGTATTAGGTAGTGCCATTGCTCTAACCTATGTCCCTTATTACGAGGGGTTTGGAATACCATTAATTGAAGCCATGGAAGTTCAAATTCCAATAATTACAAGTAATGTTACAAGTTTACCAGAAATAGCTGGTGATGCTGCAATACTCGTAAATCCATTAGAGATTCAAGAAATTAAAAATGCAATGATGAAGATTTATAACAATGAATCTATATGTAAAGATTTAATTACAAAAGGTATTCTTCAAAAACAAAAATTTTCTTGGGATAAAAGTGCTAATTTACTTTGGGATAGCATATTACTATCTATAAATTCAGCAAAATAAAATTTATCAATTACCATTTAATTTTAGACAAAACTTTTTCAGTAGCTCCTGAGTTTTTATCGATGTATAATTTTAAATTATGTTTTATTTTGTCTAGTTGTGTTTTATCAGATAGCAATCTTTTAATAATTTGATTTAAATCTATTATACTATTAACATTATAGGCTGCGTTTAAATTAATTAAGTCAACAGCTTCATTATAGTTATTAAAATCGTTCCCGTAAAAAAGAATGGGTTTAAAATAAACAGCTGCTTCTAAACAGTTATGAATTCCAGAATTAAATCCGCCTCCAATATATGCTAAATCTGCATAATGATATAATTTAGAGAGTAAGCCAATGGTGTCAACTATTAAAATATTAGAGTCTATACTAGATTTTTGTTCAGTATAAAGCTGATATTCCAATTTGTGTTTTTGTAAAAACACTTTTAAATTTGATATTCTTGTTGGATTTACTTCATGTGGAACTAAAATTAATTTTAGATTTGGTTCATTAAGAGCCATAAAACTATTAATTAATAATTCGTCGTCTTTTGGCCAAGTGCTTCCAGCAATTAAAATTTTATTTATACCGCAAAACTCATCAAAAAATAAAATTGATTTAAAATTATTTTTAATTTCAATAACTCTATCAAATCGACTATCTCCGCAAACTGAATAATTTAAAATACCTATTTTATTTAATAAATTACCCGAATTAATATCTTGAATAAATAATTGATCAAAGCTTAATAAAGATTTTCTAAAAATAGAACCGTACCATTTAAAAAAAGGATGATGAGTTTTAAAAACAGCCGAAATTAAATAGGTTGAAATGTGTTGTTTTTTAAGTTCGGTTAACATGTTAATCCAAAATTCATACTTAATAAAAAAAACTTTATTTGGTTTAATAATTTCTAAAAAATTACGAGAATTTGTTTTGGTATCTAAAGGCAAATAACACACTACCTCTGCCCCATCCCATAATTTAAATGTTTCGTAACCACTTGGCGAAAAAAAACTTAAAATAATAACGTGATTTGGGTTTTGCTTTTTAATTGCTTCAATAAGTGGTTTACCTTGCTCAAATTCACCATAAGAGGCGCAATGAACCCATACTTTATATTTGTCTGAATGAGTTAATAATTCTGACTGGAGTTTTTTTTTCCATTTTTTTCTTCCTTCAACCCATTGTTTAGCTTTAACATTATTAAAGGAGGTTAATTTTATAAGAAAACCATAAAAATAAATAATTAAATTATAAAAAAACATTCCCATATATTAATTATAATAAAAATCTTTTGGTTTTTTGTTATATAAAGGCAAAATCCACCCAAATCTAAACCCATTAATTAAATCTAAATTTTGTTTTGTATCAGATAAGCCAGTATCATAATTAACCTGTCTAACACTTCTTGTAAATGCTTCATACATTGATAATCCAAAATAAAAATTAGAAAGTCGATTTTTGCTTAAATGTAAATAGCCTATAAACTGTGAAAAAGAAACGCCTAATGATAAACGATCGTATCCAAATATTAAATCACCTTGTAAAGCTGCAATTTTTTGCTCAGCATCATAGATATTAATTTTATGTTGCAAATAACCAAGGCCAATATTAATCATAATACCAGAATTTTGATTATTTTTAAATATCTTAAAAATTCGGCCGCTGACTAAATGAATTCCCAAACCTCTTTGCGTAACTCGAACATCGGCAGGATAACCTAAATTATTTGTTACATTACCTTCATCATTTTTAAGCTGTTTTAATACATCTTCCTTAACATTATTACTATACATATAATTAGATTCAATACCAAAAACCCAGCCTTTTTTTGTTTTAATAAGATATGTTATTCCAACATCTAAATTTGGACCAAAACGATTTACCAGATTACCACCAGGAATTTGACCCCCTAAATGAATTCCTATAATATGAAGTTTATTAGATGAATCGATTTGAGCATTAACAGAAAAACAAAAAAATAATAATACTATAACTAATTTCATTTTATGGCTATAAATTTTAAAATATAAAAAGTTTTAAATAACATAAAAAAAGAGACCGAATTAAATTTATTCTTTGATTTTACAATTAATAATTAATGTTCAAAAGAATCTAATCTGTTTTTATATGTTGTTATGTTATCATTTTTAGTATCACTTTCTACCAAACCATCTTTTAACCTAATAATTCGATGGGCGTGCATTGCAATATTTTCTTCATGGGTAACCAAAATAATAGTATTACCTTTTTTATGAATTTCTTCAAACAAACCCATGATTTCAACTGAAGTTTTACTATCTAAATTACCCGTGGGCTCATCTGCTAAAATAATAGCAGGATTATTAACAAGAGCCCGAGCAATAGCAACTCGTTGTCTTTGACCGCCACTTAATTCGTTTGGTTTATGATTAACTCTATTTGATAAACCTACGCTTTCTAATACATCATTTGCTCTTTTCTCTCTATTTATTTTTGAAAATCCAGCATAAACCAATGGCAAAGCAACATTATCAAGAGTAGAAGCTCTTGGCAATAAATTAAATGTTTGAAAAACAAAACCAATTTCTTTATTTCTAACTTGAGCCAAATCGTTATCACTCATAATTGCAACCGACAAATTATTTAAAATATATTCGCCTGAACTTGGGCTATCCAAACAGCCCAGCATATTCATTAATGTAGATTTTCCACTGCCTGAAGGACCCATTAAAGCAACATATTCGTTTTTATAAATATTTAAAGAAATATCCTTTAGGGCCTCAATAATTTCATCACCAATTTTATATGTTTTTTTTATGCTTTTTAAAGAAATCATTGCTTCCATTAATACAAAACTACTCTTTTAATAATGAATTATAAAGAGACTATAAAATATTATATTTATACAATGAGTTTTCAAAAAAGAATAGTGTTTTATTTAGTTCATCAACTTTTTTATACTAATCAAAAAGCAAAAGAATTAATCAAGAATGGTCAAGTAATGATTGACAATAAAATTATAAATGAAAACATAATTTTAACACAAGATGCTGAAATAAAAGTAAATAATTTAATTACAAGAAATAGGAAAACGCTTGTTTATCTATTGTTTTATAAACCAAAAGGTTATGAAAGCACATTACATTCATCTATTTCCAATAACCTTTCAGTATTTTTTAATAATTTCAATAATCTTGCTATTGCCGGAAGATTAGACAAACAATCGGAAGGATTATTGATATTAAGTAATGATGGAAAATGGATTGAAAACCTTTGTAATCCAAAATTCGAAAAGGAAAAAGAATATGATGTTATTTTAGACAAAAAACCTAATCAGGAATTTATTAAATTATTTACTTCGGGTGTCTTAATTGGAAAGTATATTACAAAAACATGTCAATGTAAAATAATTGATGATTTTTCAATTCGAGTGATCCTAAAAGAAGGGAAAAATAGACAAATAAGAAAAATGTGTAAAACATTGGGATATAGTGTTTTAATGTTAAAAAGAACAAGAATCCATCATTTTAAATTAGACTCATTAAACCAAGGTGAATATATAAAAACAAATGTGAGTTCTACATTTAGTTAATTATATAAATTAGTTAAAAAAAATCAATTAACTGATAAGATTTTAAAATATCAAAAAAAATAAAATTTCTTTATCTAAATTTGCAACTGCTTGAAAAAGAATTTTATACTTTTTTTATTACTATTTAGCTCATTCATTTTTTCACAAGAGAAAAAAAATTTAGCTATAAAAAAAACAATAGAAAAAATTACCATAGACGGCTTATTAAGTGAAGAGGTATGGAAAATTAGCGAATCTGCTACTAATTTTTGGCAAAACTTTCCTTACGATACATGTTTAGCAAAATCAAAAACAGAGGTTTTTATGACTTATAACGATAAGTCTATTTTTATTGCAGCCATTTGTTATGATTCAATACCCGGAAATTATATTATTCAATCCTTAAAAAGAGATTTTTCATATCCTATAAGTGATGCATTTGTAGTTACTATAGATCCATTTTCAGATCAACAAAACGGTTTTAGTTTTGGTGTAAACCCATTTGGAGTTCAAAGAGAAGGATTAATTGCTAATGGAGGCGGTATGGGGGTTACAACAGCCTGGGATAACAAATGGTATGCCGAAGTAAAAAGAAATGGCACAAAATGGACAGTAGAAATGGAAATTCCATTTAAATCCATAAGATTTAAACCAGAACTATCCAACTGGAAAATAAACTTTGCAAGAAATGATTTAAAAAGAAACGAAAATTCTACTTGGAATAAAGTTCCAAGACAGTTTAACATTGCTAGTTTAGCATTTTCTGGTGATTTAATTTGGGATAACATTCCAAAAAAAACAGGTAATAATATTGCCATTATTCCTTATTCAATTGCAAGAACCACAAAAGATTTTGTGAGTAAAACTGACACAAAATTTGATGCTAATATTGGACTTGATGGAAAAATCGCATTATCATCATCCATGAATTTAGATTTAACATTAAATCCAGATTTCTCTCAGGTTGAAGTAGACAGACAAATTACAAATCTTACAAGATTTAATCTAATGTTTCCCGAACAAAGACAATTCTTTACAGAAAATAGCGACTTGTTTGCAAGTTTTGGATTTAGGCAAATGCGGCCTTTTTTTTCAAGGCGAATTGGGATCGGTTCTTCTAACCCAATACCAATAATTGCGGGTGCTCGTTTAAGTGGGAAACCAAATAAAAATTGGCGCATTGGATTAATGGATATACAAACAGCAAAAACAAAAGACAATAATATTGATGTTTATGCACAAAATTATTTGGTTGCTGCTATTCAACGAAATGTTTTTAAAAGATCTAACATCGCAATGATTTTTGTTAACCGTCAACAACTAGATACAAATAAATACTCCAATACAAATTTTAATAGAGTGCTCGGTTTAGATTATAATTTAGCAAGTGCTGATAATAAATGGAACGGTAAACTTTTTTTTCATCACTCATTTTCGTATAAAAATAATAATGATGCTTATTCTCATGCCAGTTGGCTACATTATAGCACTCAAAAAATAATGTTAATGTGGAATCACGAATACATGAACAAAAATTATAATGCAGAAACTGGATTTACACCCAGACTTTTTCAAACAGATTTAGGTAAAAAAATTACAACAAGAAATACCTATTGGAGAATAGAACCAAGTTTTAACTATTTTATATATCCAAAAAATTCTATCATAAATAAAATGGGACCTAAATTATTTCTGGATTATTATGCTAATAGTAATTATGTAACAACAGATGTTTTAGCCGAAATTGGCTATGATATTAACTTCACTAACTCATCGGTTTTTTTTATAAATTATAACAACTATTATACAAAATTAATTTATCCAACAGATGTAACTTTTTTTGATAACACATTAATACCAGCAAATTCATATAAGTATCGAGATGTAGTGATGAGTTTTAAAAGTAATCAAAGAAAAATTATTAACGCTACTTTTGGAGGAAGTTATGGCAGCTATTTTACTGGAACTAAACTTTCATATAACGCCGAAATAACATACAGAAAACAACCATACGCTATTATTGGACTTAGTTATACTCATAACGAGATAATAATGCCAAACCTAAAAAACAAAGTGGTTTTAGATTTAATTGGACCTAGAATAGAAATCTCATTCTCGAGAAGTCTTTTTTTTACAACTTTTCTTCAATATAATAGCCAAATAAATAATTTTAACATAAACACTCGTCTACAGTATCGCTTTAATCCGATGAGTGATGTGTTTATTGTCTATTCTGATAATTATGTTTCTGAAAACTTTAATAATAAAAATAGAGCTTTAGTATTAAAGTTAGTGTATTGGTTCAATTAAATTAAATATTTGTTATTTTTGATAACTATGGCCAAAAGTATAAACGAGAAAACTAAATCGATAAAAAAAGAACTAACGTATTACGATAAATTTGAAAACTGGGCAAAGAAAAATGATTCTAAAATTTTTTATACATTAATTGTAGCTTGTTTATTTTTTTCATTTATTTCTTTTAATTCGAGAATAAGCGAAGCACATGACGATGCCTTATATATTGAAGGAGGATGGCGTTTTGTAAATGAATTTCCTAATTATTTTTACACTCAAAATGCACCACTTTACCCTTTATTTATTGCCTTTTTAATTAAAATAATTGGATTTAAACTAATTATTTTTAAAATATTTTCTGTTTTATTTAATCTTTTGGGATTTATACTTTTTTACAAAGCTTTAAGAGGAAGAATACCAGCAATAGTATTCATTCCAGTTGCTGTTTTTTATGCGATAAACTATTTAATAATTTATTTTGCAAGTATGACTTTTACAGAAGCTTTTTACTTTTTTCTACAAAGTCTATTCTTTTTTTATGCTGTTAAAATTATTGATGTTTTAAATAATGATGGCCTTCAAATTAAAAATCAAATAAAATTATGGCTTTTATTTGGTTTAAGTATGTTTTTGATGAGTACTGCTAAAAGTAGCGCTATAGTTGTTATTCCAGCTGTAATTTTATTTTTTATTTTAGAAAAAAATTACAAAGCAATTTTAATTTCATTAGTGGCCTATCTTATATTTAAATTGCCATACGAAATTTTAGTAAAAACTATTTGGAGCGCACAAAATCAATTTAGCGGACAAAGTAAAATATTATTACAAAAAGATCCTTATAATATAAGTGAAGGAAATGAAGATTTTATTGGATTTTTTCAGCGTTTTATTGATAATTGTAATCTCTCTTTTAGTAAACGTTTTTATCAAATTCTTGGTTGGAGAGATGAAACAAACACCGAAACATTTACAATTATTACATTAATTACAGTTACATTAATTCTAATTGGATTTTGGAAAATAATTAGAAACAAAAATAAAGAAATAACATTTTTATCCTTATTTACTGCGGCTCAACTAACACTTTCCTTTATAATACTCCAAACAAGATGGGATCAACCAAGGATAACCTTAGTTTGCATGCCAATTATTTTAATTTTAATGTTTTATGCAATTTATGACTTTACTATAAAACCCGGAATTGGTCAAACTATTTACATAATTCTATTACTATTATTTGTTAGTTCTATTTTTACAGACACATTCAAAAAAGGATTTAAAAATATATCAATAGTTCAGAAAAATTTAAAAGGAGATACTTATTTTGGATATACTCCTGACTGGCAAAACTTTTTAAAATGCAGCGAATGGTGCGCTGATAGTTTAAATAAAAATTCTTATGTAGCCAGTAGAAAAGCACCAATGAGTTTTGTATATGGAAAGGGGAAAAAATTCTTCCCTATTTACAGCGTTGTAAAAAAAGATACCTCAACTAATCAATCTAACCCAGATAGTGCTTTGGCATATTTCAAAAAAAACAACGTTACCCATGTAATGCTTGGAAGCTTAAGAGCTAATCCTTTAGATCCAAGTTCTGGTATTATAAACACTGTTCATAATATTTTTGCTCCCATTGCACAAAAATATCCTAATAAATTAAGATTAGTTCATACCGAAGGGATAATAGAAGAAGCATACGTTTATGAAATTCTATATTAATTTTTATTTATTTAATTAAAAAAATGTCTCTAAAAATTAAATTTGGTAACTTTCTTTTTAAATATGCCTTTAGCATCTATAAACCACTTTACAAAGTTTTTAAAAATAAACAAGATGCTTTTGAAATTGATCTTTTAAAAAAACATATTCAAAAAAATAATGTAGTATTAGATATTGGTGCTAATATTGGGTTTTATGCCGCTATTATTTCTAAAATTGTTGGTGAAAATGGAAAAGTTATTTGTTTTGAGCCAGACATTACAAATTTTAATTATTTAAAAGAAAACACTAAAAAAAATAAAAATATTTT
>CAMCZO010000050.1 GCA_945887955.1 Chitinophaga pinensis | reverse complement strand
TGGCTTTTCCAGGAAATTCGAGTGTTTTTGGAATAAGTAGTAGCTTGTAAATTTAATTATTTTTATTTTTTTTAGGTGTAGTTTTAGAGCTGAATTTACCTTTACGCCATGCATCAATAAACTGAGCCCATTTTATTGGATTTAATAAGTTATTCATAGGTTGTTGACCAACAGAATATATTTTAGTGTAATAGGCCTGCATAACATATTTGTAATTTTCAGATGAACTAGAGGTTTGGTTTCTTTCCAAATAGCTAAGTTCATCACGTAGTAAATTATTTTCAGCCCTATCTATATCTGTTGAATTAAGATTTAGTGCTAAAAAAGCGTGTTTAAACTCTTCTTTACTTGGCCAAGGATATATTTCAATTTCTTGCAATAGAATAGTGTCTTTTGCTAACAATTGAATAATAGAATAATATTTTTGATTTAATGTATCATTAATTTTATAAGTTCTATTTTTATGGCTTATCGAATGGAATTCAATCTCATCGTTTGGATAGGCCACTAAACTAAAAAAACCACGTTGATCGCTCATGTAATATTTTTTAGTGCCTTTTACTAAGATAGAAACATAAGGAATTCTAGAGCCACTATCTTGATCTAATACTACACCCGAAATTTGAATTAAGTGACTGTTTGATATTGAGGACTTAGTTTGACTTATAAATGAATAAGAAATTAAAAGAAATAAAGTGAGTATTTTAAGAGAAACCTTCATTATGTTAAAAGTACAAATTGTTTTCTTATGTTTTTTTACGATTAACAAATATTATTATCCTAAAAAAAATCGAAAAATTAAATTAAATTTACATTTATAACTAAAAGTTATTTTTAATCATTTTATTAAAGATTTTTAATTATTTTAAATAGATATTAAAAAATTTATATGAGTTCAATGCAAAACTTTTTAAATATGTTTAATATTTTTTTTAATCAGTATTTGCCTTTAAAAAATTCAGTTTTAATTCTTGCACTGATACTACTTATTATTCTCTTTTCGCCATTATTATTTAAACGTTTTCGAGTTCCAGGTATTATCGGTTTAATTCTATCGGGTGTGATTATTGGCCCAAATTTTTTACACCTCATCGAATCAACTAATAGTTTTGAATTATTGTCAAAAACAGGCTTATTATATATCATGTTTTTGGCTGGTTTAGAAATTGACATGCAACAATTTCAGCACAACCGAAACAAAAGTATTGTATTTGGTGCTTTAACTTTTTTAATTCCAATTATTATTGGTTATGTTGTTTGTATTTATGTATTTCAATTTTCTGTTTGGCCTGCATTACTCTTGGCTAGCATGTTCAGTACGCATACCTTAGTAAGCTATCCAATAGTAAGTAATATGGGGATTATTAAAAACCGAGCAGTTCAGGTAACTTTTGGAGGAACTATTATAACTGATTCTGCGGTACTTATTTTATTAGGATTTATTACTAATGTTGTAACAGGAGAAATAAATTCTTTTTTTTGGTTTCGAACAACTCTTTCACTAGGATTATTAGTTTTTTGTACACTTTATTTGTTGCCAAAAATTAGTCGATGGTTTTTTCGAAACATTGAAGCTCAAGCAAGTTCGCACTATATATATGTATTGGCAGTTGTTTTTATTTCGAGTTATTTAAGTGAGTTGGCTGGGGTAGAACCAATTATTGGAGCCTTTTTAGCAGGATTAGGATTAAATAAAATTATACCTCATTCAGGAATATTAATGAACAGAATTACTTTTATTGGAAACACGTTGTTTATCCCTTTCTTTTTAATAAGTGCCGGAATGCTTGTTGATCTTAAGTTGTTTTTTGAAGGTACCAGCGCTTTATTATTTGCTGCTGTTTTATTGTTGGTCGGTTTATTTACTAAATACATAGCAGCTTGGGTAACTGGTTCTATTTATAAATACTCAAAATATGAAAGAAATATAATGTTCGGCTTAAGCGTTTCTCACGCTGCTGCCACAATGGCAATTATTAAAGTTGGGTTTGATATCCATTTATTTGATCAAAATGTTGTAAATGGCACAATAATTTTAATTTTAATTTCTTGCCTAATTAGTTCATTTGTTACCGAAAGGGCCTCAAGAGCTATTGCGATTAATGAAAAAGAGGTTGCTCGTAAAACTCACGACAAAATAGAACGGATACTAATCCCTGTTAGTAATCCAGATAATATTCAAAGATTAATTGATTTAGCCTTGTTAGTAAAAGACCAAAAATCAAATGAACCAATATATCCATTATCTATTGTTGAAGATGATGCCGATGCTGACGAAAAAATAAATATAGTAAGAAAAGTAATTGAAGGAATTGTTGAGCAAATTTCTAGCGGAGATAAAAAAGTAGAAGTCTTAAAAAAAGTAGATTTAAGTATTGTTGATGGAATTGCTCGCACAGCAAAAGCTTATAATATTTCAGATATTTTAATAAGCTTTAAAACAAATCAAGGCTCATCAAATTTAATTTTTGGAAAAGACTTATCTACTAATTTATTAGTTAAAACTAAACAAGCAATTATTATATCAAAAATATTACAACCAATAAATACTCTTCAACGTTTTATCGTTTTACTATCACCTAATTCAGAGTTAGAAAATGGTTTTTTTCGTTCAGCAACTAAAATTAATTCCTTATTAAAACAATTAGGCGTTTCAATATATGTTTACGGTCTCGATCAAACGATAAGGTCCTTTGCGACTGCTATAAATGATAAAAAACAAACTTTTTATAAGTATATGCCTATTTTAAGTTTTAATGAATTAGATGTTATTAATAAAGTAAAAGTTGATGACCTTTTTATTTTTTTAAGCGCAAGAAAACAAACCTTGAGCTACGATTTTAATTTGGATGAAATGCCAAAAAAACTAAATAAAAATAACGAATTTACCAGCTTTATAATTTTTTATCCAGAAATTCCTAAAATTTTACAAAATGAGGATATTAATAATATAACCAATACAAGTATTGAAAAAAACTACGTAAAGGTTAAAAAAATCACAGGAAAAATCACAGGAATATTTAAAAAAGAGGATTATAAAATAGATAATTCAGAGCCTGAAAGTGACGATAAAAATTAATTTAATCTTAGATTAAATTTCTATTGTTTAGCAGTTTTTTTATTTAACTTCTTTAAAAAAAATAGTTTATTAAATTCTTTTTTATATAAAATGCCAACACCTTGTGTATATGGTCCTCCAGCTGTTGTAATTTGAGTATTATCATTGCTTCGGTTAAATCCTTTTAATCGATATTTACCATCATCTGTTAATTTATAATTAATATTTACGTCTCCTATTAAGCTATTTGAATTAGAATTATTATTTAATCCAAAATTTCCATCAATTGTTATTTTGTCGTTCATAAATTGTTTACTCACAGCTATATCAACTGTTTCATTATTATTTTTATTGGCAGGCCTGTAATTTAATCCAAGTTGAAGATTGTCTATTCCTGTTAAATTTTTAACATAACTATTCAGGAATTCGCTTACACGATTACTCAGCATTTCGCTACTGGTAGAAGCTGCTGCATTCCCTGCCGTTACTCCTCCCCCACTTAAATTATATATTTGCGGCTTAATAAAACTTTTAAATAATAAAAAGGAAAAGACTTGTCTATTTAATTCTGCTTCATCACTTAAAACGTTATCAATTCTTGCTTTAGAGGTAGCGTCTATTAAAGGGAAATCTAAAGCAAATTTGATATTAGGAGAAAAAAGTTTGCCATTAATATTTAATTTACAATCTACAGGAATTCTGCTTTTATTTGTGGTGTCGTTCAGCAATGTTGATATTGATGCTCTTTGTTTATAAACTGTTATTACATTGATATCTGCGTTTAAAGGGTCTCCACTCCAGGAGATTTGACTTCCGGATGCAATATCAAATTTTTTATTTATAACACTTTCTAAAGTGAATAAATAATCACCTCCAGACAAAATATAATCACCTTTCATTTCAAATTTTCCAAGAGTATTTATATTAATCTTTAAATCACCATTGCCTTGAACATTTAGTTTATCACCATTAGTTTGATCTAATAAAATTTGAGTTAAAACATCTGGAGTTACATGTAAATCTATTTCTAAATTAAAACCTGAAATTTTTTGCGTTTTAATTTCAACACTATCTTTATTTACAAAATGTATTAGATTGTCTTCTTCAATTTCTGAGGGGCCGTCTAGAGGTAAAATAAATTTAGAATTCTTATTTGTAGTATTGTTTATTTTCATGTAAATATCATTTAAATTTCCAAATAAGCTAATATTTCCTGTACCGTATAGTTTACCATAAAACAAATTATTTTCATTTTTTGTTGTATTTAACAAAAGCATATTTTTATAAGTAACATCATAATCTATTCTCATTTCTTTAAAATTTGAATGAAATATATTGCCATTTAATGTGCCTTGAGGAGCAGCTTTTGTTCCTTTTTCTCTTAATAATAAGTCGGTAAATCTAATTTGATCAGTCATTATGTCTATCTCTCCGGTAATATTGTATACAACATTAGTATAATCTATTTTTACCTCACTATTAAATATTTTAAGCTTACTATCAATTTTAATTTTATTTGGTGTGCCATGAATTTTTCCATTACCGTTTATATATCCATTTTTGATTGTTAAAATACCTTCAAGAAGAGGATTAAGCATATTAATATTCGCAGGTTTTGCAATAAAATCAATATCTATAGATTCATCAATTTTATTTAAAAAATAATCTCCAACAAATGAAATATTTTTTTGTTTAATTCCATTTTCATTAATAAATCCTAAAGATGTGTATCCATTTATGGCGATTTTATTTTCTTGAATAAAATAGTTAGATTTCAAATACAATTCACCAATTTGATTATCGTTTGCTATTAGTTTTGTTATATCCAGTTGACCAGAATATGCTAATTTGTTTTGATAATTTGTCAATGCAAATTTTCCATTTAAATCGCCAAATAATTTTATTTTAAATAATTTAAGAATTGGATTAAATTGTTCAAGAAATATATTATCTAATCTAAATAATACACTATCATTATTATTTTCAGAGATATTTCCATAAATATTAATTAGTTGATTATTATTTTTTATTTCGAGCGGAGAAATTTTTAACCCTTCTGTTTTACTAAAATTTAAAGAACTCGGTTTTGTTAATTGCCATGAACTATCTTTAATACTAATAAATATTTTGTTTATATTTAATAAAACATCATTTTTATTAAATGCCATATCTCCAGATAATCCGCCTTTATTTAAAGGCTTTTTATAATTATTCCAATCTAATGTATAGCTTAAGCTTTTATCAATTGAGTTAATTTTAAGAAGAATATTTTCAATAGTTAAACTATCTATTGGATTTATTGATTTGCTTTCAATTTCAGCTAACACACTTTTATCGTTTTGTATTAAACTTAATGATAGATTGTTAAATGATATTGATTTATAAATTAGCTTACTTGAATTTATTTTTAAGTTTACAATATTTTCTTTAGCATTAAAATTTCCATCAATTTTAGTTTCAGCACTAATCATCAAATCAGGCAAAAACAATTCTTTAATAGCATCGAATTTTTTAATTCTCACATTTAAAGCAAATTGATCATTATTTTTTTTAGAGTCTAATGGATTTTCAAAAAATGTAGGATAGTATTTGAATAAAAAAGATAGAAAACTTTGTTTTAGATTACTAATTTTAAATTCACCTAATAAATTTGCATCAAAATAATCTGAATTAATTTTTATATTATTAAGTCCTTGCCTCTGATCGCTTATTATATTTAAGTTACTTAGTTTATATATTTTTGATTTTGTTTTATATATAATATTATCTAAATTAATTTCCCCAGTTAAATCATCAATTGATTTCCCTTTTACATTAATTATTATCTTACTTGATATGATATTAGTATCATTATTTATTACAAGATTTAGTTTATTTAAATTGAGTTTATTTATATTCGATTTAATTTCAATTTCAGTAATATCGTTTTTAAGATTTATTATGCCGTTAATATCGAAATTAGCATTTTCATCCGAGCAAATAATATTGCCATTAAACAATTTCTCATTTATTTCTCCTGTAATTTTAATATTTTTATATAAGTAGTCATTATATTTAATGTTTATTATTTCGCCTTTAACAATAGCTTTAATTGTTTTAATGTCTGTGCTTTTCCCATTGATGTCAAAATTTAGACTAAGGTCGTTGTAATTATTGTTATCAATTAATGTCCCTAAATTAAAATGTTCTGATTTAATATTTCCCTCATATTCTATGTCATTATTTTTTTTATTTATTTTAATTTGAGTTTCAACATTTCCTAATTCGGTGGTAAATTTTCCAGTTGATGAAAAGTTGCTTAAGCACCCATTAATTCTTCCATGAAAACTGATTAGTCCCAATCTTTTTAATTCTATCGGTAAATTTATTTTTTTTTCTTCTGTAAATGGATATTTCGAAATTAAGGTTAGGTCGTTGTAATTGGCACTTATTTCTTTAGCTTCAATTTGCCATTGACTTGTTTCTATTTTAGATAAACCAATAACATCTATATCTCCATTAAAACGGGTGTTTTTTCCATAAGTTAAATTAAATTTGTTTAGTTTCAATTCATTAATATATCCATTAATCTTACCTGATAAAAACACACGATCTTCTAGCCCATTTAAATCACTTGCAAAATATGCGATGTCTTTAAAACTTAAATAAGAAGTTTTATTTATATATGAGTTTAGTTTAATTTTTGAAATAAAATCGTTGTAATCATTCCAATTATTTGAATAAAACTTTATACTCCCTTCAATCTTGGTTTGTGGGGTTAATATAATTAAACTGTCACAGATTAATTGTTTAGAACTTATTTTAGTTATTGCTTTAAAATCTGATAATTCAAAGCCACTTTGCTCCTTTGTTTTTAAGCTTTTAATGACTGCAAAAATTGTATCATTATTTAATTTTAAGCTTGAAATATTTGCATACGTGTTTTTAAAAAAAATATTATTAAAATTTATGTTTTTACCTAATTTAATTTCTTCATTTTCATTTTTATGAATAAAACTGACATTATTTAATTCTAATTCATCAAATTTTATGTTCCATTTACTATTTGTTTGTTCTTTATTGTTTGAACTAAAATAATTAATTAAAAAATCATAATTATAATTTACATCTTTTTTATATTTAATGATTTTAGAATTTATATTTTTTAATGTTATTTTTTGTATTGTTATAGATTTATTTTTATAATCAAAATTATTTATTTTAATCAAAATATCTCCATATAATATTGTATCGTAATGTTTATCTAAAATTAAAATTTTATTTAGAGTAGCGGACTCAAAAAAATCAAGCTGTATTGACTCTATTTCTACCTTGCTATTTAATTCTCTGCTTATATATTTCGTTGCTTCCTTGCCCAACCAAGATTGAAATGAATAGCTTTGTATACCAAAATACAAGCCTATTAATAGTATTATTATAAATAGTGAAATTGCACCTAAAGATTTAAAAAATATTCTTGTAATTTTACTCTTCATATAATCCCTTTAAATATAATATAAAATAATGTTCTTCTTCTTTTAAAAAATGCAAATTTTAAACATATACATATTAGCTATTGAAACCAGCTGCGACGATACTTCGTGTGCAGTTTTAAATGGCGATCGTTTAATATCGCAAATCACTGCAACTCAAAAAATACATGAGCAATATGGTGGGGTTGTTCCTGAGCTTGCAAGTCGTGATCATCAAAAAAACATTCTTCCTGTTGTTGATTTGGCTTTAAAAAAAGCTGGTATATTGTTAAGTGATTTAAGTGCAATTGCTATCACTAGAGGCCCTGGATTAATGGGTAGTTTGTTGGTTGGCTTATCTTTTGCTAAATCTTTATCAATTGCTCTTCAAATCCCTTTAATTGAAGTTAATCATATGCAAGCGCATGTTTTAGCTCATTTTATTAAAGATAATGATAATAAAGCTTCCCCTCCTTTTCCTTTTATTTGTTTAACTTTAAGTGGTGGTCATACTCAATTGATTAAGGTAAATAGTTATTTTGATTTTGATTTAATAGGAGAAACTATTGACGATGCAATAGGTGAAGCTTTTGATAAGGCGGCTAAAATATTAGGATTATCTTATCCTGGCGGTCCTATTATTGATACTTTAGCTAAAAAAGGAAATAAAACAAGGTTTAAATTTTCTAATTCAAAAATATCTGGTTACAATTATAGCTTTAGTGGAATAAAAACTTCTTTTTTATATTTTATTCAAAATGAATCTAAAAAAAATCCGTTGTTTACTAAAGAAAATATAGAAGATATTTGCGCTTCTTATCAGTCTCATTTGATAACAACTGTTCTTTTAAACGCAAAACGATTATTGGTAGAAACAGGGATTAAACATTTTGCAATTGCTGGCGGTGTTTCGTCAAATTCTGAATTAAGGCAGCAAGTTGGATTATTAAATGATGAATTAGATATTAAAACTTATATTCTCAATAACGAGTATTGTACTGATAATGCCGCGATGATTGGCATTACTGGATATTATAAATATGTTAATAAACAGTTTTCAGATTTAGGAATTACACCTTTGGCAAGAATGAATCTTTAATTTAATCAAAATCTTCAACCACAATCTCCCAGGTGTGATCACTTAATAATTTTGCACTACTTATATACTCTAAATATTCTGGTTTTTTTTTACCCCACTCATTTGGGCTTATTAACATTAACCTAAATTTTTCATCTTTTCGGTAAAGGTGGTAAATATGGCCAACAAATGGTTCGAATGTTAATTCTGCTAGATAAATTTGTTCACTAATTTCTACCCGATTTTTTAATTCGTTTGCTTGCTTAGCAATCAGTTCTGCTTGTTTCTGAAGTTGAGATAATTGTCTAGAAGTTTGCTCTCGCATAGCAGATAATGCTCTCGATTTTAGTTTCCCTTGGTCTTCTGGCCTAATAGCAATGCTTCCAATGTTATGAGGGTAAGCTAAAAGCCCTGGATTTTCTGCTACTTTATCTTTATCAATTGGATTTATCATCGCCTTATTAAACACTCAAGTTTAAAAAAAGTTTATTTTACTGAATAATCCCTAATTTTTTAGCAATAATAGGGGCTAAGGCATTTTTATTAATCATAATGTTAGTGGTTTTAAATAAAACATAGCTTTCGCTCGCGTAGAAATAACCATCGCATTGATTACGTTCTTTACCCCAACTATTTTTCACAAGATAATAAGGTGTATTTAATTGGTCTTTTACTAATCCAACAATGTGCATACCATGATCATCTTGCGTTTCGAAATTATCAAATGCTTTTTGTCGAATATCTTGATTAATGGCTAGTTGTTTATGAGGTTTAATACTTAATTTTTTTTTCTCTTCATCACTCATATTACTAATAGGTTTTTCAGGATTAATTGCCAAGCCATCTGTATATAAAAAACCTTTTTCACTCACATCGGCTGCCCAGGCAATCGAATAGCCTTTGTTAATTGCATAAGACATGACCTCTTGTAATTCATTTATTGGTAAGTTATACATTGATTCCCAATTCCAGTTGTCGGGTACCTCGAGAACAAACTTTGAGTAAAACGGATGGTGACTAAAAGATGTTATGAAAATATAATCATCTGGATTCAATCCGGTTGACTCGGCATAAGATTTTGCTGTGTATGATTTTCCTTTATATTCAAAATTGTCGGGAGTTTTACCTAAAAATTCATCACAAACTGTATTCACTGAATCATGTAATAATTTAAAATCAATCTTATCTGTTTCGTCGAGAGATGCAGTTTGAATTATTTTTTTTAATTTAGTTTCTAATGATTTGTGGTTGTGAGGCGAATTAATATCTTTTTTTCCTGTATAAATTTCTTCGGGCATTAATCCATAATTTTTTATAACATTTAATGCATCCGAAAACTCTCCACCTTCTCCAAAATTAGTTTTCCCGTGCATTCGAATGTAATTGTCAGCTTTTTGAGCGTATGATTTTTTAACAATAAACATTTCGCTTAAGTTGTAATCTTTTCCTTTTCCTAGTCGAATTATTTCGCTTTCAAAAAAAGATAGGGCCGAAAAAGACCAACATGTACTTGTCATATTTTGATTTTGAACAGGCGTTGCTTCTAAATTTTTAATAGTAGTAAATCTGTATTCACTTTCTTTTTTATTTGTTTTTTCTTGAGCTATCAATGCGATAGTAGAAGAAATAAATAATATAAATAATTTGGTTTTCATATATTATGAGTTATTAGCTGTTTTATTAATCGCAACAAATATCTTATTTCAAAAATTGTAAACAAAATTTAATAACACAAATAATGAATCGAAAAAGAAAAAAAAACCTGTTGGATAAAACATTCGTTGATTACAAAAAAGAAACCCTTGTATTATATTTTGTGGAGGATTACTGTGTTCTTCAACTGTTTTATCAAGGCATTCGGGTAGATTTATTTTTACAAAAAGATTTAATAGTCATAGAGATTGCCGGCAGCAGCCAAGATGATATGCCAGAATATGATATAAATAAAATACCTTTTATAATTTGTAAGAAAATTATAGTATATTTAATTAAAATTAAAGCGAAACAAAGCTTCGCCATTTAAGGTTAAGGCAAACTTAGATAAGGCGAGGGCTGTATCTATTGATTGGTGAGGGCGCTTGGTCTCTCCCCTGCTATGATTTGGTGATTGTCCCACGCTGATCTTTTATACAAACTTGCACAAGGGACGGTGCAATAAAATATAAAATATGAAAAAAAATCTGTTTTTCTCCACTACATTTACACTTCTTTTCTTAGTCTCCTTTGCTCAGAATGAACAATGTGGAACAATAAAAAACCTTCAAACACAGTTAAAAAAAGATCCATTGTTAAAACAAACGATGGATTCTATTGAGTTCCAAACTCAAGAGATAATCAAAAAAAGGAAAACTCATCAAATAAATTTTTCACCTGCAACAGAAAATAATTCAAAAAGTGACAATAAAACTCAGGGTATTCAATCTCTTTGTGGTTATAATAATACTTCATTTACAACTATTGCAGCACCCACTATCTTAAATCAAATAGTTTCTCCAAGCCCGAATTGCACGTATGGCGGTGAATATGTTACCGTTAATGGTCTAACTGCGGGTCGAACATATAGAGTATCATTATGTGGGGATAATAATTTTGACACTCAATTAACAATTTATCCGCAGGGTGGCGGAAATGCAGTCGCGCATAATGATGACTGGTGTGCGCCTCAATCTGAAATTTATTTCACTCCTATGGCTAGCGGTAACTATGATTTGTTGGTTGATGCTTACAATTGTACGAGTAACACACTTTGTGCTAATATGGCAGTTGAGTTATGGAACATACCGCGACCTAAAATTACAATACCTGTAGTTGTTCATATCGTTCATTTCGGCGAAGCCATTGGTTCGGGTAGAAACCTTTCTGTAGCACAAATAAATTCTCAAATTGCAGTATTAAATTCAGATTTCAGAAGAATGAATGCTGACATTAATTCTGTTCCTGCAGCATTTAGAGGTTGTTCTGCTGACCCATTAATTGAATTTTGCTTAGCAAAACAGGACGAATTAGGAAATCCAACAACTGGTATCACCCGGCATTTAGGCTATAAGGCCTCGTGGGATATAAATCAAATTGAAGCTTCAGTTAAGCCTCCTACAATATGGGATAGAAATAAATACTTAAATCTTTGGACTTTAGAATTTGGTGGCGCAGATGCAGGAACACTCGGTTTTGCTCAATTCCCAGGTGGTGCTGCAAACACTGATGGTGTAGTTATTCAATATAACTCCTTTGGTAATTCTGGTAATCTAAACCCCCCATTTGATTTAGGTAGAACAGCCACGCATGAAGTTGGACATTGGTTTAATCTCAGGCATATTTGGGGCGATGAATCTGCTTGTTCGCAAGATGATCTTGTTAGCGACACCCCTCTTCAAGGCAACGAAAGCGGAGGTGTTCCTACTTATCCTTTACTTGATGCTTGTCAGGTTATTTATCCCGGTGTTATGTTCTATAACTATATGGATTATTCAGATGATATTGTAACATCAATGTTCACTTATGGTCAATGGGCGCGGATGGATGCAGTGCTCTTTGGTTCTCGTATTAGTTTGCAATCTTCACAAGTTTGTATATCAACAATTGGTATTAAAGAAAACGTTCTTAATACTTTGTTTTCTATTACCCCTAACCCATCCTATGGTATTTTTAATTTAAAATCTGATTTATCAATCGTTAATAACTCATTCAGAGTAACCATTACAAATCTTTTAGGTCAAAATATACTTGAATTATCGTCCAATGATATAAATCAAAATGGATTGGAAATAAATCTTAACGCATTTGGTAATGGAGTTTATTTAGCAAAAATCACATATGATAATCAGGCTGTCACCAAAAAATTAATATTAAATAAATAAGTAATATGCGCAAATTAATTTATATTATTATGGGGATTGCGCTGATCGGAAATATTTCCTGTCAAACATCTAAACAAAATAAACCATCAGGTAATTCAACCAAAAATAAAAAAAATGAAGCCGTTAACACTTCAACTAATTCCAACCAACCTATTACCGACAATTATCGCTTCATTGTTTCCTTTATAAGTAAAGGTGCAGGGAAAGACTCCAAGCTATTAGAAACATATACCACTTTTCTTACAGAATATGGAAAACGTAATAACTTATCAATTTCAAAAGAGGTAATTACTTGGGGTCGTGAAGGCGAAAAAGATTTTTGCTTTAAACTTTCGGAACTTTCTTCAGAAAAGCAAATAGAGTTTGTTAATGAATCCAAAACAATACTAAAAGATTCCGAATTGATTATAGTAACAGAAAACTCAAAAAGCAAAAACAAAAATAAATTAACTAAGTAACGTCAAACAAAAAAAAACTCCAGAGAATATTAAAACAAAAAAACATAGCAATTTTATTCTTAACAACAATTACAGGTATTCTTTTAAAATTCTGCCAAAAATGAGTGTCTTAAAATATTGGCTCTTCCTGTTTATTGTTTGCGGATTCTTTTCTTATTCAGTTGGACAAACTCGAAATGAACCTATCGGACAATGTTTTAAAAAGGCTAATCGCAATGCAATTGCAAAAAGGATAGTCCAACTTAAAATCAGAGTTAGTAATGAAATGAATTGCCATATTGATAGCATTTCATACACGATTGATAAGAAGTATACCTTCTCATATACAAAGGAGTGCAGACATTTACCTAAAGAAATGAGCTTCTATGCGTGTGGACAAAGGAAAACATATGTACATTTAGGGTTAACGGGATTAGCAGGTTATTGGCTTTTTGCCAGTTGGACTGAAGTAAGATGAATTCATCAATTTTAAACCTGTAATTAAATAATATAGATACTTCTTAAACGTTGTAGCCATATTTGTGTATACACCGTTTGAGAACACAGTTGATACAAAAGAGCACTGGCTATAACATCACCTACCAATAATTGGCGCGGACGTGGTCATTGCATAGCCATTTACTGCCTGCTTCGCAGACTTTTATTTTCGTTTGGCTTTGCTAACAAACATTTGTATCTTTAAATAAACATTTGTGGTTATAGATAGTTGAGTGTTCCAAACGCCAACTAATGTTAGCCGCAAACCTTTAGCAAGAATATTGAAAAAAAAATTATGAAAATATTTATATACACATTCTATTTAGCTATTTTATTGTTAATTCCAACGTTTTCAATTGCTCAGAATATTAAAATCACAGTTTTCAATAAAACCGATTACGATCTTGATTCAGTATCGTTTGACCATTTTTATTTGGGAAAGATAAGTAAGGATTCTACTGTTTTTATTTCTGGTATTAGTGAAATTACTATGCATGGAGATGTTCCTTTGCTCAGACCTTTTGGAATAATCAAAGGAAAAAAAAGACCTGTCTATTTAAAAGAATGTGGAACGAAATCAAAGAAAAAGAAATCAGGCATCTATGCATACGATATATTAATAAATGAGCCAGAGAATCAATACCAACTTTATTGGAAAAAGCATGAATATAAATAAACGAAACATAAAACTCTTCTGAATGCATGCCTCTTAATTCTTGTAGGCTCTATTCGGGCATAATTGGTCGCACAAAAATCAATAAATAGAAAAAGAATTTTAATACGTTTTAATTAAAAAAACTTAATTTTATACTAAAATATATTTTATGTTAAGAACAAATACTTGCGGAGAATTAAGAATTGAAGATGTAAGCAAAGAAGTTACGTTGTGTGGATGGGTTCAGAAAAGCAGAGATTTAGGAGGCATGACATTTATTGATTTGCGAGATCGTTACGGACTTACCCAATTAGTATTTAATCTTGACTGGGATTCTAATTTATGCAAACAGGCCAGGGCACTGGGGCGAGAATTTGTTTTACAAATTACGGGTACCGTTATTGAACGAGAAAACAAAAATAAAAATACACCAAGCGGCGATATAGAAATAAAAGTAAGTGTTTTAACAATTTTAAATTCATCGCTTACCCCACCATTTACTATAGAAGATGACACCGACGGAGGAGACGAGTTGCGAATGAAATATCGTTATTTAGATTTACGTCGTGCAATGGTTCGAAAAAATTTAGAGTTGCGCCACCGAATTGCAATCGAAACGAGAAACTATTTAGACAAACTTAATTTTATAGAAGTAGAAACGCCGGTTTTAATAAAATCTACTCCCGAAGGAGCGCGCGATTTTGTTGTACCAAGCCGTATGAATAAAAATCAGTTTTACGCTTTGCCTCAAAGCCCTCAAACTTTTAAACAACTATTGATGGTTAGTGGATTTGATAGATACTATCAAATTGTTAAATGTTTTAGAGATGAAGATTTACGTGCCGATCGACAACCTGAATTTACTCAAATAGATTGTGAAATGAGTTTTGTTGAACAAGAAGACATCTTAAATACATTTGAAGGTTTACTTGTGTATTTATTTAAAACAGTTAAAAATATCGACATACCCAAAATACCACGCATGAGTTATGCGCAAGCCATGAAACATTATGGAAACGATAAGCCTGATACTCGGTTTGAAATGAAGTTGATAGATTTAAATTCGGTTTGCAAAGGGAAAAATTTTAATTTATTTAACGAGGCTGAATTAATTATTGGCCTATGTGCAACAGGGGCTGCAGAATATACTCGTAAACAATTAGATGAATTAACTGAATGGGTAAAACGACCTCAAATTGGGGCTAGTGGATTAGTTTATGTCCGTTATCAAAACGATGGCACCCTAAAATCAAGCGTAGATAAGTTTTATTCGGAAGAAGATTTAAAAAAATGGGCCGAAGTTTGTGATGCAAAAAAAGGAGATTTAATTTTAGTTTTAGCTGGCAATAAACATGAAATAAGAAAAGCGGCAAGCGAATTAAGATTAGAATTAGGAAATCGTTTGGGCTTAAGAGATAAAAATAAATTTTCATGCCTCTGGGTTGTTGACTTTCCTCTAATAGAATGGAATGAAGGGGATCCTAATGTATTAGCTTCCTTATCTGGTCGATGGCACGCGAAACATCATCCGTTTACGTCTCCAAAAAAAGAGGACCTGTATATTATTAATTCAATGATCTCTGAAATTAGAGAAGAAATTATTGCAGACAGGCCTATGAATTACAAAGTTCAAATTCCAAGAGCCATGGCCTACGACATTGTTGTAAATGGTGTTGAAATTGGAGGAGGAAGCATTAGAATTCACAATAAAGATTTACAAGGAAAAATGTTCGAAATACTCGGGTTTTCGAAAGAAGAAGCACAAAAGCAATTTGGCTTTTTAATGAATGCCTTTGAATTTGGTGCACCACCTCATGGTGGCATTGCTTTAGGTTTTGATAGATTATGTTCTATGTTTGGAGGCGCTGATAGTATTCGCGACTTTATTGCATTTCCAAAAAACAATTCAGGAAGAGATGTAATGATTGATGCCCCAAGCGAAATAAGTGCAGAACAATTAGATGAATTAGAAATTGAATTAAAAAAACAACCTTAATTTTAATAAACTAGTGTTTGCATTAACAAAAACATATCGTTAAACCTTTTGCGAGTGGCTTCGATAAAATCAGAAGTAATAATAATTTTTAAATTTTCAAGGCTCTTTACCTCTTCTACATTAAACTTAAAAAGCTGCTCCATTGGGCCGGCTTCAAATCTCACTTGATATTTATCATTCATCTGAAAAATACTAATGGTCATGCTTTCGTGCGGAATGCTATCAACTATTCTCATCTTTTTTAAATGCCTCTTTAAAAGCTTGTTTTATATTAAATATATTTTTAAAAGTACCTAATGGACCTATATTTCTATCCCCATCATCGTGAATACGACTTTGAATAGCATGTGCCAATAAAACATAATGTTTGAAACCCGATTTGTTTAAAAATTCTTCTGCCTTATCATCGCCATTAATAAGATTGGCAGAGGCTGCCCACTCGAAAGCTTTAGCATCCATTAAAAACTTAAAAGCTTTTTGATCATCCCAAATCGCATTAACAAAAGCAGCCAAAATATAATGCTTATTCTCCATTAAAAAACTAAAAGCTTTTTTATCATCTCTAATAGCATCTATACAAGCAATTAATTCTTTATAGCCATTATTCATTAACCAATTATATCCACTAGTATCATTTAATACGTGTCGGGTAAATTGATCGATCGCATAATTAGAGTAATGTTTCATAAATATAAATCATTAATAATTATAAAAACTATTTTAAAATCTCTCGGGCAATCACTAATTTTTGAATTTCACTAGTACCTTCGCCAATAGTACATAATTTACTATCACGATAAAATTTTTCTACTGGAAAATCTTTAGTGTAACCATAGCCGCCAAAAATTTGAACAGCCTCAGTACTAACTTTAACAGCTACTTCGCTAGCATAATATTTTGCTATGGCACTTTCTTTTGTTACTGGCAAATGTTTATTTTTTAAATCGGCAGCTTGAAAGGTTAACAATTCGGCAGCATCATATTCGGTTGCCATATCTGCTAATTTAAATGAAATACCTTGAAAATTTGCTATAGCTTGACCAAATTGATGTCGTTCTTTAGCGTATTTAATACTTGCATTTAATGCTCCTTTTGCAATACCTAAACTCAAGGCGGCAATACTAATTCTACCACCATCTAAAACTTTCATAGATTGTAAAAATCCATCTCCTTCATTTCCTATCATTTGAGATTGGTGAATACGGCAGTTATCAAAAATTAACTCTGCAGTTTCACTTGCACGCATACCTAATTTATTTTCTTTTTTTCCACCTCTAAACCCTTCATTAGTTCTTTCAACAATAAAAGCAGTAATCCCTCTACTATCAAGAAGTTTTCCTGTGCGAGTTAAAACAACAGCAACATCACCAGAAATACCATGAGTAATCCAATTCTTAGTGCCATTTAATATCCAATAATCACCATCTTTTACTGCAGTGCATTGCATCCGCATGGCATCGCTTCCGGTATTAGCTTCTGTTAAACCCCAAGCGCCAATCCACTCGGCTGAAGCTAATTTAGGTAAATACTTTTTCTTTTGCTCTTCGTTTCCAAATTGTAAAATATGACCAGTACATAAACTATTGTGAGCTGCCATAGACAAAGCAATAGAACCACAAACACTACCTAACTCTGTAATAGCTGTAACATACTCAGTGTAACTAAATCCAGACCCTCCATATTCCTGTGGAACTAGAACACCCATAAGGCCCAATTCACCAAGTTTTTTAAATACCTCAATAGGAAATTCTTGAGACTCATCCCACTCCATCATTTTTGGTAAAATATGTTCTTTTCCGAATTTACGAATCATATCGGCAATCATGATTTGATTTTCGTTAAGTTGAAAGTTAAAACCGAATTCTGTTTTTAATAGTGTGCTAGACATTTGATATTTGTTGAGTGATTAATTAATTTATTTTTTCCATTTAAAAAGTCAAGAGATAAAACAAAATTGAATCCTGCTACCGAAGCTCCCAATTGTTCTACTAAATGAGAACTTGCTTCTGCTGTGCCTCCAGTTGCGAGTAAATCATCGTGAATTATCACTTTCCATCCAGATTTTAAAGCGTCTTCGTGCATTTCAATTTTAGATTTACCATACTCTAAATCATATTCATAACTTATGGTTTTATAGGGCAACTTGCCAGCTTTACGAACCAATACAAAAGGAATATTTAATTGGTTAGCCATTAAAAAACCTAATAAAAAACCCCTACTTTCAATCCCAACTATAGCATCTGGTTTTGAATCCATACCACTAATAAAGGCATTTACCATGTCTGAACAAAGAGTTTGGTTATAAAACAAAGGCGTTATGTCTTTAAATTGGATTCCAAGTTTAGGGAAATCTGGTATATTTCTAATTTCTTGTTTTATGCGGTTTTCTAAGTTCACGATTTATAATACAAACTTAATCCTTTTTTAGAAAGAAAATAAAGATTAACAAAATAAACTTTTGAAAACATTATAAAAAATAAAAAATTATTTTACCACCAAAATACCAGTAGCAATAAATCGTATTTCTTTTTTATCGTTGATAATCTCATCTATTTCTTTTTGAGATTTATTAGCATCTTCTGCATAATGTTTTAATTCAGAAACGGAAGTTGTTTTAATAAAACTTTTTCCTTTTAAAACAATATTTTTACCAATAATAGCTAAAGGAACAAAAAACGAATAATCGTTCATTTTAACAAACGCATTTGTACTGTCATTTATATAAAATGTGAGCCAGCATCCTTTAGATGAACATGCATCTAGCGCTTTTGCTTTAACAGTAATTTCAACAGTATCTTTATCTTTCAAAATAGATGGTATTTCCGAAGCACTTAATGGTTTTTCTGCATTAAACTTAAGGCCATATAAACTACCAAGTTTAGCATTACCTTTTGGAGGTTGTGCTTTAATAATTAAAACAAAAGCAAGAAATAAAAAGGTGAATATATTTTTTTTCATATAATTTTTTTTAAAATTAAGGTAATTTGTAATTATCTTCTTGATTTATTTGTGAAATAAAACAAAATAATAAGTTTATAATTCTTTTTTTATAATGGGATGAATAAATATAATACGAATTAATAATAAATGGGTCTTCTTACCTCACTAATAAATTTACTAAAACGAATAACTTGTCTAGTATAGCCATATTCATTATCATACCATATATATAAAATAATACTTTTTTTATCAGGTGATACGATAGTAGCTTGACTATCAAAAACGCTAGGACAAGGATTTCCGATAACATCGGTACTAACTAATTCGTTGCTAAATGCATATTGAATTTGCTCAACTAAATTTCCTTCTAGGGCATACTTTCTTATTATTTCATTTACTTCATCGCGAGTAACTTCTTTATTAATGTTTAAATTTAAAATGGCTAAACTCACATTTGGTGTAGGAACTCTAACAGAATTGGCAGTAAACTTACCTGCTAAATGAGGCAATACCTTCTTTAAAGCACTTTCAGCACCAGTTTCTGTAATAACCATATTTAAAGCAGCCGATCGGCCACGGCGATATTTTTTATGATAATTATCCAATAAATTTTGATCGTTTGTATATGAATGCACCGTTTCTATATGTCCTTTTTGAATACCTAACTCTTTATCAATTACGTATAAAATTGGCATGATGGCATTTGTTGTACAACTGGCTGCAGAAAATATACGTTGTGTTTTTAAATCAACAGTTTCGTGATTAACGCCATGCACCACATTTGGAACATCGCCTTTAGCAGGAGCGGTTAATAATACTTTATCAACCCCTTTAGATGTTAAATGGCGGCCAAGTTCTTTATCATCTCTAAACACACCCGTATTATCAATTATTAAGGCATCGTTAATGCCATATTTCGTGTAATCGATATCTTCGGGATTATTAGCATCAATCATATGAACAGTATGCCCGTTAATTATTAATGCTTTATTCGGTAAATCTTCGATAACAGTGCCAGGGAAAATTCCATGAACAGAATCAGTTCGCAACAAATCAGCCCGTTTTACAATTTCTTCGCTGCTATTTCCTCGCGTAACTATGGCACGCAATCTTAATTGCTCGCCCTTTCCTGCTAAAGTAATTAATTCGCGAGCAGCTAATCGTCCAATTCGCCCAAAGCCATATAAAACAACGTCTTTAGGGGTAATGCTGTTTTGATTACCAATTAAAAATTTTAGTTTATCATTAACAAAATCAGATTTAGAGGCATAGTTAATATTTTGTTGCTGCCATTCGAAGGCCAACTTACCAATATCAATTCGAGCTGCTCCATAATTACCAATTAAAATTTCATTAGCTAATTCTAAAGTTTCAAATACAGTAATTGGCTTTTTAACAATATTATTAGCATACAAATGCAAATTCATTATTTCACTCGCACTCCTATCAACCAATTGATTACGGAATAAAACTAATTCAATTGACTTTTCGAACCAGAGCTTTCCTACAACATTAATAAGATCAATAGCTGCTTTTTCTTGATTAATCCAATCATTTAATTGCGATTGATAGTCTCCATTCACTTTTTCAAATGTTGCCATAATTTATATTTGATGCAAAATTATTAAAACAAAAAAAACAAATCTAGTTTGTTAATAAAGTAATTGATTAATGTTTATAAATAATATAAGCTAATCTAATTACAAACTATGAAGACAAAGAATCGTTGATTTTATATAAAATTCTTACCTTTAATTTTTATTATGAAAGATTTAATTTGGACGATTATTGTTATGTGGGTTATTTACAAACTAATAACTATTTTTAAAACAATTAGCATACAAAGAAGCAATTCAACTTATCAAAATGAAAAAGAAAATTTAAATAATACGAATCAAAAGTTAAAAAATCCATCAAAAAAAGAGATTAAAGATGCCGTTCAAAAACACATGAATAAAGAAGGCGATTATGTAGATTTTGAAGAGATAAAATAATAATTTTTTAAACAATTTATTGC
>CAMCZO010000049.1 GCA_945887955.1 Chitinophaga pinensis | reverse complement strand
TTTAATTCAACATATTTTCCTATTAAACCGATATGAACTTCTTTGCTAGGATTATGAAATTTATTTAAAAAGTTTTTCCATTTGTCTAGTTTTACTTCGGTTAATTCGGTAACGTTAAGTTTTTTAAGAACAATTTGATCTAATTTTTCTTGTTCCATCAATAATGGAACTTCATAAATAGTAGGAGCATCTAAAGCTTCAATAACAGCTTCGGCAGATACATTGCAGAACAAGGCAATTTTTTTTCGAATATCATTATTAATAGGATGTTCTGATCGGCAAACTAAAATATCGGGTTGTACACCATATTCTAATAATAATTTAACCGAATGCTGTGTTGGTTTTGTTTTTAATTCTCCTGATGTAGCTAAATAAGGCAATAATGTTAAATGAATTACTGTACAATCTTGCTCCAATTCCCATTTTAATTGACGAACAGCTTCAATATAGGGAAGTGATTCAATATCGCCAACTGTTCCACCAATTTCAGTAATTACAAATTGATATTGTCCAGTTTGACCTAAAATTTTAATTCTATTTTTAATTTCGTCGGTAATATGAGGGATAACTTGAACTGTTTTCCCTAAAAAAGCACCTTTACGTTCCTTTTCTATAACTGCTTGATAAATTCGACCAGTAGTAACATTATTTGCTTGTGAAGTGGCAACATTTAAAAATCGTTCATAATGTCCAAGATCTAAATCGGTTTCGGCACCATCGTCTGTAACATAACATTCGCCATGTTCATAAGGGTTTAATGTTCCGGGATCGATATTAATATATGGATCTAATTTTTGAATGGTAACTGTAAAACCTCTTGCTTGAAGTAATTTGGCTAATGAGGCGGCAATAATTCCTTTTCCCAGAGAAGATGTTACCCCACCAGTAACAAATATATATTTTGTATTAAACGACATAACAGCTTATAAAACTGTAAGCTAAATTACTAATAAAAAAGGGATTCAGTAAAGATAAATTATGTATTATTAAATTGCTTTGTATAAATTAAATTATAAATCAGTTTAATTCAATAATTTTTTTTTAATTGCAATACTTCAACTGATTTTTAAAAGGAATTAATGATGATGACCACCAGGACCATGAACATGACCATGACTTAACTCTTCATTTGTAGCATTTCTTACATTTAATATTTCGCCGATGAAATGTAAATCATGTCCGGCTAAAGGATGATTAAAATCCATTTCTACAATTTTATCAGAAATGGCTAATACTTTACCTATCAAAGGATTCCCATCATTATCTCTCATTTCTATATCATGTCCAACAATAACTCTTGACTCGTCAAATTTTCCATCTAATTCGAATGCTGCTTTATCAATATTAACTAAATATTCTTTATCATATAAGCCATAACCTTTTTCAGCAGTAATTCTGAAGTCGAATTTGTCGCCTTTTTGTTTACCATTTAAATTTGATTCAAAATCTGGCAGAACGCCGTCAGAACCAAATAAAAATATAAAAGGGTTTTCATGAGAAGTTTCTTCTATGAGTTCTTCTGGCAAATTATCTTTATTAGCAGTTAAATAATAGTTTACTGAAACTACTTTTTCTTTTGAAATTATCATGAGATTGTTTTTTTTGTGAAAAATAAGAATTTTAATTTGTTCGGCGGCTATTTTTTTCTAATAAATACAAGAGTTTATCTTTTGATAAATTTGAATTTATTTCGCCATTAATAGTTAATGAAACAGCACCAGTTTGTTCACTAACTGTTATGGCTAAGGCGTCTGTATTTTCAGTTATACCAACTGCCGCCCGGTGGCGCATGCCATAATTTGCAGGGAAATTTGTTTTTTCAGTAACCGGGAGAACGCATCGAGCTGCCAAAATACGATTATCTTGAATGATAACAGCTCCATCATGAAGCGGAGAGTTTTTATAAAAAATATTTTCCAACATTCTACTCGTTAAACCTGCATCAACTATTTCACCTGAATTAATAAAAAACTTAAGATCTGATTTTCTGGTTACAATAATAAGCGCGCCAGTATTTGATTTGCTCATAATAAAGCAGGCTTCGGCAATAGCTTCAAAATCAAACACAATTTCAGTTTCGGCAATATTCGAATTAATAGAAAATTTTGAGAGTAATTTCCAATTTCTGTTTCTCAAAAATTCTTTGGATCCTATATAGAGTAAAAATTTTCGAATTTCTTGCTGAAATACTATCATTACGAAAATAATGCCAACATTTACAAATTTACCAAGAATAGAAGAAAGAAGTTTTAAATCTAAAGCATTGATTATGATATAGGCAAAATAAATAAAAGCTAGCCCAATAAAAACATTAATAGCGGCAGTGCCTTTTACTAAATTATAAACTAAATATAAAATGGTGGCCACTAAAAAAATATCAATAGCATCGGTAATTCCAAAAGAAATAAATAATATGAAATTAATAGTGAACAAATTTTTAAAGTTCGGTTTTTATATAATTTTCATAAAGTTGATGCACTAAACCATCAGATAATCCAACTTGAGGCACAAAAACTTTTTCAATATCTGCATTTTTCATAACACTCAAAAATATTTTTGCAGCAGGAATAATCACATCGGCTCTATCGGGTTTTAGATCAAAACGTTCGATACGTTCTTTAAAAGTATAAGAGCAAAGCATGTCGTAAATATTTTTTAAACGGTCGTAACTTAAATGCTTTGTTTCTTTTTTCGCACTCATTTTAAATATTTTATTAATATTTCCTCCCGAGCCTATTCCATAAAGAGGATGAATGCCAGATGTATTTCGTTTGATCCATGATTTCATTTCTTCTAGTTCGCTTTTATCTACTTTTTCTAGGATCATTCTCACTGTGCCAACATTAAATGATTTTGCGGCCATAACTTTATTGTCATAATATAAGGTGAGTTCGGTACTTCCCCCACCAACATCAATATATAAATAGGCGTGTTTTGGATTTAGTATTTCTTCAATATGATTTGAAAAAACCAATTTTGCTTCATTTTTACCATCAATAATTTCGACATTGAGACCTGATTCGGCTTTTACTTTTTCGATTATTTCTAAACCATTTGATGCATCTCGCATTGCGCTAGTTGCTACTGCTCGATAACTAATAACTCCATAAGCTTTAATCAATTCTGAATACCCTTTTAAAGCCCAAATTAAGCGCTCGATTTTTTGATCACTTATTTTTCCATTCACAAAAACATCTTCACCTAATCGAATTGGCATTCTAAATAATTCTTCTTTGTTAAAATGGGGCTTTCCATCTACAACATATACTCTACAAAATAAAAGTCTAATTGCGTTACTTCCTATGTCTATTGCAGCAAATACCATTAGCTTATTTTTTAGATTTAAAAGATTTTAAGAACATTAATCCTTCATTTTTAAGATAATTATAAATTTCATCTTGTACCCTTACTTTTTTCTCTCCTGGTTTTGCTTTTTTATATAAATTATCTTGTTTGCGATCAATTATTCTAACCTTAGTATTGCCAGATAATTGTATATTAATAATATCCTTGATTTGTTTTCGAATTGTTTCATCATAAATTGGAACAGCTACTTCGCTTCGGTTATCTAAGTTTCTAGTCATCCAATCACCAGACGAAATAAATATTTTTTCTTTACCATCGTTGTGAAATATAAATACTCGGGCATGTTCTAAATATTTATCTACAATGCTAAAGACTTTAATGTTGTCGCTCCAACCCTCCATCTCAGTAACTAAGCAGCATACACCTCGAATGATAAGAGTTATTTTAACTCCTGCTTGACTAGCTTCATATAATTTATTAATCATTTCCTTATCTACCAAGCTATTCATTTTTAAAGTTATAGCCGCTGTTTTTTTCTTTTTTGCAAATTGTATTTCATTATTAATTAGTTCAATAAAATTTTTACGCATAAAAAATGGCGCAACTAATAATTTTTTGAATGACGGGATTTTATAGTTATTGTCATAAAAATCAAAAATTTTATTTAAATCAAATGCGATATCTTTATTTGAAGTTAATATCGAAAAATCAGTATAAATACGAGAACTTTTTTCATTAAAATTGCCAGTGCCAATATGTGAGTAATATATTTCTTTTCCATTTTCTCGGGCAGTTATAATAAATAATTTAGAATGTACTTTTAAACCAGGAACTCCATATATTACTCTAGCACCTTCTTCCTGAAGTTTATCGGCCCAATAAATATTATTTTCTTCGTCAAATCTTGCCTGTAGTTCAACCACGACCATTACTTTTTTACCATTTTTAACTGCATTAACTAAAGCATTTGCAATTTTAGAAGAATCGGCGATACGGTAAAGCGTTATTTTAATACTTTCTACCTTTGGATCAATAGAAGCTTCGCGAAGTAAGTTAATAATATGATTATAGGTATGATAAGGATAATGAAGTAGAATATCTTTTTGTTTAATTGCTTTTATGATGGTGAACGAATTATTTATTAAATCTTTATGATTTAGTGCGGGTGGATGATTGTAAATTAATTTTTTTTCTTTAATAATGGGAAAATTTATAAAATCTTTAAAGTTATGATAGCGTCCACCAGGAATAGCATTATCTTTTTTTTCCATTCCTAATTTTCTCATAATATACCTCAGCATGTCTTCTGGCATTTCGGTATCGTAAACAAACCTAACAGGCAACCCTTTTTTACGTGCCTTTACACTTTTTGATATTTTCTCGATCATACTTTTGCTTACATCATTATCTATGTCAAGTTCGGCATCACGTGTAAGTTTTATGTTATATGCGCCAATGGTTTTGTAACCAAAAACATCAAAAATTTGGTTGGTGTTATATCGAATAACATCGTCTACTAAAATTATAAAATGTTTGTTGTTATTTTGAGGCAAAACTACAAATCGAGATATTGGAGAGGATGGGATTTCTATAAGCGCATATTTATTTTTTTGATTTGGAATAATAGATCCCAACTTTAAATATAAATAACTTGCCTTATCCTTCATGTATGGAAAACTTTTGTTTTCATCAATCATTATTGGAAATAAATTTGAAACTATATCTGTATTAAAATAGTTTTTTACAAATTCTTTCTGGGAGACATTTAATTGTTTTTCGTTAATAATAAATACATTTTCTTTAGCTAATTCCTTTATCATTTGTTGATAAATGGCTTCAAAAGTATACTGCTGTTCAATTGCTTTTTTCTGAAGGCTGTGTAATAATATATTAGGGTCTTCGCCATAAATAGAAATTGCTTTTTTTCCAAGTTTTGCTAAACGTTTAATGGTAGCAACCCTTACGCGATAAAACTCATCTCGATTATTACTAAAAATGCCTAAAAATTTTAAACGCTCTATCAGTGGGGTTGTTTTATCAGCTGCTTCTTGAAGAACTCTTTCGTTAAAGGATAACCAACTTATCTCTCTATTTATATACGGCGGTTTTTTCATTATAAATTTTAATTTTGCTACTAAATTTATTAATTTTTATTTTTTTATAAGTATTAATGAACTCTTTAATAAAAAACTAAAATTAATTTACTTTAAGTTATAAATTTATAAAAACCTTAATTTGTTATGAGTAATAATTCAACAATTAAATGCTAAAATTTCAAATAAAAAATTCTTATTAAAGATAATCTAGTTAACAATGAAATGAATTAAAATAAATATACTTAACCTATAATTAACAGAAAGACTCAAAAACTTATAGAAAGTGCTGTTAAAATATTAAAATACTGTATTAATAATAATGCACCAATTAACTAGTATTGATCAAAATGCCATGTGAGTTAAATAAATGCCACTATTTTTAGCATTTTTTAATGTTAGCAAATAAACAAAATATTGAACATTTTTTGTACCTTAATGGTCTATAAGTTTTAGTGTGTTTAAATTCCTATTTTTCTATATTCTGTTTTTTACATCAATTTTGTTAAAGGCTCAATTTAATTATGGGCATCAAATGGATTTTGGTAAAAATCGAGTTCAGTACAAACCATTTAATTGGACTTATTTTGATTATGATCGTTATCGAGTATATTCATATCAAGGAGGAAATGAATTAGCAAAATATGTTTCAGTAAGTTTTAATAATCAATTAAAGATTATTGAAAAGCGCTTAAATATGTATCTAGAAAAAAAAGTTAATATTCTGGTATTTAATAGTCAATCAGATTTTAAACAAAGTAATTTAGGTTTAAGCTCTCAAGAACAATTTAATTTAGGGGGACTTACTAAAATTATTGGAGATAAAATAAGTGTCTTTTTTAATGGCTCACATGCCGAACTTGATCAACAAATTAGTGCTGTTTTATCTGAATTGATAATAAATAAAATAATGGCTGGAGGAACCGCGAGCGAAAAGTTAAAGAGTTCAACATTATTAAGCCTTCCAGAATGGTATACCTCTGGTTTAGTAAAATATTTATCTGAGGGTTGGACATCTAGTAATGATAATTTAATGTATGATGATATTAAGACGGAAAAGTTCAATTATCTTAATCGTTTAACAGGAAAAGAAGCTGCACAAGTTGGTCATGCCATTTGGTATTATATTGTTTCAAGTTATGGTATTGCTGTAATTCCAAATTTACTTGAAATGACTCGTATACAGAGAAGTCCTGATAATGCATTTTTATTTATTTTAGGCCTTTCGCTAGATGATTTAATTTACGATTTTACAGATTCATACAGTCGAAGATTTTATTTATTTAAAGACTCTTTAAGGCAATCTCCAATTAACAAAAATATAAATAATAATTTTTTAAAAAGATATAAAGCAAACCGGCATTACTATCAACTTAGACTAAGTCCAGATGGTAAACAGGCTATTTATGCAGTGAATGAATTAAATCAATTAAAAGTTTATTTAAAAGCCATAGATTCCAAAAAAAAATCAAGGCTATTTAAATTCGACCAAAAATTAGAACAAGAAAAAGACTATAATTATCCTTTATTGGCTTGGCACCCAAGCGGGAAATTTATTTCAATAATTTATTCCTCTAAAGATAGAATTCTGCTTCAAATTCATAATTTAGAGACTAAAGAAGTGGTTGAAAGAATTTTACCTGGTTTCGAAAAAATAAATAGTTGCTCTTATAATTCTGATGGAAAAAAAATAGTTTTAAGTGCAGTAAAAAAAGGAAAAGGTCAAAGTGATGTTTTTGTATTTAATATAAATTCATCGGGAATTGAACAACTTACAAACGATATTTGGGATGATAATAATCCTGTTTTTTTAAATAATTCTAAGCAAATTGTATTTGAAAGTAACCGCTTAAGCGACACTATTAAAAGCTCAGATGAAGCGAATTATTTTGTGAAAATTAATAGAAATTCTGATTTGTTTATGGCTTCATACCCCATCACTAATAATGTATTGGTAAGATTAACAAATACACCCGAAATAAATGAAATTAAGCCATTAAAATATAAAAATCAATTTGTTACTTATTTAAGTGATAAAAACGGAATCTATAATAGATATTTAGCAAAATACGATAGCGCTATTACATTTATTGACACAACTGAACATTACAGTTACTTTTTCACTAGTAAGGTAGTTTCAAATAGCGATCACAACATCATCGAACATCATTTAAATGAATCTAGTTCTCAAATAGCTGAAGTAATTTTTAATGAAGGTAAAGACATGCTTTTAATTTCGCCATTAGAGGAGCTAGATCTTAAAATAATTAATGAGCCAAAAATAACCTGGCACAAATCAAATATCAATACTTCAATTGATGACCCCAATAATATTAAAGAAATACAAACTAATGAAGAATTGATGCCACAAAAAAAAGAAACCAACCAAGGTATTGATTTTAATAATTATAAGTTTGACGATCCATCTAAAGAAAAAGTAGAAGAAAAAAATAAAAAAAATATTTTTACTAAAGATGAATTAAAAAATAATTATCAGATAAAATTCCCTATTCTTCAAAATTATTACACCTCTTTTAATACTGATTTTATTGTTTCTCAATTTGATAATTCATTTTTAGGTAATAATTATCAAAAGTTTTCTAATAGCGATTCTCCTATCTATTTAAACCCTGGTTTAAACGCTTTGTTTAAAGTTTCAATTAGTGATTTAATGGAAAATCAAAGAATAGTGGCAGGTTTTAGAATAAATCCAAGTATAGATAATGAATTTATGTTATCATGGGAGCAGCGCCGGTGGTTGCTTGATCATAAAGTAATTTTTGATAGACAAACAACTTCTAATGTTCAAGTAAACAGTATTGATTCTAAAATCATTACTCATTCAATTAATTATTCGATTAAATATCCGTTTAGCCCTTCTTCATCTGCTCGAATTTCATTTTTATATAGAAATGATAGAACAATTGCATTGAGTTATAATGATAAAGCATTAAATTTGAAGCCTACTAACGAAAATTTAGCGGGTCTTCGTTTAGAATATGTTTTTGATAACACAAGAAATGTTATGCTAAATATATTAAATGGTTGCCGACTTAAAATATGGACAGAATATTGGCAATTTACCGATAAATCACAAAGCAATTTAATTACTAGTGGATTTGACGCTCGGCATTATTTAAAAATTCATAGGCAAATTACTTGGTGTAATCGTTTTGCTGGAGGAAATTCACTAGGAACAGATCGATTAATTTTTTATTTGGGTGGAGTTGATAATTGGTTAAACCCTAAATTTAATCCGGCGGTAAGCGTTATAAAATCAGAGCAATATGGATTTCAAACTCTTGCAACAAACATGCGTGGCTTTAATCAAAATATTCGAAACGGAAATAATTTTCTAATATTAAATTCAGAAATAAGAATACCATTGGTTCAATATCTATTTAATAATCCTGTACGTTCAGAGTTTTTTAATAATTTTCAGGTTATTGGATTTACTGATTTAGGTATGGCTTGGTATGGTCCCAATCCATTAAGTAATGATAATACTCAAAATCCAACAAGTTATATTGATAATGATCCGAATAATGGACAGGGTGGTACTGGTATTATTATTAAAATTATTGACCAAAAAAATCCTTTAGTTGGTGGAATTGGTTTTGGTTTTCGTTCTAAAATACTTGGATTTTTTGTACGTATGGATTGTGGTTGGGGTATTGATAATTTAATTTTACAAAAACGAATAATAGGGCTTTCCCTATCAACAGATTTTTAATTATGGATATAAATACAGTTAGCATTTTATTAATAATTGGTCTGATAGCAGGTTTTTTTAGCGGATTAATTGGTATTGGTGGAGGTATAATTATTGTACCAGCATTAGTTTATATTTTAAGTATGGACCAAAAAACAGCTCAGGGCACAACCTTGTTTATGTTTATGTTTCCTATCGGATTATTGGCCGTTTTAAATTATTATAAAGCTGGTCATATAGATTATAAATCGGCGGCAATTATGGCTACAACCTTTATTATTGGCGCTTATTTTGGCGGCAAATCTGCTATTGCTATAGATACCAAATTAATAAAACAAATTTTTGGAATATTTATAATTTTAATAGGTATTAAAATGCTTTGGAATAAATAATGACATCAAATAAAAAAATAAAATCGCTTGCCAATCATTACTTTTCAAAAGTAACTGAAATCAGAAGGCATCTTCATCAAAATCCTGAACTTTCGTTTAAAGAATACGAAACTTCAAAATATATTCAAGATCAACTTACTCTTTCTGAGATTAAATTTAAAACAGGTTATGTAGAAACTGGAATTGTTGCAATTATTGAAGGAAAAAATCCACATAAAAAAACAATTCTACTCAGAGCCGATATGGATGCTTTGCCAATTGATGAAAAAAATAATGTTGATTATAAATCTAAAAAGCAAGGTATTATGCATGCCTGTGGACACGATGCGCATTCTGCAATCGCATTAGGATCAGCATTTATTTTAAATGATTTAAAAAATGATTTTGAGGGTACTGTAAAAATTATGTTTCAGCCCGGCGAAGAGCTTTTACCAGGTGGCGCTAATTTGATGATTGAAGCAGGTGTATTAGATAATCCTAAAGTAGATAAAGCTCTTGCCTTACATGTATTTCCTAGTATGGAAGTAGGTAAAGTAGGTTTTAAATCTGGGATGTATATGGCTAGTTCTGATGAATTATATATTTCAGTTATAGGAAAAGGTGGCCATGCCGCAATGCCAAATGAATGTATCAATCCATTAATAATTGCATCTGAAATTATTCTCGAAATTAATAAATTGTTTATGCAGCCAAATTCTTTAAAAGGAACCCCTGGCGAAAATATTCCTACAGTTGTAGTTTTTGGTAAAATAGATGGAAAGGGAGCAACTAATGTTATCCCTTCTGTTATAGAAATAGCAGGAACAATAAGAACAATGGATGAGAGCTGGCGAGAATCTATACATCAACAAATAAAATCCCTTGTTAACAATGTTTCATTGTCATTCGGGATAGAATCTATTGTGAGAATTGAAAAAGGTTATCCTTTTTTGGTGAACGATATTTCCTTTACAAATAATTGTTTTGAAGCAGCAATAAATTATTTAGGGGAAAATCAAGTAGAAGTTTTGCCTTTGCGAATGACTGCCGAAGACTTCGCTTTTATTTCTCAAAAAGTACCAAGTTGTTTTTTTAGATTAGGAACCGGAAATAAATCAAAAGGAATAATCTCAGGCGTGCACAGCTCTAATTTTGATATTGACGAGAAATCTCTTGAAATTGGTATCGGTCTGATGGCATGGTTAGCATTAAATGAATTAAATTCGTAAAAATATTTTATTAATTTAATTCTTAATTTATTTGATTAATTACAAATCTTATTTCTTTTACAATTTCTTAACTTTAAAAACGTTATTGTAAGGTGTATTTAAAGCGATTAGGTCTTCTAATGGTGATTTCTTTTATGGTAATAAAAGGAAATGCTCAACTATTTAATCCAAAGCAATTAAAATTATTCAAAATATTTTCAGATACTTTGGTTATAGACTCATTAAGTTTAGTGCCTGGAAGCGTTTATTTTAAAACATTTCCTAAAATTGATTCGCTTCTTCAGCCTGAAATAAATTATAAATTTCACGCATTAATATTTAAAAGCAAGCGCCCTGATAGCATAATAATCTCTTATAAAATATTTCCTTACAATTTCGAAAAAAAATATTTTCATAAAAACCCTTCAATTTTATACACTGATTTAAGCCGGCCATTTAACCCGTTTACAATTCAATTTAACAATTCTAACGATAAGTTATTTCAAAATGATGGTTTAACTAAAAACGGAAATATAAGTCGAGGAATTTCTTTTGGTAATAATCAAGCAGTTGTTCTTAATTCGAATTTAAATTTACAAGTTAGCGGTAAGTTATCTCAAGATATAGATATTGTTTTAGCTGCTACTGACAACAATATTCCATTTCAGGCTGATGGAACATCAGCTCAACTTCAAGAATTTGATAAAGTATTTATTCAATTAAATAACGAGTCTTCTAAATTAGTTTTAGGAGATTTTCAATTATCACGTCCAAAAAATAGTTATTTTATGAATTTATATAAGCGTACTCAAGGAATTTATCTAGAAAATAATTATTTAGATAGCAATATTAATTTAACTTTTAAAACACAAGTATCAGGCGGTATTTCTCGAGGAAAATTTTCTCGACAAGTATTTTTTGGTATAGAAAATAATCAAGGTCCTTATCGATTAAAAGGTGCTAATAATGAACTATTTATTATTGTTTTAAGTGGTACCGAAAAAATTTATATTGATGGAAAGCTTTTACAGAGAGGGCAAGAGAATGATTATATTATTGATTATAATACTGGCGAAATAACTTTTACAGCTCGTCAAATGATCACAAAAGATAAAAGGATTGTGGCAGAATTTCAATATGCCGAAAGAAATTATGCAAGATCTTTATTTTTCTTCGGAGAAGAAATAAATTCAAAAAAAGCAAACGTTTACTTTAACTTTTATAGCGAACAAGACAACAAAAATAAGCCCTTACAGCAATCATTAAATCAAGATCAGAAAAATAGTTTAATTAATTCAGGCGATAGTTTAAATTTAGCTTTTTATTCTGGCGTCGATTCATCACAATCATTTAATAGTGATAAAATATTTTATAAAAAAGTAGACACTTTAATTAATGGCATTTTATACCCCAATATTTATGTTTACAGTAATAATTCAGATAATTCAAAATATAATTTAAAATTCAGCAACGTTGGAGTTAATAAAGGTCATTACCAGCAAATAAACTCAGCTGCAAATGGAAGAGTGTATGTATGGAAAGCGCCTATGAATGGTAATTTACAAGGAGATTTTGAACCTTTAATTTTATTAGTAACCCCTAAGCAAAACCAAATGCTTACCACAGGGTTTAATTACTCTATTTCAACTAATCATATTTTAAATTTCGAAAGTGTATATTCTAAAAATACAGTAAATACTTTTAGTTCAAAAGATTTAGCTAATGACTATGCAGCTGGATTTAAATTAATTAGTAAGAATCAAACCATTATAAAAACAGATTCTTTAAATCAACAAACAAAATGGATATACAATTTAAATTACGAAATTTTACAAAAAGATTTTACACCAATTGAACGATTCCGCTCAATAGAGTTTGAAAGAGATTGGAATCGTCCACTTAAAAATAATCAAAATAATGCTCAGCAAATAAGTCATGCGGAATTAGGTTGGACTAAAACAAACAAATCTTCTTTTTTATACACAATACAATCGTTTAACGAGGGCGAATTATATAAGGGATTAAAACACTCTATAAATTCAAATTATCAAACTAAAAAAAATCAAGCTTTTTATACAGCATCATTATTAAATACAAACGACATTTACTCCAATCAAAATACTCAATTTTATAGACACAAAACCTTACTTTCTCAAAATATAAAAAAAATTAAAGTTTCTATTAGCGATGAATTTGAAAATAATTTATTTAAAGCAAAATCTGATTTAAGTCTTTTACCAAAAGCGTATCAGTTTTGGGAATGGGAAGCTAGTATTTCTAATGCCGACAGCACTAAAAATAAAATTAAACTTTTTTATAAAGAGAGAAGAGATAAATTAGCATATAACTCAATATTAAAAGATAGTACATATGCAACTAATATTGGATTAAAGAGCTCAATTTATTCTATTAAAAATAATCCGATAACTCTTCTAATCACTTATCGTAAATTATATTTGAGTAATAATATTGTTGGTAATTCATTAATCCCAGATAATACATTATTAAACCGCTTAGAATATAATCCGCGTTATTTTAAGGGGTTTATAACCGCTGGATTTTTTTTCGAAACAGGCTATGGCTTAGAAAATAAACGTGAATTTTATTATTTAGAAGTGCCAGCTGGCCAAGGACAGTATGCCTGGATAGATTATAATAATAATAATATTAAAGAATTAAATGAATTTGAAGTGTCAAAGTTTATAGATCAAGCAAAATTTATTAAAATTTACACGCCTACAAATGCCTACACAAAAGTATTACAAAATCAACTTAGTGTTTCTTTTAACATTCGACCTGCTGCAATATTAAAAAATAATAGTAAGGCATTAAATCGTTTTGCTAATCGCTTTAACATTCAAACCTCTGCCAGATTTGATAATAAAATAAGTAATACAAATAGTTTAGATAATTATAATCCTTTTTTAATTGTAAAAGACACATTTTTATTGGCTAATAATAATAACATTAGACAAAGTATATTTTTTAACCAATCGTCAGCTTTTTTTGGTGCAGATTATACTTATTTGAAAAATGAGTCACGTCAACTTATAATTAATGGTATTGAAGGCAAATATTTGTTATCGCATGAAATAAAGTGGCGCCTTAATTTTTTTCAATCTTGGGCAATTAATAGTAGTAATATTATAAGTAAAAAAGAAAATAGCTCGCAATTTTTTTTAGCTCGTAATTTTATAATTGAAGGCTTTGAATCAGAACAAAAACTTATTTTTCAACCCAATACGATTTTTCGATTAAGTTCTATTTATAAATACAGCGAAAAAAAGAACGTGTTATATTCGCAACTTGAAAATAATATAAATCCTCAAAAAGCATATATAAATTCGTTTGGATTTGAATTAAAATACAATCAAACCGAAAAAGGAAGTTTAAATGCTCGATTTGATTTAATTAAAATTAGTTACAACGACCTTAAAAACACCGCTCTATCTTATGAATTGCTTAATGGTTTAAGTAGCGGTAATAACTTCACTTGGGAATTAAGTTATCAAAGAAATGTAAATGAAAATATTCAAATAAGTATTACTTATAATGCACGTAAAACATCTCAAGCAGATTTAATAAATATAGGAGGGATGCAAATAAGAGCTTTTTTTTAAGTTGATAATTCTTGTAGAGATAAAAATTAAATTTCTCCTAAAACAGTTTGTGAACCTCTTACCATATCGCCTAATTTAATGTTTAATTTAGTGCCAATTGGTAAAAATAAATCTACACGAGAACCAAATTTAATAAATCCCATTTGCTCGCACTGTTCAGCTATTTCTCCTTCTTTACAATACCAAACTATTCTTCGTGCTAAAGCGCCCGCAATTTGACGAAACAAAATTTCTGTTCCGTTTTTATGTTTAACAACAATAGTTGTTCGTTCATTGTCAGTACTACTTTTGGGGTCGTAGGCCACTAAAAATTTACCCGGGTGATATTTAAAAAAACTAATAATGCCACTAATCGGAAAACGATTAATGTGAACATTAGTCGGACTCATAAAAATACTAACTTGTAATCGTTTATCCTTAAAATATTCGCCTTCATTGGTTTCTTCAATAACAACAACTTTGCCATCAGCAGGGCATATAATCAGGTTTTCGCCTAAAGTATATTTACGAATCGGGTTTCTAAAAAATTGAACAATAGTAATTGTTAAGATGCTACTTAGCAAATAGGCAAACCAATGAGCTATTTTAAAATTTGGAAAAAAGTAATGAGCAATGAAAATAATTATAACGCTAAAAACAAGCACTAAAAATAAACTAGCATAACCTTCTTTGTGAAATCTCATATTTTATTTAAAATTTTAGTAAATATAAAGGAAACTGATTAAAATATAACATTTTTTTTATTGAATAAATAATTTTTATTATCGAAAAACACAATAAAATACTTGGCAATTGATTAAGCTTTCCTAATTTTGTGAAAAATTAAAAAATATGTTAAGCCATGAGTAAAATTAAAGTAGCTAATCCTGTAGTTGAATTAGACGGCGATGAGATGACCCGTATTATTTGGAAGTTTATTAAAGATAAATTAGTATTACCATACTTAGACATTGATATAAAATATTTTGACCTAGGCATCGAACATCGCGATGCAACTAATGATCAAGTTACCATCGATTCTGCTGAGGCAATTAAGAAATATCAAGTTGGAATTAAATGCGCCACTATTACTCCGGATGAAGATAGAGTGAAAGAATTTAAGTTAAAGCAAATGTGGAAATCACCAAATGGAACTATTCGTAATATTTTAGATGGGACCGTTTTTCGTGAACCAATTGTTTGTAAAAACGTGCCGCGTTTAGTTAGTAATTGGACCTCACCTATTATTGTTGGCCGTCACGCTTTTGGCGACCAATATAAAGCAACTGATTTTGTTGTTCCTGGTAAAGGAAAATTAACTATGAAATTTGAAGGCGAAGATGGAAAGATTATCGAACATGAAATATATAAATTTAATGGCCCCGGTGTTGCTATGGGAATGTATAATGTAGAGGAGTCTATTCGTGGATTTGCTCATTCATGTTTTAATGTGGCATTAAATAAAAAGTGGCCTTTATATTTATCAACTAAAAATACGATCTTAAAAAAATACGATGGTCGATTTAAAGATATTTTTGAAGAAATTTATCAAGCAGATTATAAAGCAAAATACCAAGCTGCAGGAATTGTTTATGAGCATAGACTAATTGATGATATGGTAGCTAGTGCTCTAAAATGGAACGGTAGTTTTGTTTGGGCTTGTAAAAATTATGACGGTGATGTTCAATCTGATTCGGTTGCTCAGGGCTTTGGTTCATTAGGTTTAATGACTTCAGTTTTAATTACCCCAGATGGAAAAATTATGGAAGCCGAAGCAGCTCACGGAACTGTAACTCGACATTTTAGAGATCACCAAGCTGGTAAACCTACATCTACTAATCCAATTGCTAGTATTTTTGCATGGACGAGAGGCCTTGAGTTCAGAGGTAAATTAGATAATAATCAAGATTTAATACATTTTTCACAAACCCTTGAAAAAGTTTGCGTAGAAACTGTTGAAAGTGGAAAAATGACAAAAGATTTAGCAATTTGTGCTTTTGGAAATAAAGTAAATCATGGCGAACATTATTTATATACCGAAGAATTTTTATCAGCTTTAGATGAAAATTTAAAGTTAGCTTTACATAAATAATAGTAGCTATTTTTTTAATTTTTATATATTAACAATTATAATTCTAAACCTTTTCAAAATCATTTATTTGCATACAAAAGAAAAACCCCTAAAATTACTTTAGGGGTTTTCGCTTTAAATTATAAAATAAAAAGATTAATTTTTTATCTACCGAATTAAATTATTTTCTTAAGAACTAAAATTAAATCAGCCACTTTTTCAACTTGAGATTCTGTCCAAAACTCAATAAATGTTTCTCCTTTTTCTCTCCCAGTTACACCATAATTTCTAGCATACATTGTTATTCTTTCTGATTTCCCTTCACTTGCATAAGTAAAAATCATTTCTTTAAATTTAATTGTGGTTTCATACTTTTTTGGATCTTTTTTATCTGCTTTTCCAACTTTTGGACCAACATGTTTTTCAAGAAAAGAAATAAATAATTTAACCTCAGAATCATCAAGCATAATTGATCTAAATAAGGCTGTATTTGTACTTTTTCCATCTAAACCAATAGATGGAATCAATACTTTCATAAGAATTTTAAGTCCCTTTGTTACAGAATTTGTATTTAAATTTTTAAACTCTGAAGGATAAAAATCTACGTATTCACCAATACCTGATTTAAATTCGGCAACTGAAGAGTAGTCAACTGATAAAAAATAAGCATCAGAGGTATTTATTAGGCCTCTTAATTCTGAAGCTCCATCAGTTTCAGATTGAAATTTGTTTTGAGCATTTATCTCTAAAGATAAAAGTAAAATAGATAAAATAAGTTTTTTCATAAATTGTTTTTATGTTTGCCGTGAAAATTCACTTCCTTAACATTTTAAAGTTAGATATAATTTTTAAAACACAATATTAAATAATTCAAAAAATCATTTTAATAAATTGGTTTCTGTTTAAAATCAAATAGCCAAATTTTAAAAACTACTTTATTTACTATTATACTTTAAATCAATATTTAATGTAAAATTTGTATGATGAAATAGTCGAACATATTCTATATGAATTACATAGCTTCTAAACCAAAAACATCGAAAATAGTTTTTTACAAATTTTTAATCAAACAAATTAACTGAGTATTCCCTATTTATAAGAAACTCCTTATGGCTTTAGAAAGATGCACCGATACTTACAAAAATAGTTCTGCCGTTGCCAGGCATAATACCAGGCCCAGGGTAACCGCCTGCTCTGCGGGTTGCATATTTTTTATCTGTAATATTATTTACACCAGCTTTTAGGTTATAGCGTTCCATAAATCTATAGGAAAGCGATGCGTCCATTATCTCATAGCCAGATAGTTTTCCAATTGTTCCTGTGGCATTTGGTGTTTCTGTATTTGCTGCATCAGTGAATACATCTCCAATACTGTTAAGTTGAAATGTTGCAGAAAATCCTTTCAAATAGTAAGTTGCTCCAAAGCGATTGATATATTGTGGTGCATTTTCCACTCGCTTATCTTCAATAGATTTAGTTGGGTCGAGGTTAAGGGAAGGGTTATTCCACTTTACATACTTAGCATCAATAAAAGAATTGGAAGCAAAAATGCTGACACTACCAATTTTTGATTTCTCTGTTAAAATTTTTACAACATCTATTTCAACATATGATTCAAGGCCTTTACTTAATGATGTGCCAATATTTGTTTTGAGTGTTCCGCCATTTTGATTGAGCGTCCCGATGCGGTTATCATAATACAAATAAAACACGCCAACATCAAAGTTCAAATAGTTTTTTACAGTTCCTTTGAATCCAAAATCTGCATTGAATCCAGTTGCATCTTTTAAATTTGGATCAATAATTTCTGAGGTAGCAGAAGGAGTAAGTTCTGAAAACGTAACAGGCCGATATGCGAGAGAGTAATTGCCATATAGGTTTATTTTTTCAGTAATATTAAATTCGCTTCCGATTCCGTAAAGTAAAAGTTGCCGAACTCTTATGTTTGAATTAAGCATACCTAACTGCGACGTATTGATATACTCATCCGTTTTATTTTCAATATAATCAAAACGAATGCCCGGAACTATTTTCAGACGCTTTCCGATTTGAAAAATATTTTCGGCAAAGGCAGCATAGTTAGTTGTTTGAAATTCCAGTGAGCGACCATATTTCGGATTAATTAGCGATAAGTCAAAATCATTGCCTGTTGTACCTATGCCAAGTTGATTTCTTTTGGTGCTTCCACGGTATAGCCTAATTCCTCCGGCAAAAATATGTTCTTTCCCAAAGAATTTATATTTAACAGAAGATCGTAATTCTGTTCCATAATTTTTGTAATTATCCCTGTCTACTTGCCTTGCATTGTATTCGAAAGTTTTTGGATTAACACTATCTTTTAAAGTAATGGATTTGGTGAATCCAACGCTATTTCGTTCAGCAATGGTTGCAAACGATTTGATTTGTAAATTTACTGATTGCGAAATATTATATTTAATAGTGAGCGATGCGACATTGAAAGGTGCGCCAAACCAATTTCTTTCTCTAAATGATTGCCGATGATTATTAGTATACTGTTCATCTGAAAGGCCGCCTGGCTGCTGGCTTTTGTAATTCATATTCGTATATTCTCCTTCGATATTTATTTTTTTTGTTAGTTGATAATTTGCTGAAAAATACCCTGTGTAAATACTGTAACGACTGTTGTTTCGCCATCCTTCGGCTGCACGATGATGAATGAATCCGTAATAGGAAAACTTTTTGTGGGTTCCTCCAATTGCCATGTAGGTATTGAATAAACCGTAAGATCCAAGGGTTTGTTGTGCCTCAAAGGATATTGGTTTGTTTGGATTTCCTTTTTTTATTTGATAATTGAGCACTCCTCCAAATTGTGGTCCATATTGTAAAGAAGCCGATCCACGAATTACTTCAATTTTTCTCATTGCTTCCATTGGAGGAGTATAATAGTTTTCGGGGTATCCAAAAACCTCCGAACTAATATCATATCCATTTTGCCTAACATTAAATTCCCATGAGCGATTCGGACTTAACCCTCGTGATGCTATTCCTGCCTGAATTCCTGAACCATCATTTTCCCAAATACTTATTCCTGGTACTTTTGCAAAAACCTGACGCGTGTTATTTGAACTTAGGTCTGCGTTTATTTTATCCAACTGAATTACTGCTGTTTTTTTTCCTGCATAAATAACATTATCTTTTATTTCAGGCATAAATTCAATCTCAGCTAATGTCTGATGTTCATTTATTATTACTTCTGAAAGATTTACGGCTTTTGTTGTATCGTTTTTCTGCGCAAATAAAATTGAAAATGAAGTTATGTTTAAAACTGCAAAAAATATATTACCCTTTTTCATGTTGAATTTATCTTAGAACTTTACAATACAATATTCTTATTAAGAATGATTCTAAACAATACCTTTAATAAGGTATTTTAAAATCAGTTTAATGGGTGATAATGAAAGCTCTTCTATTCTTGGGCTTATAAAGTAGACAATAATTTGCAGATGACTTTGATAGAATTTAAAAATGAAATGGTGTTAAAGAAGTAGAAATCTAAATCATTGCAAAAGGCAATTGGGTTTTGAATTAAAAATAAGTTCCGACAAAATCGAAAGCCCAGTTTTTTTTAAAAAAACTTAATTTGGTTTTTACTATCTGTATTGAATTATATAATATAGCGAATTTTCCGTATTAATAAGGCATCATTATTCTTTAATAATTCGGCTTCTATAAACAGATTGATTATTATCCATTACGTTGATAAAATAAATTCCATTTTCAAATAAATTTATATTTATTTGATTAATCAATTCTGCTTTTTGTGTTTTAATGATTTGCCCTAACAGATTAGTTATTTCTATATAAAAATTATCACTTTTTAAAAACTCAACTGTAAACTCACCATTATTTGGGTTAGGATAAATTGTTAAGCCTATATTATTATCGTTTATTTTGTTTATTCCAATACATGAAGAAACAACTTGTGTATAAGTTGCAGTGTTTGCACAACTAAAAGAATTAATTCCAGACAAAGTATACGTAGTAGTTATAGTTGGAGATATTAAAACCGAAGAAGAGTATGATGGAGGGCTTGTTGCCCAGGTATAATTGGATGCGCCACTTGCTTGTAACGTATTTTTTTCTCCTTTACAAATTAAAGACCTTGTTCCTACAATTGTAATAATAGGTAATGGATTTACATTTACAAAAGTTGTTTGTGAGCCAACACATAAATTAGCGTCAGCTCCGCTCACCGAAAAAGTTGTTGATATGGTTGGAGAAACAGAAATACTAGAATTTCCTGCTACCGCATTCCATGAATAAGTATTTGCGCCAGTAGCAGATAAAATAATTGTTTCTCCTAAGCAAATAACAGACTTGCTACTTAAAGCAGTTAAAATTGGTAATGAATTTACTGTTACTGATGAAACGGCTAATGAGGCAGATAAACAACCTAAACTACTTGTTCCTATTACAGAATATGAGCTGGTTATTGAAGGGGTAACAACTGCTGAGCCGGATGAGAAAGTATAACTACTGGCTCCAATTGGTGAAAGAGTATAACTTTGTCCAAGACAAATACTACCACTACTCATACTAATTACAGGTAATGGTAAAATATTTATTCCTAAGGTGCTGCTGCTTGAACATCCTCCACTTCCGTTTGCTGTAATAGTATAAATAGGATTAGTTATATTATTTACCAATACATTTGAACCTGTTAATGAGCCCGGATTCCAAGTGTATGCATTAGCATTTCCGGTAACTGATAATGTAATTGAATTCCCAGAACACACAGATGGACTTTGTGCCGATGCATTTAATGTTAAATTAGTTACAGAGATGGATGCCGTTCCTACATTACAATTTACTTGAGCAGTAACGGTATATAAACTTATGGTTCCACTTGATATTGCCAATGTATTTGTGGTAGCGCCATTACTCCAGAGAGATTGGCCTGGAGGTCCACTTACTGTAGCAATAAGAGTACTATTTGGACATAATAATAAATTACTACCTTGAAGTATAGAAACAACAAGGGCAGGTGGAGAAAAAGTATAATCTGTTGAAGAAAAAGTAGTATTATTTAAAAAATTGAAATTTGAAATTAGAGTTGGATCATTGGCAACAGTTGAAAATTCAGCATAAACCGAAGCCATTTGATAAGTATTTGCTACAGGCTCTAAAACCTCTGTGGCTAAATGTGGGAAAATAATTTTACCAGCTGTACTAATGTTACAAGACGAAAAATCTTTAATACCTGTCCAAGTATTATTTGAAACATTGTACGAACGTGAAAATAAATTTGGAGATTGATT
>CAMCZO010000048.1 GCA_945887955.1 Chitinophaga pinensis | reverse complement strand
AATTTTTCGAATTGCAATTAAGGTGTTACAAACTGAGAGATATACAATCTTCTAAAGAAGAAGCACAAATATAAACAACTTATTAACAAAAACCTAATTTATTTTGAAAAAGAACGTTAATTTCAAATTTACAAATATGATCATTTGATTGTTATTGAATTTTATTTAATTGATAATAAGACTTTTAGCTCGGAATAAGTTAGGGACTCTTTAATTTTTTGTATCGAGAACACATTAAAACATCTTCTCGATAATATTTGCAAAGAAGCAAATACAACGAAGCGAAGTGTCTGTTCGTTAAAAAATTCTGCCTCTTTGAATTTTTGTATCGAGAACAGCTACAAAAAAACCTCGATAATTTTATCGAGGTTTTTTTTATAAAATAATTTTATTTAATCATTACTCTTTAATCATACTTCCTCTGTAAACAGATTGATTATTTTCTATTACACTGATAAAATACACCCCTTTATCAAATGCATTGATATTAATCTTATTCGTTAATTCTGCTTTTTGTGTTTTAATTATTTGCCCTAATACATTTGTAATTGTTATGTAAGTATTGTTTGCACTAAGTAATTCAATAGTAAACTCTCCATTGTTTGGATTAGGATAAATTCTTAATCCATTTTGATTGCTTAATTCGCTAATGCCTGTGCATGTATTTACTTTTATCTGAACAGTTGCTGTTCCTTTACATCCATTTAAATTGGTTCCTGTTACCGTGTAATTCGTGTTGATGATTGGATTAATTGCAAAACTTTGTGTTGTTGCTGTATTATTCCATACATAGGTATTTGCCCCATTGGCAGTTAATATCGTAGACTCGCCTCTACAAATTACACTTCTAGTTAATACCGCTGTTACGGTTGGGTTTGGATTGATTGTTAAATTAACTGATCCGGTGCTATTGCAAGACATGTTATTTATTACTGTTACAGCACTTACTGTATATAATGTACTTACACTCGGAAAAACAAATATACTTGATCCTGTTCCGCCATTACTCCATAAATAGGTGGTTCCTCCAGATGCATTCAAGGTAACTGAACTTCCTATGCAAATGGCTGTTGAATTACTTACCGTTAAGGTTTGGGTAAATACATTTACACTTACGGTTTGGGTAGAATTGCATCCTGCTCCTGCACTTGTAACTGAATAAACTGTGTTTGCTGTTGGACTAACTACTACTGCAGCTGTAGTTGGTCCAAAATTCCAAGTATAATTACTGCCTCCAGAAGCTGTTAAGGTAGATGAGCCTCCAGCGCAAATTAAAGTCTCGCTTGCTATTACATTAATAATAGGGCTTGGATTTACGAGTACCACTTGGGTAGAATTAGAGGTGCAACCTAAAGAGTTTGTTCCGCTTACCTGATAGGCTGTTGGTGCTGTTGGACTAACAACTAAACTTGAGCTCACTGTCGGGCCAGATTGCCAGGTATAAGTACTTGCCCCAAATGCAGTTAATGTTACTTGTGCTCCGGCGCAAATAATTGAATTGCTTGCAGAGGTTGTTACTGTTGGGTTGGGATTGGCAATTACGGTAATGTTTGCAATTCCACCACAAGGACCGTTTATACCAATAACTGTATATATTGTGGTGGCTAATGGACTAATAATTGCATTTGCACCAATAATATTTCCGGGCATCCAGGTATAAGAACTTGCGCCACCTGCAGATAAAGTAGCTACATTTCCTGCACATACTGCCGAGGAAGAAGAGATTGCTACAACAGGTAATGCTGAAACAGAAACGGTTCGAGTTGTTGAATAGGTGCCACAAGCGTTGGTTGCAGTTAATGTATACATTGAAGTAATTAATGGAGAAAAAGGAACTCCATTAGAAACGCCACCAGACCAGGTATAAGTATTAGCTCCAGATCCAGTTAAAGTAACAGTATTACTTAAACAAACTGCGTTAGTTGAAGAAGATGCACTTATAGAAGAATTTTGAACGGTTACTGTAACAATATTTGCCGCTATGCAAGCGGCTGTGCTTGTTCCTGATACAGAATATACTGTAGTTGCTGTTGGACTTACTACAATAGAATTAAGATTTCCACCTGTATTCCATAAAATACCACTAGCGGCATTGGTTGTTAGAGTAACGGATGATCCTAAACATATTGGGTTTGAAGAAGGAATTAAACTAATACTGCATGATGGAACAATATTTACCAAATAATCTTCAGTTTCTCCGAAAGAACCTAAATTACTTGTACAAGCATTAGCGCCACTCGGATTTGTAACATAAGCACACATGATACGCATTTTTCTGTTCGTACCAGGAGTTGCTCCAATTGGAATTATTAAGGAACCTGAATGACTTTGAGCTGGAGAGCCAGAAACCGCTACTTGTTCATTAGCAGCTAAAAAACCATCGTTATTTAAATCAATCCAAATAGAAAAGCCTTGATTATATGTATTAGATCCAACAATAGCTGACCAAGTATAAGTGAATCCCTGAGTTAAACTCCAAACGGGAGTGTTAAAAGCATTATAACCATTTGCGCCACAACCAGAATTAGCACCGCCAGGACTTATTGCATTTAAAGTAAATGCATTTATTTGATCTCCCCAAGAACAATCGTTAGTAGGATTAGTATTAATTGAACATTGAGATACTGACTGAATAGTAAATGATATTGATATCAAAAAAAAGAGTAAATGTTTTTTCATAGCGAATAAATTTAAAGTAAATTTATTAAAATTATTTATAAAAAAAAATTATTCGTCTTTAAAAAAATCAAGTTTTTGTAGATCGATAATTTGAATGTTTTTAAAATAAAAATCTAAAATATCTAAATAAGAATAACCCAATTTCCCCATTTTCATTGCACCTTCTTGAGGCATACCGACGCCATGCCCGAATCCTTTACCTTTAAATAAAACACTATCATTATTTAATTTAGTTATATTAAAAAAAGTAGATTTTAATTGTAAATCGAGGCGAATAGTTTTTAAGGGCACTTTTAAATTATTAAATTCTAAATATACTTTTCGATTATCTTGTGTAAAATTTAATGCGACATCACGAGCCATTATCGAATCTGAAGGGTAGTTGAATTTTAATTTTAAATAACTTAACCAATCTTCTGTTAACATTTTTCGTTCCCAATTATAATTAGGCATTTGGATACTAAACGTATCAACAATACTTTTTAAATAAGAAGTTTTTGATCCCCACACATCTTCGCTATTAGCAGTTTGTCCCCCACTATTACTATGAAAAGCAGCAATAATTAAATTTAAATTATCGTCAACTACAACTTTTCCTTTAGTTTCTTGAATGGCCAGAATTATTTTAGAATCGCGGGGTTTACCATGATAAGCTTGGCAATGCACTTGATCGCACAAATAAAATCCTTCCGCTTGATGTTTGTTAATATGCGCTAGAGCAAAAGTTCGTGCTAAAATTGTTTGAACTTTGTAAAACTCAAGATTAGATTTTGAGCCAGCTTCGGCTTCGGTAACACCCGCAACATAATTATCTAAATCTATATTATTGATTAAAACAATAGAACCATTAACAACAGAACAGGTTAAATTATTTTGATAGGTCCGAATTTTTCTATCAGGTTGAGTTAGTTTAATTTTAAATTCATCATTAGAATCCCCAAGGAAATTAATTTGTTTAAAAGTTCCTAATACAAAATCTTTTTCTTTTATTTCTATGCTATCGCCTTTTATAAATAAATTAAAATTTGATAGGTTAAATTCTAAAGGTGAATTATCGGCTATTAGTTTATATGATTTAGAAATAGCAGACCATTGAAAAGAATGAATTTTTAAGTGCGCAAAAATTCGAATTTGTAACTTTTCGATAGAGCTATAAAAAGATCTTGGAGAGATAAAATTAAAAAAAAACACTAAAATCAAGAAGGTAAAATACTTTAATTTAATCATTTCAATAAGCGGTTTTATAATCTGATACGATAGTTTCGGCAATTCTTTTAGAGGCACCATCGCCACCTAATTTTATTTGTAATTGATTATAATTGTTGATCATGATGTTTCTGTAATCTTGATTATTAAGTAATTTAAATAATTCATCAGAAATGTTTTTTACTGTAAAATCATTTTGAATTAATTCTTTAACAACAAGTTTATTCATTATAAGATTAACCAGACTAATAAATTTTAGATTTACTAAACGTTTTCCTATTAAAAAAGAAAGTGCACCAGTTTTATAACAAACAACTTGAGGAAGATTAAATAGGGCGCTTTCTAGGGTTGATGTACCTGATTTGATAATGCCTGCTTGAGCATAAGACATTAATTCGTAAGTTTGATTAAAAACAACTTTAATATCATGTTTTTCTAAATCACTGAAATATTTTTTTGATAAATTAGAGCTACCAGCAAAAACAAATTGATAATCTGTGAAATGAGAAGCGACTTGAATCATTATTGATAACATTCTTTCAATTTCTTGAATGCGACTTCCGGGAAGAACTGCAATAATAGGTTTTTTAGATAATTTATTCTCTAGAATAAAATTAGCTTTTGATTTAAAATTAGGTTTTTGTTGATTTATAGCATCTATTAAAGGATGACCAACAAAATATACCTTGTGATTATGTTTTTTATAAAAATCTTCTTCAAAAGGAAGAATCACAAAAAGCTTATTAGTATATTTTTTAATTTGTTCTACCCTACTCTCTTTCCATGCCCATACAGAAGGTGAAATATAATAATTAACGTTGATTTTTTTTTTAAAAGCCCATTTCGCCATTCGTAAATTAAAACCAGGATAATCGACTAAAATTAATACATCGGGTTTAAATTTTGAGATCGAATCTTTAACAATTTTAAAATTATTTTTAATAATAAAAATGTTTTTTAAAACATCAACAAATCCCATAAAAGCCATTTGTTGAATATGAATAATTGGAGCTAAACCACTTACCTTTTGCATTAAATCTCCACCAGTAAAAGCAAATTGAGAATCTAAATCTAATTTTAAGATTTCTTTCATGCAATTGCTAGCATGAAGATCACCGCTTGGTTCGCCAGCTATAAAATAATACTTCATTAAATAACATTTGGTTCTAGATAATACATTACATAGGCTACCAAAGCGGCGTAGATTAAAACACTTAAAATAATGCCTTTACTAAAATTGTCGAGTTTTTTTGATATTCCAAAATAAAATAATAACAAATTACCTATTCCACAAATTTTTATCAAATTGCTTAGCATAGAGAATTGTATCATTCTTTGGATATGAAAAGTTAAGGGGATTTGATGATGAAAAAACAACCAGTATATAAAATAAATGACTACTGGAAAAGCTAGACCAATAACAAGTCCTTTCCAAAAAGAATCTAATTTTTCAGTCCAATTCATCATACTTCAAAATATTTTAGCTGTTTAATAGTTTGGTGAGCAGTTAAATCTGCTTGAGTTGGAACAATTGAAATAAATCCATTAGATAAAGCCCATTCATCGGTATCAACAGCATCAGTTTCAAAATTAACAAACTCGCCAGTTAACCAATAATAATTTCTTCCATATGGATCTTGTCTTTCTTCAAAACGCTCAACCCAATTTCCTTTAGTTTGGCGAACTACTTTTATTCCTTTTAATTGGCTTGAATTTATATTTGGAATATTAACATTTAAACAAATACCATTAGGCATTTTATGAGTGAGGGCATTAGAAATAATTTGATTGATTAACTGTTCTGCTTGAGAGAAATCTGCTTCTAATGAATAGTCGCACAAACTAAATCCAATACTTGGAGTTCCTTCTAAGGCGCCTTCAATTGCTGCACTCATTGTTCCACTATAAATTACATTTATAGAACTATTGCTTCCATGATTAATTCCACTTAAAATTAAATCGGGTTTTTGATCTAAAATATGATTGACTGCCATTTTTACACAATCAACTGGGGTTCCGCTACAAGAATATTCTATTTTAGACTGATGATAATTAGTCTTTTGAATGCGTATTGTTGAATTAATTGTAATGGCATGTCCCATTCCACTTTGAGGCTTATCTGGTGCAACCACTATAATGTCGCCAAAAGCAGAGGCTACTTTTGATAGAAAGATGATACCAGGCGCAGAAATGCCATCGTCGTTTGTTATTAGAATTTTTGGGCGTTGAGACATAAAAAATAAAAATAAATCTAAGTATAAAAAATTAATGATACTTTTAAATTAATAAAACTTACTAAATTTTGTTTGTTAATACAAAAAATAATTTTGATATCCTTTTTTAAAATGCGTCTATTCTATTTATTACTTGTTTTTTATTTCATTTTGTTACAGAGTGTTCATTCACAGAATAAGAATGATTTAGTTTTTATTTTAAGTGAAAAAGCTGTAAACAAAGTTTTTACTGCTATTGGTGAAATAAATGGTAAAAGTGAATATGAAGTTTTTGGCATTATTAAAGGCGATTACTTTTGGAAAATTAATAATGCAAGAATACTTTTTATGGCTGATAGTAGTCAATTCAATTGTGATGCAGAAGTTAAAGTTGGGCCATTTACATACAAATCAAAAGTACCAGGTCAAGTAAAAATAGATTACAATAATAAAACAGATAAAATTACCATTAAAATTACACAAGCTGTATTTGAACTTTATACCATGTTTCTTAAAAAGAAAATACACATAAAAAATATTCATTTAGAAGATTATTTTAAAGAACCTTTTACATTTGATGGGCCTAAAAGTTATAAATCGTCAGTAAATATTAACATGCCCGATAGTACAGTTAAAATTATCAATCTTCAGCCTTTAGATTGTGAAATTAAAGTAACACTTAAGGCAATAAAAACATCTTGTGATATTAAGGCAGAAAGTAAAACAGGTGTTCGTTAAATTAAATCAGACGAATACTTTGTCATGAAATCTTGAGCAACATCAACCATTTCGGAACTACCCAAAAATAAAGGTGTGCGCTGATGTAATTCTGTAATTGGTAATTCCATAATTCGTTTCCCACCTGTAGATGCTTTACCTCCAGCTTGTTCTAGAATAAAAGCCAAAGGATTACATTCATACAATAAACGTAATTTACCATTGGGTGATTTAGTAGTAGTGGGGTAAATATAAATGCCCCCGGTAATTAAATTACGGTGAATGTCTGCAACTCCTGATCCAATGTAACGAGACGAGTAGGGTCTATTAGATAATTCATCTTCTTCTTGACAAAATTTTAAATATTTTTTTATGCCATCTGGAAAATGTAAATAATTTCCTTCATTAATAGAATAAACATTGCCTTTTTTAGGTGTTTGAATATTAGGATGAGACAAGCAAAATTCTCCAATACTTGGGTCTAAAGTAAATCCATTAACTCCTTTTCCGGTTGTATAAACTAGCATACAACTAGAGCCATAAATAATATATCCAGCTGCTACTTGATCGGTACCACGTTGCATGAAATCTTCTAATACCCCAGCACCTTTTAAACTTACCCGACGATAAATAGAAAAAATTGTACCAATAGAAACATTCACATCAATATTAGAAGATCCATCCAAAGGGTCTATTGCAATAACATATTTAGCGTTTTTAGAAATATCGGTATTAATTGAAATTATATCGTCATTTTCTTCACTAGCAATTGCACAAACTTCACCACCAGCTTTAAAAGCAGCAATAAATTGTTCATTAGCAAAAACATCTAATTTTTTTACGCGCTCCCCTTGAATATTAACCTTTCCTGTTTCGCCTAAAATATCAACCAAACCTGCTTTAGAAACTTCTCTGTTTACAATTTTAGCTGCAATGCTAATGTCTGCTAAAAGTCTAGATAATTCGCCTTTAGAAAAAGGAAAATCTGTTTGTTTTTCAATAATAAATTGCCCTAATGTTTTTACGCTCATAGCTTGTTTACATAAACTTAACAAAAATACTCAATTAAAAATTAATCAAATAATATTTATTTACATGGATTGGATTTGAGAATAATTTAATTTACAATTAATCCATTTTGAATCTAAGTTCGCCTGATATTTATTATAAAATTCGATAGCATTTTTGTTCCAATCTAACACTTGCCACTCCATTCTTTTAACCCCAGTATTTTTTGCAACTTCGACAACAGCATTAAAAAGTTTTTTTCCATAACCTTTATTTCGAACATTTTCTTTTACTATAATATCTTCAAGAAATAAACATTTTCCTTTCCACGTTGAATATTTAAAATAATAAAGAGCTAAGCCAATTATTTTATTATCGATTTCCATAACAAAAAAATCATAAATTTTATCTTTTCCAAAGCCCCAATTTTGCATCTCAGTTATGGTAACTTCAACTTCATTGGGTTCATTTTCAAATGCGGCTAAGTCTTTAATTAAATTTAAAACCTGTGGCAAATCGTTTACCGTTCCTATTCTGATGAGACTATCCATGTTAAGAAAATCGTTTTTTTAAAATTACTTTTTGAAGGGTACGTTTAATAATCAGTTCTGCAATAATTTCTTCAAAAGAAAACGAGATTTTCTTTACTTGATAATTATTTAATTGCGTTTCGCTTATATCTATTCTATTTAATAAATTAGATAAAGCCATTTTATTTATAAATAATGGTTGTAATTGATTTATAAATATTGCTTTTAATTTAAAAAAATCTGAAGGTAGATCATTAATAAAATTCACGTCCAATCCACAAGTTTCAAAATCTTTTTTTATTTGTATTTTAAACAAATTAAATAAATCAATTTCTATTAACTGTGTATTTAAATCTATTTCTTCCATTCTTTTAACAATAAACGTTCTAAAGGAATTCGATTTACAATATGCGAACTGATAATTTCGTTAACATCTTCTTTTTTTACGTCAACATAATAAGTTCCTTCGGGATAAATAACTATAGTTGGGCCTAAATTACAAATGCCTAAACAACCACTTCTATTAACACGTATTTTTAAATTAATATTTAAATCTTTTAATTGTTTTTTAAACTCAGTGACTAATTCTAAGCCATGAGCTTCGCCACAGCTTAATTTTTCTATACCAGAACGTTGATTCGTGCAAATAAATATATGAATATCAAAAATCATAAACATTTAGTAGTTTAAAATGTTAAATTAATATGTCAAAGATATTAATTAGTGGCGGAAGTGGTTTAATTGGGAGACATATTTCTAAATTATTAATAGAATCCAATCATAATGTGGCCTGGTTAAGCAGAGAAGGTGGAAGTTGGAATGGAGTTAAAAAACACATTTGGGATCCAAATAATGGAATAATCGATGAAACAGCATTTGAAGGAATTGATCACATCATTCATCTCGCCGGATCAGGTATTGTTGATAAACGATGGACAGCTTCTTACAAAAAAGAGATTATAGATTCGCGAGTCAAAAGTTGTGAATTAATTTATAAGGTATTAGAAAAAAAATCAATTAAATTAAAAAGTTTTATTGGATGCAGTGCCACAGGCTTTTATGGCGCAAAACAAAGCGATAACCTAGTTTACGAAACTAATTTACCTGGAGAGAATTTTTATTCAGAAAGCTGTGTTTTATGGGAAAAAAGTTATGAATCAATTAAAAAATTAGGAATTAGAACAGTTATCATAAGAACTGGAATAGTATTAAGCAAAAATTCAGGAGCATATCCAAAAATGGCACTTCCATTTAAACTAGGAATTGGAGCAGCAATAGGTTCGGGCAAACAAAATTTTCCTTGGATACACATTGATGATATTGCCAGATTATTTGTTTATACCTTGTTTAATGAACAATTAGATGGTGTTTACAATGCAGTTGCAAGTGAAATAATAAATAATAAAGAATTTTCTGAATTATTAGCAAAAAGTTTAAATCGTCCATTTTTTATTCCAGCTTTACCCTCAAGTATATTAAAATTTGTAATGGGCGAAGGAGCTTGTGTTGTAACGGAAGGCTTAAAAATAAGTAATGAAAAAATAAAAAAAGAAGGTTTTATTTTTAAATTTGAAAAAAGCAAAGATGCTCTTTCAGACATTGCATTTTAAATTTATTTTACTTCAGCCATTAATTTTTTAACCAATGGAGAAATAATAATTAAAATTACACCTAAAATTAATGCGTAAATGGCTAATTGTTTATATCCATCAGCATAAATATTTAATTTTTCTAAATTTGTAGCTTTTTCTGAAGCGCTAGCTATATTAGCACCTAGTAATCCAGCAAAATATTGACCATAAGCACTAGCCAAGAACCACATTCCCATTAATACGGCTTGAGTTTTTTGAGGAGAAAGTTTTGTCATAATAGACATCCCAATTGGAGATAAACATAATTCTCCGAATGTAATAATAAACCAACCAAAAGTAAACAGGTTTAAAGAAGTTCTTCCATTAACATCAGCAAAAAATTTGGTATAATAAAAGACATAAAAACCGAGTGCTAAAAAAATAAAAGCAAGTCCAAATTTAACAATCGTGTTCGGTTCAATTTTTCTTGAATTCATCCAAATCCAAAAAACACCTAATAAAGATGCAAAAATTATAACAAATAAAGAATTTGCAGAATTATTTACCCCATTAGGATCAAGTTTTATGCCTGCAATTGAATCGTTCAAATTATTTGCTGCAAATAAACTTAAAGAGCCTCCGCTTTGTTCAAAAAATGCCCAAAAGAAAATAGAAAACAAAATAAAAATAAGTGCGGCCATTAATTTTTTATTTTCATTCAATGAAAAATTTCGCATTTCGTAAAACAGATATAAAAGAGAACATGGTCCAATAATAAACATAAACACATCAGTATATTGTGAATTTGAAACCATCAAAATAATAATTGGAATTAATGCTAAAGAGCATAAATAGGTAATAAATTCAAATGTTTTACGTTTTTTTGGTTCAAATTTTAAAAGTGGAGAAATACCAATAAGTCCCAAACTTTTTTTTGTCCATTCAAAAGTTACTAAACTAACAACCATAAAAATTGCTGAAATACCAAATGCTACATTCCAAGATAAATTAGAAGGAATATAGCTTTGAAAAAGTGCTCCTTTTCCAATTGCTATACATAAATAGCCACCTAATAATGCGCCTAAATTAACACCAGCATAAAATAAAGAAAACCCAGCATCTGTTCGGCTATCTCCTGGCTTATATAAATTACCAACAATGGTAGAAATTGTAGGTTTAAAAAATCCAGTACCTATAATATTAAAGCCAATGCCAATAAAAAAAAACTCTTTTGGATTAAGGGCAAGAATAAAACTTCCAACAATCATTAATAATCCACCCCAAAATAAAGATTTTCGAAAACCTAAAATTTTGTCTGCAAAAATGCCTCCAATAAATGTAAATGCATAAACAAAGGCTTGAGTAGCACCATATTGAAGATTAGCATCCACTTCATTAAGTAACAATTGATCAACCATAAAGAAAACAAGCATCCCACGCATACCATAGAAACTAAAACGTTCCCACATTTCAGAAAAAAACAAATACCAAAGTTGTTTAGGGTATTTACCTTTAAAATTTTGAATATCTTCTATGTTTTTATATTGTTCCATTCTTAAAAAAAAACCTACAAGAAAATTCTTGTAGGTTTGAAGGTAATGAAATATTTTAATAAATATTATCTATCTAAATCAGGTATCACTTCTACATGATCAACATTCATCATTTTTTGCAACCATGAACTTAAAACAAATAAAATGCCAGCTGCAATACCTGTCATTATAATAAAAAGCATAAAAAACTCATATAAATTAGTTATGCTAAAACCTGCAAAATTAGGATAAATAAGAGGCTTTGATTTATCTAAATCGCCCGAAGGAGGAATTAAAGCACTTAAGGTACCAGCAAATTTATTAGCAGCCGCATTAGCTAAAAACCATGTTCCCATCATTAGAGAGGATAAGCGTAATGGAGCTAACTTAGAAACCATAGATAAACCAATAGGTGACAAACATAATTCGCCCATTGAGTGGATAATATACAAAGAAACTAACCACCACATACTTACTTTTTCATTGAGGCCTAAACCTTTTACTGCAAAAGCAATAACGATATAACCAAGAGCAACTAAAGCCAAACCATAAGCCATTTTAAAAGGCGATGAAGGTTCTAATCTTTTTTTATACAGAAAAGCCCATAATAAAGTAAATACAGGTGCTAAACAAATAACTGCTAATGGATTAATAGATTGAAAATAAGATGCTGGCATATCCCAACCAAATAGGGTTCTTTCGGTTTGTCTATCAGCAAAAAGTGTTAATGATGCACCAGCTTGTTCAAAAGCGCCCCAAAAGAAGATAACGAAAAAGGCTAAAATAAAGATTACAATTATTCTGTTTCGTTCAATTTTAGATAAACTTTTATCTGTTAAAATAATAATAGGCATCACAATCATTGCGCCATATATAAAGTAGCTTATTACATCAATATTATTTTTAAACATTTGTTTAAAATTTAACATAAAAAATACGATGCCTATTGAACCTGCTATTAATAATATACTTTGAAAATTTAGTTTTTTAACTGGCAATCCAATTTCTTTACCTTCTTCAGATATTAAATATTGCTTTTGATAAATTATAAAACAAATTAAACTAATTATCATTCCAATACAAGCCGCTAAAAATCCCCATTTAAAATCCATTGATCCGCAAACTAATGGAGAAAAGAAAGCTCCTAAATTTATCCCCATATAAAATATTGTAAATGCGCTATCAATTCTTCTATCGCCTGCAGGATATAATTGACCAACCATCGTAGAAATATTTGGTTTAAAAAAACCATTACCAATAATTATAGAAGTTAAACCTAGCCACATAATTGCAATACCGCCTTCAGAACCTGCAGAAGCGCTTAAAAACATAAAAAACTGACCAATTGCCATCAATAAACCTCCAATAATTATACTCCGCCTGTTTCCTAAAAATTTATCACATAAATAACCACCTAATAAAGGTGTTAAATAAACCAATCCAGTATAACTTCCGTAAATTTCAGAAGCATCAGAATCTTTTAAAAGTAATATTTTAGTCATAAACAGAATGAAAATAGCTCTCATTCCATAATAACTAAAACGTTCCCACATTTCAGTAAAAAATAAAAAATACAATCCTTTTGGATGACCTTTTTTTTCGATAGAATTTTCCATAATTAGTATAAGTGATAGAAAGCTAAAATATAGTATTAATTTAACTTAAACAAATTCGATTTTAAATAATACTATTTTCATATTACTGTTATAATTTTAGCTTCAAAATTCTAAGTCGGTGTTCCAAAAAAGAAAGCTTAAATTTGTTGCTAAATAAATCATGACCTATTCTCAAATTATATTAAATAAAGGAAAAGAATTTTCATTACTTCGTTTTCATCCCTGGGTTTTTTCGGGGGCCATTGCAAAAAAAGATCAGTATTTAAAAGATGGCGATTTAGTTGAAGTATACTCCAATAAATTAGATTTTTTGGGAATGGGCTATTATGCCGGAGGAAGTATTGCTGTTAGGATAATCTCTTTTGTAAAAACTATAATAGACGAAAATTTTTGGTTTGAAAAAATAAATAAAGCCTATCAATACAGAATACAGTTAAATATATTAAATGAAAACACTAATGTTTGTCGTTTATTTTTTGGAGAAGGCGATGGTGCGCCAGGTTTAATTTTAGATTATTACGATGGACATGTTGTTTTTCAAGCTCATTCGTGGGGAGTATATATTCAAAAAGAAAATATTTCTAATGCCATTATTCGAGTTTTAGGGACTGAATTAAAAAGTATTTACGACAAAAGTTCCGAAACAATTTCTAAACATTTTACTGAAAAAACTAAAAATGGTTTTTTATTTGGCAGCATTGAAACTGAAGATGTTTTAGTGAAAGAAAATAACCATGTTTTTAAAATTGATTTTATTAATGGCCAAAAAACAGGTTTTTTTATAGACCAAAGAGATAATAGAAAACTTCTTGGTAAATACTGTAAAAACAAATCAGTATTAAATACATTTTCGTACACTGGAGGATTTTCTGTTTATGCGTCAAAATCAGGCGCTAATAAAGTTGATTCAGTTGATGTGAGTCAAGGAGCAATTAATTTGTGTGAAGAAAATATTAGAATTAATGATGTACATAATCATCAATGTTTTGTTGAAGACACTTTTGAATTTTTGAAAGATAAAAAAAATAGTTACGATGTAATTATTCTTGATCCTCCTGCTTTTGCTAAAAGCAGAGACAGCAAACATAATGCAGTTACTGCTTATAAAAGATTAAATGCAACTGCTATTAAATTAATAAAAAAAAATGGAATAATATTTACATTTAGTTGCAGTGGCGTGATAGATAAAATGTTGTTTTATAATACAATTACGGCTGCTGCCATTGAAGCAGGAAGAAACATTAAAATTCTTCATTACTTGTATCAACCAGCTGATCATCCGGTAACGCCTTATTTTTCGGAAGGCGAATACTTAAAAGGAATGGTGTTATGGGTAGAATAATTTTACCATAAACTATTATTTATTTTTTTCTTTCACCAATTTGTTGTCTCCACATGGCGTAATACAAGCCTTTTTCATCTAATAAATTTTGATGTAAACCTTGTTCAATAATTTCTCCTTTTTCAAGAACAAAAATTTTATCAGCATGCATTATAGTTGATAAACGATGTGCAATTAAAATGGTAATTTGAGTTTTATTGACACTTAAGGATCTTATGGTTTCAGAAATTTCTTCTTCAGTTAAAGAATCTAGGGCAGAAGTTGCTTCATCAAAAATTAATAGTTTTGGTTTTCTTAATAATGATCTTGCAATTGATAAGCGTTGTTTTTCTCCTCCACTCAATTTAATTCCGCCCTCACCTATTGTTGTATAAATACCTTCGGAAGTTCTGTTTAATAAATTATCGCAAGCTGCTTTCTTCAAAACATCTATAATTTCATCATCAGTAGCCGAAGGCTTAACAAATAATAAATTATCTTTAATTGAACCACTAAATAATTGAGAATCTTGAGAAACTAAACCCAATTGCATTCGTAATTCAATTAAATTAATGTTAGTAGATTCAATATTATTATATAATACTTTGCCTACATTGGGTTTATATAATCCCAAAATTAATTTAACTAAAGTGGTTTTTCCACTTCCACTGGGGCCTACAAAAGCAATAGTTTCTCCAGCGTTAATGTTGATATTAATATTTTTAACAGCAAAACCATTATTTGTTAAATGACCAAAGGATAAATTTTGAAAAGAAACCTGTTTAATTTCCCCTAAAAAACTTGGGTTTAATGGAATTGGCTCAGATTCGGAATTCATTAAATTTCCAAAATTATCCATACTTACTTTAGTTTCGTTATAAACAGTTATAACGTTCCCTAATTCTTGAAGTGGGTTAAAAATAAAAAATGAAAAAAACATTAATGTAATTAAGTCGCCTACTTTAATAACCCCATTAAAAACAAAACAGTAAAGTGTAAAAATCAATGCTGTTCTTACCAAATGAACAGTAGTTCCTTGAATAAAGCTTAAAGAACGTATTAATCTTACTTTTTTTAATTCTAAACTTAATATTTTTAAAGTTGTATTGTTTAATCTTTTTTCTTCTTGATCAATTAAACCTAAACTTTTTACCAATTCTATATTTCGAAGCGATTCAGTTGTAGCACCTGATAAGGAGGTTGTTTCGCCTAAAATTTGTTTAGAAATAATTTTTATTTTTTTTCCTAAAAAAGAGCTAATACTTGCAATAATTGGTACAGTAGCCAAATACATTGGCCCCAATAACCAATGGATATTAATGGCATAAATAAAAACAAAAATAATGCCTATTAGAGATTGAAATACTAAAGTTATAAAAAGAGTAACAAATTTTTCAGTATCTGATTTTACTTTTTGGAGTTTACCCAATGTTTCTCCGCTACGCTGATCTTCAAAGTCTTTATAAGGTAATGATAAAGCTTTTTTTATCCCATCTGTATACATATGTGCAGAAGTTCGCTGAATAATAATGTTTGTAAAATAATCTTGAAAATTTTTAGCTATTCGAGACATAAAAGCAGCTCCAATGGATAAACCTAAAAAGAATAAAATATTTTTGGTGAATTCAGAAAAAGTAGCGCCAATAAACCAATATCTAGAATTAGAATCTTCGATATGAGGCGCACTAAATTTATTAATTAATTTACCGGTAATAATAGAATCGCATAGCGAAAAACATTGATTAATAGATGCTAAAACCAAAGCAATTATTAATAGTTTTTTATGTTGTTTAATATAATAAAATAGGATTTTCAATCTTAAAAAATTTAAAACGCAAAGTTACAAAGTTTTAAGATATACAGCTATCCTGTTAAGTTTTGGGATTATTTAACTTATAAAAAATAAATTAAAAATTGAATCTATAAATGGGATCAATGTCTTCCTTTCCATTATGAATAACAGATAAATCTTTTATCAATCCGTTATTTATGCCATAAACCCATCCATGCAAGTGCAAAGGCCTCTTTTTCCATTCTTGTTGGATAATGGATGTTTTGGCTAAATTTCGAACTTGCTGAATAACATTTAATTCAGTTAAACGATCACTTCTCTTTTCTTCATCCTCTATTTCCATTAATTGTTTTTCGTTTTGATGAAAGACATCTTTAATATTTGTGAGCCAACTATCAACAAATCCATAAGTTTTATCGCTCATAGCAGCTTTAATACCACCACACCCATAATGACCACAAACAATAACATGTTTAACGTTTAAAAAACGAACTGCGTATTCTACAACGCTTAATAAATTTAAATCAGTATGCACAACTAAATTAGCAATATTACGGTGAACAAAAACTTCACCACTTTGAGTGCTTGTAATTTCGTTTGCAGGAACCCGACTATCACTACAACCTATCCATAAATATTCTGGTGTTTGACCAAGCGAAAGATTTTTAAAATAATCTGGTTCTTTTAAAGTTTTGTTGTCAGAAAATAATTTGTTTCCTTGTATAAGTTTGTTGTATGAATCATTCATTTTTATTTATATTTTTTAATGTTAATTAGTTTTTTTTTATTTATTAATCTTCTTTAAATTCTTCTAAAACTAAATTTATTTTATGTACTGAACTAGAATCTTTATAGTTGTGAATTATTTCGAGTATATCTTTATCAATAAATCTTGTTCTTCCTCCATCAATATGAACTTCTGCACCATCAGGGATGCTTTTAAATAACTCAATAAACTTTCCTTTTGTAATAAAAGTTACATTTTGTGAAAGTTTAATAAAAACATTTAGTCTTCCATCAATTTGTTCTTCAATAACTTTAAATGGCATTTTATAACTTTGTTTAAGAATAAAAATAATTGCAATAAATAAACCTAACGAAACTCCTTTTAATAAGTCGGTAAAGAGCATAAAAAGTATGGTGGAAATAAATGGTAAAAACTGATCAATACCCGCTTTATACTGAGATTTAAATAATGAAATATTGGCTAATTTATAACCAATCATTATTAATATTACTGCTAAGGCAGAATTAGGAATTAATCTTAATATAAACGGAATAAATAAAACGCTTAGCATTAATAATAAAGCATGAATAATAGCAGACAATTTTGATTTAGCACCTGCATTAATATTGGCCGAACTTCTAACAATAACAGAGGTAAGAGGCAGAGCTCCTATTAAACCTGAAATACTATTTCCGATACCTTGAGCAATTAATTCTTTATTTGAATTTACAGATCCTTTTTGTGGAACTAATTTGTCGATTGCTTCAAAGCTTAATAAAGTTTCTATGCTTGCAACAATAGCTAATGTTAAAACAATAATCCAAAATTCTTGACTATTTATTAAACTAAAATCAGGAAATATTAAATTTGTTTTTAAATCATTAAAATTATTAATATTTGGTAGGTTAACTAAGTGTTTTGAACTGATTTTTAAAAATGAATATCCTGAAAAAGCAACATTTAAAAGAATTCCAAAACCCACAACCAAAAGTGGTCCAGGAATAAAAGAAAATAGTTTATTATTTTTATAAAACGGTTTTTCTGAAATTATTAAAAGTAAAAAAGAGACAATGCCAATAATTAAAGACCCTGGGGTAATATAATTAAACATATAATATAAGTCAGAAATAGAGTTATGGCCATCTGATTGAATAAAATACATGTCACCCTCCGGATCAGCATCATATCCAACAAAATGAGGTAATTGTTTTATAATTAAAATAATGCCAATGCCAGCTAACATTCCTTTTACAACTGCATTTGGAATAAAATTACTAATAAAGCCAGCTTTAATTATTCCAAAAATAATTTGAACAATTCCTGCAAAAAAAACAGCCGCTAAAAAGTTTTCATAACTGCCTAATTGAGAAATTGATGTTACTACGATTGCTGTTAATCCTGCAGCAGGTCCAGAAACGCTATACTTTGAACTGCTAAATATGGCAACAATAAATCCACCTACAATTCCTGATAAAATTCCTGAGAAAATTGGTACACCACAAGCTAAAGAAATACCTAGACACAATGGTAGTGCAACTAAAAAAACGACAACACCTGATTTAAAATCAGAAATACTAAATTTTGAATTCATTTATAATTAATTTTTACATGAGAACAATTATTATGCAATTACATAACACAGCTGATGAAAAAATTAAATTTTAGGAGGGGGGGATTTTATATCTTCAACTAAGCAATTGTAAATTTTATTCTTAGTATATATTTTGTTGGAAGAAATAATCTGGCAGGAGATTTTAACTAAATCATTTAAGCTAAATTCAAATGTTATTTCATCTTCCGAATCGCCTTCTCCATCATCTTCAGAATTGTTAGTTTCATTTGATTTTTTTGATAATTCTTTGGAATAACTGGAACATTCTTCATCCAAAATTGGAATATATTGGAATAATGTAAAAATCATTCCGGTTAAAAATATAAAAATAAATATAAGCCTGCTTTTATTCATTAAGAAACAAAATTAATGAAATTATTTAATATTAAATCATTTTGTAAGCAGCACAAAAATTTATTTAATATCAATTTAACATAAAAATTGTTTTTCATTTCTAAATTAATATTTTTTTATCTACCATTTTAAATTTATGCTCTATATAACTATTTAAACATTAATTCTTTAAAAGAAAATTTGGTATTGTATAATAAAGCTACTTTTCCTGGAACCCATTTTAACGTCTTTATTTGCATCTAAATTATAAGTTGGTCGGTTTTGAAAATCCAAAGAAATTTTTGAATGGTGTCCTTTAATAAGCCAATTAAGTCCAGCATTAAAAACCAACATAACTTTATTTTGTAAAGCTGTATAATCTGCATACTGGCCACTAACATATGGCATTAATTGTCCGTTTTTTTCGCCTAATAATTTTTTAGGTAGTAAAAAACCCAACTGTGCATAGCCAACTTGGCCAGTACCAAACATTGGTATAGCATTTCCATAAGCAGTACTTTGCAGCAAATTATTAGCAGTAGAAGATGTTGCTGGATTCATAATGCCGTTATAACGTAAATAATTACTGCCATAATTTGTGTTGTAATAACCTCCAAAGGCACTAATTGCGGTACCTTTCTCCTTATTTATCGGCATGTCCAAAAACGTTTCAATGCTAAAATGTATCATGTTGTTATAGGAAGTATCTTTAAAAGCGCCTGTGTTATCGGCAGTTAAATTCCAAGTAGCTGCTTTTTGGTAAACGCCTCCCAAAGCAACATTCCAAACTTTTTTAGTTCCTAAATAGGTTCCTGTCATATACGGTGTGTTGTGCCCTTCATTGTCAAATAAATTATAACTAAAATATCCACCATACTGATTATTAATTCCTGGTCCATGACCGTTTGAAATTGAGCCTACATTAACAAATGATGCATTTTTACTAATAGCAGGTGGAGTTGAGCCATTAGAACCAATGGGAAATGGATTAGAAACATACAGGCGATAATCCAACTTACCTAATTGACCGCGAGCATAAACTGATAAGCGACGATCAAATTGATCAATTTGGTCAACCGAATACTGTAAAAAAACAGGCACATCCATGGTCATAATAGTGCCAACTGAAGGTTGTGAAAATCGAGACAAGCCGTTTAAAACTGTTAAACCCGCACCAATTTTTAATTGATTACCATTGGTAACTTTATATTCACAAAGAGCATCGTGAAAAAAAGCAGCAATTTTTCTATTACCAGTTCCAGAGGAATTATAACCTGCCACATTATTAAAATTATTTTGTCCAAACTGAAAATAAACAAAGGTTCGGTCAGTAATTTGTCCAAATAATTGTATGCGTGTTCTTCGCAAGCCAATATCAAAAGTAGAGGGTGCATTTTTATTAAAAAGAGTAGTCCCGTCATTACTCTGATTGAATCTAAGCCAGGTTTGATTTAAAAACGTAGCTTGAAAATAATGTGAGCCCTCTGCATTAATATTAAATTTTAAAGCGTTTTTTTCAGGTATAACTTTTTTTACAGTATCATTTTGCTGTGACATAATTGTAGAAAATACCCCACAAACAATAATTAATAATAAATTATTTTTTTTCATCTTAATATTTATTTAGTTTGTCTTGTCAGAGTCCCATCATAGTCTATATTGGAAAAAATAAATATACAAAAAAAACTATTCAAGTATATTTGTGCTTAGCACATTTCATTTATTAAAAACATCTTGCTTAAAATCCAAAAAAAATAAATGATAAAAACTATGAAATAAAATATCAAATATTTAGTTGATGCAAAGCAAGTTCTTTAAAAATTAATTCCGTTTCAAAATTCGAGTAGAAGTTGGTGCATGGCTTAACTGACGATGATTTTCAAAGCCAATTAAATTAATTTTACCATGTGTATGTTTATAATCATGAATCAAACTATTTAATGTAATGATAGAAGTATGATAAACAATTTTTGCTTTGTTATATCAATTGTTATATTTTTACCTGATGGTATAATTAAAAATACTTTTTTCAAACCTAATATATTTGAAAATACTAAACCACTATTAATGGATAATTATCTTAGTCGTGATTAGTTAATGTTAAATTTGAACTAAATAACATTTTTAATGAACAACCATTATAAATATTGACCATAATCTCTAGTAAAATTCCTGTACTTACACCTATTAGTAAATCGGTTGAGAGATGAGAAAAGTAAACTATTTTATGAAACTCAAATTATTTTTAATTAAATTAACAAATCATAATTTTTAGAATTTAATTTGTTAAACAGACTACAACTATAACATTCTTAAAAAAGATTATTTCATTATAATTATTTTTCGATTTATTTTATATGTATCATTCACACCCACAACAAAATAAACGCCATTACTTAATTCATTTACTTTAATTTCATAATTATTTATTTTATTCAAATTAATTATTTTTACCAGTTGTCCTAAGTCATTTATTATTTTTAATTCTATGTCTATGCCTTTGGAGGTAATTTCAAATTCTCCATTATTCGGGTTTGGATAAATTTTAATTAATTCTGATAAATTATTTAATTCTCCTACTCCAACACAGGCCGATACTTTTATTTGAATGCTTGTGGTATCCTTACATCCATTTGCATCTGTTCCTATCATTGTATAATTTGTTGTGCTATATGGTGATACTGCTACTATTGAACCTGTAGTTTGTAATGGTGCTAACCAATTATATGTAAATGCTCCATTAGCTGTTAAACTTGTAGTTTCGCCTCTGCATATTAACGTTCGAATACAAGTAGCTGTTACTGTTGGGTTTTGATTTACGGTTACTCCAATTGTATTTGATGCTAAACAATTTAAAACATAGCCAGCAACCATACTACTTGTTGTGGCCGTAACCGAATATGTTGT